>NZ_JBEZDJ010000042.1:0-63870 GCF_040648275.1 Micromonospora sp. NPDC049171
CCGTTTTTGCGGGCGGGTCGTGGTGAGGTGGGGGCGTTGTCGGCGGCGGTGGCGGGGTTGGCGGTGCGGGGTGTGGCGGTTGATTGGGAGGCGTTTTTCGCTGTTGCTGGTGGTCGGGTTGTTGATTTGCCGACGTATCCGTTCCAACGCAGTCGTTTCTGGTTGGAGTCGGGGCCGGATGTGGGTGATGTCGCCGCGATGGGGCTGCGTTCGGCGGACCATCCGTTGCTCGGTGCGGCGGTGGGGCTCGCTGAGTCCGACGGGCTGGTGCTGACCGGCAAGCTGTCCCTGCGCACCCACCCCTGGCTCGCCGACCACAGCGTCAAGGACAACGTCATCCTCCCCGGCGCGGCGTTCGTCGAACTCGCCGTCCACGCGGGCGACCAGGTGGGCTGCGGACGGCTCGAGGAACTCAGCCTCGAAACACCCCTGGTCCTCGACGAGGACGCGGCGGTGTCGCTCCAACTGGCGGTCTCCGCCGCCGACGAGGCGGGCCGGCGCTCGCTGACCGTCCACTCCCGCCCCGACCGGGCCGCCGAGTCCGCCGGGTGGACCAGGCACGCGACGGCGGTGCTCGTCCCCGACGTCCAGAGCGCCCCGACCGAGGCGTCCGCGTGGCCGCCCGAGGGGTCGGTCCCCCTGGACACCGGGCAGCTCTACGCGGACTTCGCCGCCGCCGGATTCGGCTACGGGCCCGCCTTCCAGGGCATCCGGGCGGCCTGGCGGCGCGGCGAGGAGATCTTCGCCGACGTCGCCCTGGCCGAGGAGCAACGCGAGGAGGCCCCCCGTTACGGCCTTCATCCGGCGCTCCTGGACGCCGCCCTGCAGACCGTCGCGCTCGGCGCCGACCAGGGCCAGGCGCTCATTCCGTTCGTCTGGCGAGGTGTCTCCCTGCACGCGACCGGCGCCTCCGAGCTGAGGGTGAGCCTGGTCCGCAAGGACGCGGACACCGTGGCGGTGACCGTCGCGGACGACGCGGGCCGCCCGGTCGCGTCGATCGAATCGCTGGTGTTCCGGGAGGCGCCGCGGAACCTCGGGGCCCAGACGGGCGGTCCCGGGGCCCTCTACCGACTGGAGTGGAAACCGGTTCGGGAGACGCCCGACCCGGTGCGGTGGGCGGCCCTCACCGGCGACCTGGGCTTCGTCCCCGCCGGCGAGGTCCACGTCGACCTGGCCTCCGCGGCGGAGGCGACCGAGGCCTTCGACGTCCTGCTGGTGCCACCGGGCTCCGGTGGCGACCACCACGCGGCCGCGCACCGGGCGCTCGACCTGATCCAGCGGTGGCTCGCGGACCAGCGGTTCGACGGCCGCCGCCTGGTCTTCCTGACCCGCGGAGCCGTGGCCGCCCGGCCCGGGGACCGCGTCCCGGACCTGGTGAACGCCCCGGTCTGGGGACTGGTCCGTGCCGCCCTGGCCGAGCAGCCCGGCCGGTTCGGCCTGCTCGACATCGACCCGGACGATGCGCCGGCCGGTCTGCCCGCCGGGGCGCTCGCCGTCGAGGAACCGCAGCTGGCGATCCGTGCCGGCAGCCTGTACGCGCCTCGTCTGGAAGGGACTCCCACGGGCGGAGAGGAGGTGCCACCCCATCCGCTGAACACCGAGGGGACCGTGCTGATCACCGGGGGAACCGGGTCGCTCGGCGGGCTGGTCGCCCGGCACCTCGTCGCGGAGCACGGGGTCAAGCACCTCCTGCTCGTCAGCCGGTCCGGCGGCAACGCCGAGGGCGCGGCCCAGCTCGCCTCCGACCTCACCGAGGCCGGTGCCGCCCTGACGATCGCGGCGTGCGACGCCACGGACCGTTCCGCACTCGAACGGACCCTGGCCGCCGTGCCCGCCGAACACCCCCTGGTCGGGGTCGTCCACGCGGCGGGAGTGCTCGACGACGGCGTCCTGGACTCGCTGACGCCGCAGCGGATCGACAAGGTGCTGCGGCCCAAGGCCGACACCGCACTCCTGCTGCACGAGCTGACTCGCGACGCCGAGCTCTCGATGTTCGTGCTGTTCTCCTCGATGGCGGGCACCATCGGCAGCCCGGGCCAGGCCAACTACGCGGCGGCCAACACCTTCCTGGACGCGCTGGCCGCGCAGCGTCGGGCTGCTGGCCGGCCGGGCCTGTCGCTTGCCTGGGGGCTGTGGTCCGCGGGCATGGCCGACCGGCTGGACGGACGCGATGTTCGCCGCATCACCGGGTCGGGCCTGGTGCCGCTCGACGCCCGCACCGGCCTGGCGTTGTTCGACAGCTGCCTCGGCGCCCAGGGGCACTTCCTGGCCCCCGCCGCTCTCGACTTCGAGGTCCTGCGCGCCCGTGCCCGCACCGGATTGCTCCCCGCGGTGCTGAGCGGCCTGGTGCGGACGCCAGCCCGGCGGCGGGCCACCGGGGGGAACGCCACCACGGGCGTCGACTCCGCCCTGCGGCAGCAGCTGTCCGTCCGGAGCGCGGTCGAGCAGGAGCGTCTGCTGCTCGACCTGGTCTCCTCCTCCATCGCCCAGGTGCTCGGCCATTCCCCGGACGAGGCGACCGACCCGAACCGGGCCTTCAAGGATCTCGGGTTCGACTCGCTCACCTCGATGGAGTTGCGCAACCGGCTCAGCGCCGCGACCGGGCTGAACCTGCCCGCGACCCTCGCCTTCGATCACCCGCGCCCGACCGTGCTGGCCCGGCACCTGCGGGAGCTGCTGCTGGGCGCGGAGGCCCCGTCGGCCGCGAGCGGGAGCTCCGCCGTCGTCCGCCCGGTAACGGACGACCCCATCGTGATCGTCGGCATGAGTTGCCGCTTCCCCGGCGGCATCGATTCGCCGGAAGAGCTGTGGGATTTGCTGGCCGAGGGTGGCGACGCCATCTCCGACTTCCCCGACGACCGTGGCTGGGACGTGGAGGGGCTCTACGACCCGGATCCCGACGCCTACGGCAAGAGCTATGCCAGGGAGGGTGGTTTCCTGCGCGCGGCCGCGGACTTCGATCCGGGATTCTTCAACATCAGCCCCCGTGAGGCGCTGGCCATGGACCCGCAGCAGCGGTTGCTGCTCGAGACCTCCTGGGAGGCGGTCGAACGGGCGGGCCTCGATCCGCTGTCGCTGCGCGGCGACCGGGTCGGTGTCTTCACCGGGGTGATGTACCACGACTACGCGTCGCGACTGCCCGAGGTCCCCAGGGAGATCGAGGGTTATCTCAGCAACGGGAACGCGGGCAGCATCATCTCCGGCAGGGTGGCGTACGCCCTCGGCCTGGAGGGTCCCGCGCTCACCATCGACACCGCGTGCTCGTCCGCGGTCGTGGCGGTGCACCTCGCCGCCCAGTCGCTGCGGCAGGGGGAGTGCACCATGGCGCTGGCGGGCGCGGTGACCGTGATGTCCACGCCGGTGGCGTTCGTGGAGTTCACCCGGCAGCGGGGCATGGCACCGGATGGCAGGTGCAAGCCGTTCTCGGCCTCGGCCAACGGTTTCGGCCCGGCCGAGGGTGTGGGAATGCTGCTCCTGGAGCGGTTGTCGGACGCGCGTCGCCACGGTCACGAGATCCTGGCCGTGGTCCGCGGTTCGGCGGTCAACCAGGACGGCGCGAGCAATGGCCTGACCGCGCCGAACGGCCCCGCCCAACAGCAGGTGATCCGGCAGGCGTTGGCGTCCGCGGGCCTGACGCCCGCCGAGGTGGACGCGGTGGAGGCGCACGGGACGGGGACCCGGCTGGGCGACCCGATCGAGGCGGGCGCCCTGCTGGCGACCTACGGGCAGGAGCGCCACGACGGCCGTCCGCTGTGGCTCGGCTCGGTCAAGTCGAACATCGGCCACACCCAGACCGCGGCGGGTGCGGCCGGGATGATCAAGATGATCATGGCGATGCGGCACGGGGTGTTGCCGAAGACGCTGCACGTGGACGAGCCGTCGCCGCACGTGGACTGGTCGTCGGGTGCGGTGGAGCTGCTGACCGAGGCACGCCCGTGGCCGGAGACCGGGCGCCCGCGCCGCGTCGGGGTGTCGTCCTTCGCCGTCAGCGGCACCAACTCCCACATCATCCTGGAGCAGGCACCCGCTGTTCCCGAGCCGCTAACGGCGCGGGCGCCATCGCGGGTGCCGTCCGTGCTGCCCTGGACGATCTCGGCCCGCAGCACCCAGGCGCTCCGCCTGCAGGCCGAGCGTCTGCGCGGCCACACGGCGGCGCACCCCGAGTTCGGCGTCGCCGACATCGGCCTCTCCCTGGCGACCACCCGGTCGGCGTTCGAACACCGCGCGGTGGTCCTGGTCAACGACGAGCGGGGCGGCGAGAACGCCCTGCGCGCCCTGGCCGACGGAGACGTGGACCTGGCGTTGGTCCAGGGTGTGGTGCAGCCGGGCGGCCGGTTGGCTTTCCTGTTCACCGGCCAGGGCGCCCAACGGGCCGGCATGGGTCGTGAGCTGTACGACGCCTCCCCGGTGTTCGCCGCCGCCTTCGACGCCGTGTGCGCCGAGCTGGAGCGTCGTCTCGACCGCCCGGTGAAGGACGTCGTGTTCGGCGACGACCAGGCACTCCTGGACCGCACGGTGCACGCCCAGGCAGGCCTGTTCGCGGTCGAGGTGGCGCTGTTCCGCCTGCTCGAGCACTACGGGGTGCGCCCGGACCTCCTGCTGGGGCACTCGATCGGGGAGGTCGCCGCCGCGCATGTCGCGGGTGTCCTGTCCCTGCCCGACGCCTGCGCCCTCGTGGCGGCCCGCGGCGCTCTGATGGAGGCCCTGCCCGGCGGCGGAGCGATGGTCGCGATCCAGGCTTCGGAGGAGGAGGTCCTGCCCTTCACCTCCGATCGGCTCGCCATCGCCGCGGTCAACGGCCCGTCCTCGGTCGTCCTGTCCGGCGACGAGGACGCGGTGTCGGCCACGGCGCGGCACTGGCTCGAGACGGGCCGCAAGACCAAGCGGCTACAGGTGAGCCACGCCTTCCACTCCCACCTCATGGAGGGCATGCTCGACGCGTTCCGGACCGTGCTGGAGGGCCTGGACTTCCACCCTCCGCGCATTCCGGTCGTGTCGAACGTGACAGGTGCGCCAGCCCCGGGCGACCAGCTCTGCTCGCCGGAGTACTGGGTACGCCATGTGCGGCAGGCCGTGCGGTTCCATGACGGTGTCCGGGTGCTCGATGCCGAAGGCGTCACCGCGTACGTCGAGCTCGGCCCGGACGGCGTCCTCACCGCGATGGCCCGGGACGGTATCGGTGGAGTTCGGGAGACGCTGTCCGTACCCCTGCTGCGGCCCGGCCGCGCCGAGGCCGACACCGTTCTGACGGCGCTTGCCGCGCTGCACGTCCGGGGTTGGGACGTCGAGTGGGTCCGCGCGTTCGAGGGCACCGGCGCGCTGCGGGTCGCCCTTCCGACCTACGCCTTCGAGCACCACCGCTACTGGCTCGACGTCCCGAAGCCGGGAACACCACCGGCGCAGCTGGGGCAGGCAGCAGTGGAAGTGCTGACCCAGGGGGACCCGGTGCGGGGCGCCGACACCCTCACCCTGCGACAGCGGCTGCTTGCGCTGCCACAAGCGGAACGCGAGGCCCACATGGTGGACCTCGTCCGCAAACACGCGGCGTCGGTCCTGGGGCACGCGACTCCGCGAACCCTGCAGACCGAACGCGGATTCCTCGAACTCGGCATGGACTCGGTCACCGCCGTCGAGCTGCGGACCCGGATGAGCGCGGTCACCGGTCACGAGCTGCCGGCGACCCTGGTGTTCGACCATCCCACCGTCGCGGCCCTGTCCCGGCATCTCGTGGAGGTGGTGCTCGACGAGGCAGCCTCCGCAGCGGACGACCTCATGGCCGGCTTCGCGCTGCTGGAGAACGCCGTCGACGCCGCGGACGGGGAGACACGCCAGGCACTGGCCGTCAGGTTGCGCGGCCTGCTGACCGCCCTCGACGTCCCACCACCCGGTGACGACGGGCCGGCTTCGGCCGTGCACTCGGCATCCCAGGACGAGCTCTTCGACTACATCGACCAGAAGTACGGCACGAAAAAGGGTGACCAGTGATGGGAAACGAAGAGCGGCTGCTCGAGTACCTGAGGCGGGTCACTGCCGACCTCGACGATGCGCACGAACGGGTCCGCGAGCTTGAGGGGCGGGAACACGAGCCGGTGGCGGTCGTCGGCATCGGCTGCCGTTTCCCCGGGGGCGTCCGCTCGCCCGAGGATCTGTGGCGGCTGGTGGCCTCGGGCGGCGACGCGATCTCCCGGTTCCCGGCGAACCGCGGCTGGGACGTGCACTCCCTCTACGACCCCGACCCGGACGGCCCCGGCAAGACCTACGTCGTCGAAGGCGGTTTCCTCCACGACGCCGCGAACTTCGACGCGGGGTTCTTCGGGATCTCCCCGCGCGAGGCGCTGGCCATGGACCCGCAGCAGCGGCTCCTCCTGGAGACCGCCTGGGAGGCCCTCGAACGGGCGGGCATCGCCCCGGAGTCGGTCCGGGGCAGCCAGACGGGTGTCTTCGTGGGCATGACCTACGAGGACTACGGCTCCGGACGACTTCAGGACAACGAGGCCGTCTCGGGCTACGTCCTGACCGGCAACACCGCCAGCGTCGCCTCCGGCCGGATCTCCTACACGTTCGGCCTCGAAGGGCCCGCGGTGACCGTCGACACGGCGTGCTCGTCGTCGCTGGTGACGCTGCACCTGGCGGCGCAGTCGCTGCGGCAGGGCGAGTGCTCGCTGGCCCTGGCCGGCGGGGTGACGGTCATGCCGACACCGCTGACCTTCGTCGAGTTCAGTCGCCAGCGCGCGCTGTCCGCGGACGGGCGGTGCAAGGCCTTCTCGGCGTCGGCCGACGGCACCGGATGGGCCGAGGGTGTGGGTCTGCTCGTCCTGGAGCGCCTGTCCGACGCGCGCCGCAACGGCCACCCCGTACTCGCGGTGATCAGGGGAAGCGCGATCAACCAGGACGGCGCGAGCAGCGGCCTGACCGCCCCGAACGGCCCGTCGCAGCAGCGGGTGATCCGGCGGGCGCTGGCGAGCGCGGGCCTGGCCGCCGCCGAGGTGGACGCCGTCGAGGCGCACGGCACCGGCACCCGCCTCGGCGATCCGGTCGAGGCCGGGGCGCTGCTCGCGGTCTACGGCAGGGGCCGACCCGAGGACCGCCCGCTCTGGCTCGGATCGCTGAAGTCGAACATCGGTCACACGCAGGCCGCCGCGGGGGTCGCGGGCGTGATCAAGATGGTCATGGCGCTGCGGCACGCGGCGCTGCCGAAGACCCTGCACGTGGACGAGCCGTCACCCCATGTGGACTGGTCGTCCGGAGGTGTCCGGCTGCTGACCGACGGCCGCCCGTGGCCGGAGACGGGGCATCCGCGCCGGGCCGGCGTGTCGGCGTTCGGCGTGTCCGGCACCAACGCCCACCTCATCCTCGAGGAGGCGCCCGCCGCGGACGAGGCGGCGCCACCCTCGGCGACCCGTCTCCCGGCGACGCCCTGGCCACTGTCGGCGAAGAGTGGTCCGGGGCTCCGCGACCAGGCCGCCCGCCTGCGCGTGCTCCTCGACAGCGCGACCGATCCGGCCCCGGTGGGGCACGCACTCGCCACCCTGCGCTCCACCTTCGACCACCGCGCCGTCGCCATCGGGGGGGACCGCGAATCCCTGGCCCGGGCACTGGACGCGCTCGCGGCGGGTGACAGCGCCGCCGGTCTGGTCAGCGGTGTCGCGGAGGCGGGCGGAGAAGCGGTCTTCGTGTTCCCCGGCCAGGGTTCGCAGTGGGCGGGGATGGCGGTCGAGCTACTGGACGACTCACCCGTGTTCGCGGACCGCATGGCGGCCTGCGCGGCTGCCCTCGCGCCGTTCACCGACTGGTCGCTGCTCGACGTCGTGCGCGGCAGCGCAGGAGCGCCGCCGCTGGACCGGGTGGACGTGGTCCAGCCCGTCCTCTGGGCTGTCATGGTCTCCCTCGTCGAGGTGTGGCGCTCGTTCGGCGTGCGGCCGGCCGCCGTCATCGGGCACAGCCAGGGCGAGATCGCCGCGGCCGTGGTGGCGGGCGGGTTGTCGCTGGAGGACGGCGCCCGAGTCGTCGCGTTGCGCAGCCAGGTGATCGCCGAGTCGCTGGCCGGGCGCGGCGGGATGGTGTCGGTCGCGCTGGGCGAGGAGCACGCGGAGGCGCTGGCGGCACGCTGGCCGGGCAGGGTGTCGGTGGCCGCGGTGAACGGCCCCGCCTCGGCCGTCGTCTCCGGAGAGCCAGCCGCGATCGAGGAACTCCTCGTCGCCTGCGAGGCAGAGGGAATCCGGGCGCGCCGGGTGCCGGTCGACTACGCCTCGCACTCGGGCCAGGTAGACGGGCTGCGCGAACGCCTGCTCGACGTGCTCGCGCCGATCACCCCTCGCACCGGGACCGTCCCGTTCCACTCGACAGTCACCGGAGGCCGGCTGGACACGGCGGGCCTGGACGCCGGGTACTGGGTGCGGAACCTGCGCCAGACCGTCCGGCTGGAGGAGACCGTCCGCGGCCTGCTGACCGAGGGGCCGCGGGCCCTGATCGAGATCAGCCCTCACCCGGTGCTCGTGCCGGGGCTCCAGGAGACCTCCGACGCCACGCAGGCCGGTGCCGCGGTGCTCGGGACGCTGCGCCGCGACGAGGGCGGCTGGCCACGCTTCCTGACCTCGCTCGCCGAGGCCCACGTCGGGGGTGTCGACGTCGACTGGGGCGCGGCCTTCACGGGTGAGCCGGGCGGTGCGGAGCACCTGCCGACCTACGCCTTCCAAGGCGAGCGGTACTGGCTGGAGACGGACCCGTCCGGCGACCCGACGTCGTTCGGGTTGCGGACGAGCGAGCACCCGCTGCTGGGCGCCGTCATCAGCCAGGCCGACGGTCAGGCCCTGCTCACGGGACGGATCTCCGTACTCGGCCAGCCCTGGCTCGCCGACCACGTCGTGCACGGCCTCGTCCTGTTGCCGGGTACCGCGTTCGTGGATCTCGCGATCCAGGCGGGCGACCACGTCGGGTGCGACCGCATCGACGAGCTGACCCTGTCGCATCCGCTGACCGTCGGGGAGCACGGGGCGATCCGCCTCCAGGTTCTGGTGGGTGGAGCCGACGAGTCGGGAAGACGGTCCATCGGCGTCTACTCCCAGCGGGAGGACGCGGCCGACGACGACGGCTGGACACTCCACGCCGAGGGCGCGCTGAGCAACGGTCCCGCTGTCGACGTACCCGACCTGGCCGCCTGGCCCCCGGCCGACGCCGTGCCCGGCGACGCCGCGGGCTTCTACGAGCTCGCCGAGGCCTCCGGTTTCGACTACGGATCCGTCTTCCAGGGGCTGCGGGCGGTCTGGCGGCGCGACGACGACATCTTCGCGGAGGCCGCGCTGCCCGAGCCGGCCGTCGCCGACGCCCCCCGGTTCGGTGTGCACCCCGCACTGCTCGACGCGGCCCTGCACGCGCTCGGCACGGGTCCCGAGGGCCAGAGCGGGCTGCCGTTCTCGTGGCGCGGGGTACGCCTGCACTCGGTCGGCGCCACGGCGCTGCGCGTCCGGCTGTCGGTCACCGGCCCCGGCACCGTCGCGGTGCTCGCCGCCGACGCGGACGGGGCGCCGGTGTTCTCGGCGGAGGCCCTCGCGGTGCGTCCGGTCTCCGCCGATCAGGTGCGCGATGCCAACGGCGGCGCCGATTCCCTCTTCCGCCTCGACTGGGTGGCAGCCGTCCTTCCCGCCGAAGCGGACGACACCGCGGACAGCCAGGACGACACCGCGATCAGCCAGGACGACACCGCGGACAGCCGGATTGTCGTCCGCGACGGCCAGGCCGGGGAGTGCGTCGGCCAGGTGCTGGAGGAGATGCGGTCCTGGCTCGCGCAGGAGCGGCCCGAGGCGTCCAGGCTGGTCGTGGTCACCCGGGGCGCGGTGGCGGCCGAGCCGGGCGAGGTCCCGGATCCGGCGCACGCGGCCGTCTGGGGGCTCGTGCGGTCGGCCCAGGCCGAGCACCCCGGCAGGTTCGTCCTCGCGGACGTCCGCACCGGCGACGACCACGATCTGCTGCCCCGGGCGATGGCCTCGGGGGAGCCTCAGCTCGCCCTGCGTGCCGAGCACCTGCGGGTGCCCCGCCTGGTCCGGGTGGCCAGGACCGATTCCCGTCCCCTCCGGTGGGACCCGGACGGCACCGTCCTGATCACCGGCGGCACCGGCACCCTCGGAGGGCTTGTCGCCCGTCATCTCGTGGCCGAGCACGGCGTCCGGCACCTCCTCCTGGCGGGCCGGCGGGGCCCGGACGCGGACGGTGCTGCCGCCCTCGCCGAGCAGCTGCGGGAGTCCGGCGCCGAGGTCGCGATCGTCCCCTGCGACGTGGCCGACGGCGAAGCCGTCGCGGAGCTGCTGGCGCGGGTTCCCGCGGAGCACCCGCTGACCGCCGTGGTGCACGCCGCCGGCGTGCTGGACGACGGCGTCGTCGAGTCGCTGACGCCGGACGGGATCGGGAAGGTGCTGGGCGCGAAGGTGGACGGTGCGCGCCACCTCGACGAGCTCACCGCCGACCTGGATCTCGCCGACTTCGTCCTGTTCTCCTCGGCCGCGGGGACGTTGGGCACCGCCGGTCAGGGCGCCTATGCGGCGGCCAACGCCTTCCTGGACGCGCTGGCTCAGGTCCGGGTGGCACGCGGCCGGCCCGGACGGTCCCTGGCGTGGGGTTTCTGGGAACAGCGCAGCAGCCTGACCGCCGATCTCGACGAGCAGGGGCTGGCCCGGCACGCCCGGGCCGGAATGGTTCCGCTGTCGGCCGCTGCCGGGCTCGCGTTGCTCGACACCGCCCTCGGCCGGGCCGACGACCCGGCCGAGGCCGCGCTCCTGGCCAGCCCGGTGAACCTCGCCGCGCTGCGCGCCCACCCGGACCCCGCGGCACTGCCCGCGGTGCTGCGATCGCTCGTCCGGCAGACCACGCGACGGACCGCCCGATCCGGTAGTGACGGAGGCTCCGCACTGAGCGCGCGGCTGGTGTCCCTGCCCGAGGCCGAACAGCGCAACGCGCTGACGGACCTCGTCAGGAACGAGGCGGCCGCCGTCCTCGGCCATGCGGCTTCGGACACCATCGGCGCCGAGCGGGCCTTCCGGGAGCTCGGCTTCGACTCGCTTACCGCACTGGAACTCCGCAACCGGCTGGCCTCCGCGAGCGGGCTCGTCCTGCCGGCCACCCTCGTCTTCGACCACCCCACCCCGGCCGCCGTCGCCCGGCACCTGCAGCAGCGGCTCGCCGGGGGGACACCCGTGAGCGCGACCTCCCGCGTCGCGGCCGCCGTCGACGAACCGGTCGCGATCGTGGCGATGGCCTGCCGGTACCCCGGCGGGGTGAGCAACCCGGAGGAGTTGTGGCGGCTGCTGGACTCCGGCGTGGACGCGATCGGCGCCTTCCCCACCGGCCGGGGCTGGCCGGAGGATCTGTTCGACCCGGACCCGGACCGCCCCGGAAAGTCGTACGTGACCGAAGGCGGCTTCCTCTACGAGGCCGACGCGTTCGACGCGGCGTTCTTCGCGATCTCCCCGCGCGAGGCGCTGGCCATCGACCCGCAGCAGCGGCTGCTGCTGGAGACCACCTGGGAAGTCCTGGAGCGGGCCGGCATCGACCCGGCGACGCTGCGCGGCAGCGACACCGGGGTGTTCTCCGGGATCATGTACAACGACTACGCCGCCAGACTGCCGTCCGGAATGGAGGGCTTCGAGGGCCACCTGGGCAATGGCAGCGCCGCCAGCGTGGCTTCGGGCCGGATCTCCTACACCTTCGGCTTCGAGGGCCCTGCCGTCAGTGTGGACACGGCCTGCTCGTCCTCCCTGGTGGCCCTGCATCTCGCGGCTCAGGCGCTACGCCGCGGCGAGTGCTCGCTGGCCCTCGCCGGCGGTGTCAGCGTGATGTCCACCCCCGCGCTGTTCCGCGAGTTCAGCCGTCAGCGCGGCCTGTCCCCGGACGGCCGGAGCAAGGCCTTCGCGGCGGCGGCCGACGGCGCCGGTTTCGGTGAAGGCGTGGGCATGCTGTTGCTGGAGCGCCTGTCGGACGCCCGCCGCAACGGCCACGAGATCCTCGCCGTGGTGCGGGGCAGCGCCGTCAACCAGGACGGCGCGAGCAACGGGCTCACCGCGCCCAACGGCCCCTCGCAGCAGCGGGTCATCCGCCAGGCGCTCGCCTCGGCGGGACTGGACGCGACCGAGGTGGACGCGGTCGAGGCCCATGGCACGGGCACGACCCTCGGTGACCCGATCGAAGCCCAGGCTCTGCTGGCGACCTACGGACAGGACCGTCCGGCGGACGCGCCGCTGTGGCTCGGCTCGATCAAGTCGAACCTCGGCCACACCCAGGCAGCCGCAGGCGTTGCCGGCGTGATCAAGATGGTCCTGGCCATGCGGCACGGGATGCTGCCGAGGACCCTGCACGTCGACGAGCCGTCCCCGCACGTGGACTGGTCCTCGGGTGCGGTGGAGTTGCTGACCGAGGCCCGGCCGTGGCCGGCGACCGGGCGCCCGCGCCGCGTGGGTGTCTCCTCGTTCGGGGTGTCGGGCACCAACGCGCACGCGATCCTCGAACAGGGACCCCCGGGAGCGGAACCCGTCCCGGAGGCGGAGACCTCGGCCGTACTCCCGTGGGTGATCACCGCCAGGAGCGACGCCGCCCTGCGCGCCCAGGCGCAGCGGTTGGCCGCCCAACTGGAGGCGGAGCCCGCGCGGGCCGGGATCGGCCTGTCCCTGCTTCAGACGCGCTCCGCGCTGGAACACCGGGCGGTCGTGGTGGCCGCCGACCAGAACGAACTACGCGGTGCCCTCGCCGCGCTCGCCTCCGGCGCCGAGGCCGCGGGGCTGGCGCGGGGTCTGGCCTCCGACCGGTCCACGACGGTGTACGTGTTCCCCGGCCAGGGAGCCCAGTGGCCAGGCATGGCGGCGGAACTCCTGGACTCGGCGCCGGTGTTCGCGCAACGGCTGCGGCAGTGTGCCGACGCGCTGGCCCCGTACACGGACTGGTCGTTGCTCGACGTCGTCCGCGGCGACCCGGGCGCGCCCTCGCTCGACCGGGTCGACGTGGTGCAGCCGGTGTCGTTCGCGGTGATGGTCTCGCTCGCGGAGCTGTGGCGCTCCTACGGCGTCGAGCCGGCGGCCGTGGTGGGCCACTCGCAGGGGGAGATCGCGGCAGCCTGCGTGGCCGGGGCGCTGAGCCTGGAGGACGCCGCGCGCGTGGTCGCCCTGCGGAGTCGGCTCATCGGCCAGGTGCTGGCCGGTGCCGGGGGCATGGCGTCGGTGGCGCTGCCCGCCCCGGAGGTCCAGGCACGGCTCGCCGGGTACGGTGGCCGGGTCGACGTGGCGGCCGTGAACGGGCCCGCGTCCGTGGTGGTCTCCGGTCCGCCGGAAGACCTCGACCAGCTCGTCGCCGACTGGGAGTCCGAGGGTGTGCGGGCCCGCCGGATCCCGGTGGACTACGCCTCGCACTCGCCGCAGGTGGAACGGCTCCGGGAGGCGCTGCTCGACCTGCTGGCCGACCTGCAGCCGGTTGCCGCCTCGGTGCCGTTCTACTCCACCCTCGACGGCGAACTGGCCGACGGGACCGGTCTCGACGCCGGGTACTGGTACCGCAACCTGCGGCATCCCGTCGACTTCGAGTCGGCCGTCAAGGCGCTCGGCGCTCGGGGAACCGGAGCGTTCGTCGAGGTCAGTGCGCATCCGGTACTCACCTCCGCGGTCGCCGACAGTCTCGGGGACCCGTCCATCCCCGTCGTGGGCACGCTGCGCCGCAACGAGGGCGGCCTGCGGCGGTTCCTGCTGTCGGCCGGCGAGCTCCACACGCGGGGCACGGCCGTGGACTTCCGGCCCGCGTTCGAGGGCGTCCAGGCCCGGAAGGTCGCCCTACCCACCTATCCCTTCCAGCGCGCGCGGTACTGGCTGGAAGCCGCCGGAGGCCCCGGCGACCTCGGCTCCGCGGGACTGACCGCGCCGCGGCACCCACTGCTCGGAGCCGCTGTCGACCTGGCCGAGGACGGCGGTCTCGTCCTGACCGGCAGGCTCTCACTGAAGGCCCAACCGTGGCTCGCCGACCACGCGGTGCACGGGACGGTCCTGCTACCCGGTACCGCCTTCGTCGAGCTCGCGGTGGTGGCGGGCGATCAGGTCGGCTGCGGCCTGGTCGACGAGTTGGTGATGGAGGAACCCCTGGCGCTGCCCGGTGAGGGCGCCGTCGCGCTCCAGGTCAGGGTCAGTCGAGGAGACGACGGCCAGGCAACGTTCACCGCGCACTCCCGGCCCTGGGAGGCGCCGGCCGAGGCGTTGTGGACCAGGCACGCCGTCGGCGCGCTGGCCCCGGCGGCCGAACCGGCGGACTTCGACTTCTCCGCCTGGCCGCCCAGCGACGCGGTGGCCGTGGACGTCTCGGACTTCTACCCCCAGGCAGCCCGGTCCGGCTTCGTGTACGGGCCCGCCTTCCAAGGGCTGAAGGGACTCTGGCGGCGCGGCGACGAGGTGTTCGCCGAGGCAGTCCGTGCGGAGAGTGGGGATCTGGGCACCCAGCCCTTCGGGCTGCACCCGGCCCTGCTCGACGCGGCCCTGCACGCCATCGGCGCTTCCGGCCTGGCCGGTGCCGAAGGGGGAGGTGCGCTGCCGTTCGCCTGGAGCGGGGTGTCCCTGTGGGCAACCGGCGCGTCAGTCCTGCGCGTCAGGCTGGCCGCGGTGGGGCCGGAGGCGGTGAGCGTGCAGCTCGCCGACGGATCCGGCACGCCCGTCGCGTCCGTCCGGTCACTCGCACTGCGCCCGGTGGATCCGGGGCTGCTGCGCGGGTCGGCCGCGACCCACCCGAATTCCCTGTTCCGGCTGGACTGGAGGCCGGTCCCGGCACCAACCGACACCGCGCCGATCCGCTGCGCCCTGGTGGGGCGTGACGAGGAAGGGCTCGCCGAGGCGCTGCGGGCGGCGGGCCACGACGTGGTCTCCGTGCCGAAGCCGGGCGAGCTGCCGGACGCGGACCTCGTCCTCGTCGCCTGCCCGCCGGCGGCCCCGTTGCCGGAGTCGGTGCGCGCGGCCGCCGGCCACGCGCTGGAGCTGGTCACGTGGTGGTTGGCAGAGGACCGGCCGGACGCGTCGCGACTGATCCTGGTCACCCGCGGCGCGGTGGCCACGCGTTCGGGCGAAGGCGTGCCCGACCTCGCGAACGCGGCGGCCTGGGGGCTGGTGCGGTCCGCGCAGACCGAGAACCCGGACCAGTTCACCCTGCTCGATCTCGACCCGGCCGCCGAAGGGACCGCGGTGGCGGCGGCCCTGGCCCTGGCCGGGCACGAACCGCAGCTGGCGGTCCGCTCGGGCGGTGTTCTCGTCCCCCGGCTGGAACAGGCCGCACGGTCGGCGCCCGGCACGATCGAACTCCCCACGGACGGTTCGCCCTGGCGGCTGGACGTGCCGACGAGGGGCACGGTGGACGGCCTCACGCCGGTCCCCGCGCCGGAGGCCACCGCTGATCTGCGTCCCGGGCAGGTGCGGGTGGCGCTGCGCGCGGCCGGGCTCAACTTCAGGGACGTCGTGCTGGCGCTCGGGCTCGTCCCTGACCTCCGGCCGCTGGGCAGTGAGGGCGCCGGAGTCGTCGTCGAGACCGGTCCGGGCGTCACCGACCTCGCACCGGGTGACCGCGTCATGGGCGTCTTCGACGGCGCCTTCGGGCCGCTGGCGGTGACCGAGCGGGACCTGGTCGCCCGGATGCCCGGCGGATGGACCTTCGCCGAAGCCGCCTCGGTCCCCACGGCCTTCCTCACCGCCTACTACGCGCTGCACGACCTCGCCGGGCTACGCGCCGGCGAGCGCGTGCTCATCCACGCCGCCGCCGGTGGGGTGGGCATGGCTGCCGTCCAACTGGCCCGGCACTGGAAGGCCGAGGTGTTCGGGACGGCGAGCCCCGGCAAGTGGGACGCGCTGACCGGGCTCGGCCTGGACGAGGGGCATCTCGCCTCGTCCCGTACCGTCGATTTCGAGGACGCCTTCGCCGACGCGACAGGCGGTGCGGGCATGGACGTGGTCCTCAACAGCCTGGCCGGCGACTTCGTCGACGCCTCGTTGCGGCTGCTGCCGCGCGGCGGGCGGTTCGTGGAGATGGGCAAGACCGACCTGCGCGACCCGGAGCGCGTCGCCGTCGCTTGTCCCGGCGTGGCCTATCGTGCCTTCGACCTCGCCGAGGCCGGTCCGGGCCGGGTCGCGGCCATGCTCGGCGAGATCCTCGAGCTGTTCGAACTCGGCGCGCTGCGTCCGCTCCCGATCACCTCGTGGGATCTGCGTGCGTCCAGAGACGCCTTCCGGTTCCTCAGCCAGGCGCGCCACACCGGCAAGATCGTCCTGACCCTCCCGCCCGCACCCATGGACCCGAACGGGACGGTCCTCGTCACCGGCGGCACCGGCACCCTCGGGAGGCTTGTCGCCCGGCACCTGGTGGCCGAGCACGGGGTGCGGCGACTGCTGCTCGCCAGCCGCCGCGGCCCGGCGGCGCAGGGGGCGCAAGAGCTGGTCGTCGAGCTGCGGGAGCTGGGCGCCGACGTGACGGTGACCGCGTGCGACATGGCCGACCGCGAGGCCGTGCGGCGGCTGCTCGAC
The DNA here is from genome assembly GCF_040648275.1 of Micromonospora sp. NPDC049171. Classification (NCBI taxonomy): domain Bacteria; kingdom Bacillati; phylum Actinomycetota; class Actinomycetes; order Micromonosporales; family Micromonosporaceae; genus Micromonospora; species Micromonospora sp. NPDC049171. The sequence goes on from NZ_JBEZDJ010000042.1 coordinate 16,521, forward strand.
GCCGTCCCCGCCGGCCACCCGCTGACCGCCGTCGTGCACGCGGCGGGAGTGCTCGACGACGGCGTCGTCGGGTCCCTCACCGCGGACCGGATCGACAGCGTGTTCCGTCCCAAGGTCGACGCGGCCCTGCACCTGCACGAGCTGACCCGGGACGCCGATCTCGCGGCGTTCGTGCTGTTCTCCTCCGCCGCCGGGACCGTCGGCGGCGCCGGGCAGGCCAACTACGCGGCGGCGAACGCCTTCCTCGACGCGCTGGCGTACGCCCGACGCCGGCAGGGCCTGCCCGCGCAGTCGCTGGCCTGGGGGCTGTGGGCGCAGGAGACGGCGATGACCAGTCACCTCGTGGAGGCCGACCGCCACCGGTTGAGCCGCTCGGCGGTGGCACCGCTGTCCTCGGCGGAAGGCCTCGCTCTGCTGGACGAGGCGGGGTCACGTCCCGAGCCAGTGCTGGTCCCGCTGCGTCTGGATCTGGCCGCGTTGCGCAGCCGAACCGGGGCGGAGGTCTCGCCGCTGCTGAGAGGGCTGCTGCGCGCTCCGGCGCGGCGCCAGGCCGACGCCGGGTCCGGTGACTCCGCCGGGCTGGCCGACCGGCTCGCGCGCATGCCGGCCACGGAACAGGTACGGACCCTGCTCGATCTGGTCCGCACCCAGGCCGCGGCGGTGCTCGGCCACGCCTCGCCCGACGCGGTCCGCGCCGACCAGGCGTTCAAGGAGCTGGGCTTCGACTCGCTCACCGCACTGGAGCTGCGCAACAGGCTGGGGTCCGCGACCGGGCTCCGGCTGCCCGCGACGCTCGTGTTCGACCGGCCCAGTCCCGCGGCACTCGCCGCGCACCTGCGCGAGGAACTCCTCGGTGTACGGGGTTCCGCGGTGTCCGTCGTGAGCGCCGCACCGGCCGACGAGCCGATCGCGATCGTGGGCATGGCCTGCCGGTTCCCGGGCGGCGCGCGATCGCCCGAGGCGATGTGGCGGCTGCTCTCCTCCGGCACGGACGCCGTCTCGGCGTTCCCGTCCGACCGTGGCTGGGACCTGGAGGCGCTCTACGACGCCGACCCGACCCGGCTTGGCACCACCTACGTGAAGGAAGGCGCGTTCCTCTACGACGCCGCGGAGTTCGACGCGGGCTTCTTCGGGATCTCGCCGCGCGAGGCGCTGGCGATGGACCCGCAGCAGCGGCTGCTGCTGGAGACGGCCTGGGAGGCGATCGAGCGGGCCGGGATCGACGCGGCGAGCCTGCGGGGCAGCCGCACCGGGGTCTTCGCGGGCACCCACGGCCAGGACTACGTGACGCTGCTGTCCAACGCGCCGGAGCTCAGCGAGGGCTACCTCACCACCGGCAACGCGGCAAGCGTGGTGTCCGGTCGAATCTCGTACACCTTCGGGTTCGAGGGTCCCGCGATCACCGTCGACACGGCCTGCTCGTCGTCCCTGGTCGCGTTGCACCTCGCCGCTCAGTCACTACGTCAGGGCGAATGCTCCCTGGCCCTGGTCGGAGGCGCGGCGGTGATGTCGACGCCTGTCGCCTTCGTGGAGTTCAGCCGGCAGCGCGGCCTGGCCCCGGACGGCCGGTGCAAGCCGTTCGCGGCCGCCGCCGACGGCACCGGCTGGGGTGAGGGCGTCGGGGTGCTGCTTGTGGAACGTCTGTCGGACGCCCTGCGCAACGGTCGCGAGATCCTCGCGGTGGTGCGCGGCAGTGCCGTCAACCAGGACGGGGCCAGCAACGGCCTGACGGCGCCGAACGGCCCGTCCCAGCAACGGGTGATTCGGCAGGCGCTGGCCAACGCGGGGCTCACCCCCGACGGCGTGGACGCGGTCGAGGCACACGGAACGGGCACCACCCTCGGTGATCCGATCGAGGCGGGCGCCCTGCTGGCGACGTACGGGCAGGACCGTCCGGCGGACCGTCCGCTGTGGCTGGGGTCGCTGAAGTCGAACATCGGCCACACCCAGGCCGCCGCCGGTGTCGCCGGGGTGATCAAGATGGTGCTTGCCCTGCGCCACGGCGTGCTGCCGAAGACGCTGCACGTCGACGCGCCGTCGCCGCACATCGACTGGCCGTCCGGGGCGATCCGACTGCTCGCGGAGGCGCAGCCCTGGCCGGAGACCCGGCGGCCACGCAGGGCCGGGGTCTCCTCGTTCGGGGTGTCGGGCACCAATGCCCACGTCATCCTGGAGCAGGCGCCGGACCTCCCTCCGGTCAAGGCCGAGCGCCCCGTGCCGCCCCAGGCGCTGCCGATGGTGCTCTCGGCCAAGGACGAGGACGCCCTGCGAGCCAGGGCCGCGGACCTGCGCGCCGTTCTCGACACCACATCCGTCACCGACCTCGGCCTGTCCCTGGCCACGACGCGTTCGGCCTTCGCGCACCGGGCCGTCGTGGTCGCGCAGGGACGGGACGAATTCGCCCGCGGGCTGGAATCGGTCGTGTCCGGCGGTGTCGAAGCCATTCGGGGGCACGCCCCCGAAGAATTGAGCCCCGTTTTTGTGTTTCCTGGGCAGGGGTCGCAGTGGGTGGGTATGGCGGTGGAGTTGTTGGGGGAGTCGGGGGTTTTTGCGGGGCGGATGGCGGAGTGTGCGGCGGCGCTTGTGCCGTTTACGGGGTGGTCGTTGTTTGATGTGCTTCGTGGTGTTGAGGGGGCGCCGTCGTTGGAGCGGGTTGATGTGGTGCAGCCGGTGTTGTGGGCGGTGATGGTGTCGTTGGCGGAGGTGTGGGTTTCGTTTGGTGTGCGGCCTGCTGCGGTGGTGGGGCATAGCCAGGGTGAGATTGCGGCGGCGGTGGTGGCTGGTGGTTTGTCGTTGGAGGATGGTGCGCGGGTGGTGGCGTTGCGGAGTCGGGTGATTGGGGAGTCGTTGGCGGGGTTGGGTGCGATGGTGTCGGTGGGTTTGTCGGTGGGGGAGTTGCGGGGTGGGTTGGGGGGGTGGGGGGGTGTGGTGTCGGTGGCGGCGGTGAATGGTCCGCGGTCGACGGTGGTGTCGGGTGAGCGTGGTGCGTTGGTGGAGTTGGTGGCTGAGTGTGAGGCTGGTGGGGTTCGGGTGCGGTGGGTTCCGGTGGATTATGCGTCGCATTCGGTGCAGGTGGATGGGGTGCGGGAGCGGTTGCTTGAGGTGTTGGGGTCGGTGGTGCCGGTTTCGGGTGGGGTTCCGTTTCATTCGACGGTGACTGGTGGTTTGTTGGATACGGCGGAGTTGGGTGCTGAGTATTGGGTTCGGAATTTGCGGGAGACGGTGTTGTTGGAGGATCGGGTTCGGGGTTTGGTGGGTGATGGGCATCGGGCGTTGGTGGAGGTTAGTCCGCATCCGGTGTTGGTGCCGGCGTTGCAGGAGACGGTGGATGAGTGTGGTCAGTCGGTGGTTGTGGTGGGGTCGTTGCGTAGGGGTGATGGGGGTTTGCGGCGGTTGTTGGTGTCGTTGGGTGAGGTTTATGTTCGGGGTGTTGAGGTGGATTGGGGGGTGGTTTTCGAGGGTGTGGGTGCCGGGCGGGTGGATTTGCCCACCTACCCCTTCCAACGCCAGCGCCACTGGCTCGACGCCGTGCCGGAGCGGCCGACGAAGACCGCGGCCGGTCCGGGGGAGGCCCGGTTCTGGGCCGCGGTCGAGGACCAGGACGCCACCTCGCTCGTGGCGGCCCTGGACCTGGAAGGCGCCGGCCTGGAAGAGCCCCTGGACGCGGTGCTACCCGCCCTGGCGTCCTGGCGCGAGGGCCAGCGCAAGCATTCGGTCCTGGACTCCTGGCGCTACCGGCTGAGCTGGCGCCCGCTGCCGGAGAAGACGGCAACCGCGCGACCGGGCACCTGGCTGCTCGTCGTTCCCGGTGAGTTGGCCGACGATGAGGCGGTCGCGACGTCGGTCCGCGCCCTTGAGCGTGCCGGCCGCAGGACCGTCCAGGTCAGCCTGGACCCGCGTGATCTGTCGGTGGAGGCGATCGCCGCTCCGCTGCGCGCGGTGCTGGCCGGCGGAGAACCCGCGGTGCTGGCCGGCGGAGAACCCGCGGCCGTGCTGTCGCTGCTGGCCCTCGCCGAGACCCCGGGTGCGGGCCACCACGTCCTGCCCTCCGGTCTGGCGCGGACCATGGGTCTGCTCGGGGCCCTGGACCAGGTGGGAATCGCGGCCCCACTCTGGTGCCTCACCCGGGGAGCCGTCTCGGTCGGCACCGCCGATCCGGTGGCGGCTCCCGCGCAGGCGATGCTGTGGGGGCTGGGCCGGGTGGTCTCGGCGGAGCAGCCGCAGCGTTGGGGCGGTCTGGTCGACCTACCCGAGGTCTGCGACGCGGGCATCGTCGAGCGGCTCGGTCTGGCCCTGACCGCGCCCGGCGAGGAGGACGAGCTGGCCGTGCGGGCGCAGGGCCTGTTCGGCCGGCGGCTCGTCCGTGCGCCGGCCGGCGGGCGTGAGCCGGCCCGCAGGTGGAGTCCTGCCGGCACCGTGCTGATCACCGGCGGCACCGGCTCGCTCGGCGGGCACACCGCCCGTTGGTTCGCCCGACAGGGGGCCGAGCACCTGCTGCTGGTCAGCCGGCGCGGCCTGGGCGCTCCCGGTGCGGAGGAACTGGTGGCCGAGTTGGAGGGGCTGGGCCCGCGGGTCACCGTCGCGCCCTGCGACATCACCGACCGGGACGCCGTGGCGACTCTGCTGGCCGCGGTGCCCGCCGACCTGCCGCTCACGGCCGTGGTGCACACCGCGGCCGTGCTCGACGACGGGGTGCTCGACTCCCTGACCCCCGATCGCATGGACGGGGTTCTGCGAACCAAGGCGGGCGGCGCGCTGCACCTGCACGAGCTCACCCTCGACCTGGATCTGTCGGCGTTCGTGCTGTTCTCCTCCTTCGCGGGCACCATCGGCATCGCGGGTCAGGGCAACTACGCCCCGGGCAACGCGTTCCTCGACGGCCTCGCGCGGGCACGCCGGGCGCAGGGCCTGACCGCGACATCGATCGCCTGGGGGCACTGGAATGGCGGTGGCATCGCGGAACCCGGGATCGAGGCACGCCTGCGCAGGCGCGGCGCGTCCGTGATCGATCCCGCTCTCGCGGTCGACGCCCTGGGGCAGGCGCTCGACCACGACGAGACCTATCTCGCGGTGGGCGAGGTGGACTGGGAACACCTGGCCACAACGGTGGGCACCCGTCCCATGGCGCTCGTGCAGGACCTGGTGGAGGCGCGCGTGCTCGTCCGCTCCGCCGACGGGGAGCCCACCGCCGCGCCGGCGGATGACCTGGCGGCGCGCCTTGCCGGGCTGCCCGAACCGGAACGGCGCAGGGTCATCCTCGACCTGGTCCGAACGCACGCGGCCGCGGCGCTCGGTCACGCCGGGCCCGAGGCGGTGCCGGCCGAACGCGCCTTCAAGGAGTTGGGGTTCGACTCGCTCACCGCTGTCGAGTTCCGCAACCGCCTCGCCGCGGCGACAGGCCTGCGGCTCCCCGCGACGCTCGTCTTCAGCCACCCCTCGGCGGCCGCGCTCGCCGATCACCTGCTCCGGGAGTTCCTGCCGGCGGGAGAAGGCGGTGCGCATCCCGTGCTGGCCGACCTGGAGCGCCTGGAGATCCTCCTGCCGACGGTGCCGCCCGGCGCGCTCGAGGACGCCCGCGTGGCCGAACGACTGCGTGCCCTGCTGCGGAGGCACGACGAACTGCTGGCGGCCGCCGGCGGACCGCGCGACACCGACGAGGTGGATCTGGACTCCGCCACCCACGAGGAACTGTTCGCGCTCCTCGACGAGGAACTCGGCAACCCCTGACCACGGCAGATCAGCGATCAGACAGACGAGGGCGATATGGCGACCGACGAGCAGCTCACCGACTATCTCAAGCGCGCGACCGCCGATCTGCGCCAGGCGCGCCGCCGGCTCCGCGAGATCGAGGACGGGGCGCACGAGCCCCTGGCGATCGTGGGGATGGCCTGCAGGTATCCGGGCGGGGTCCGGTCGCCGGAGGATCTGTGGGAGCTGGTCCACTCCGGCGGCGACGCGATCGCCGACTTCCCGGTGGACCGCGGCTGGGACGTGGACAGCATCCGCACGCCCGCCCCCGACGGCCAGCCGGCAGTAGCCCAGGGCGGCTTCGTCTACGACGCCGCCGAGTTCGATCCGGCCGTCTTCGGCATCTCACCGCGCGAGGCGCTGGGCATGGATCCACAGCAGAGACTCCTGCTGGAGGTGGCCTGGGAGGTCTGGGAGCGGGCCGGCATCGACCCCGCGTCGCTGCGCGACAGCCGGACCGGCACGTTTGTCGGCGCCTCCTTCCAGGGGTACTCGGCGAACCTGCACTCGGTCCCCGAGGACGTCGAGGGGTACCTGCTCACCGGAAGTGCCGCAAGTGTCGCCTCCGGGCGCCTCGCGTACACCTTTGGACTGGCCGGCCCGGCGGTCACCGTCGACACGGCGTGCTCGTCCTCGCTGGTGGCTCTCCACCTCGCCGGCCAGTCCCTGCGCCGGGGGGAGTGCGAGCTGGCCCTGGTCGGTGGCGCCATGATCATGTCGTCGCCGGAGGTGTTCGCGGAGTTCAGCCGCCAGCAGGGCCTCGCCGCCGACGGCCGGTGCAAGGCGTTCGCGGCCGCCGCCGACGGCACCGGACTCGCCGAGGGCGTCGGCCTCGTGCTGCTGGAGCGGCTCTCGGACGCGCGGCGCAACGGGCACCGGGTGCTCGCGGTGGTCAAGGGCAGTGCCATCAACCAGGACGGCGCCAGCAACGGGCTGACCGCCCCGCACGGCCCGGCCCAGGAGGACGTGATCCGCCAGGCCCTGGCGAACGCCCGGCTCACCCCCGCCGAGATCGACGCCCTGGAGGCGCACGGCACCGGCACCCGGCTCGGCGATCCGATCGAGGCGGAGGCACTGCTCGCCGCCTACGGCAGGGAGCGGCCACGGGAGGACCGGGTCTGGCTGGGGTCGCTGAAGTCGAACATCGGGCACACCCAGGCCGCCGCCGGAGTCGGCGGCCTGATCAAGATGGTCATGGCGCTGCGGCACGGCGTGCTGCCGAAGACCCTGCACGTGGACGAGCCCACGCCGCACGTCGACTGGTCGTCCGGCGGGGTCGAGCTGCTGACCGAGCCCCGACCCTGGCCCGAGACGGGTCGCCCGCGCCGCGCGGGCGTCTCGTCGTTCGGCATCAGTGGCACCAACGCGCACGTCATTCTCGAGCAGGCGCCACCGCCCGAAGGCGAGGAGCCCGCCCACCGGCCCGCCCCGAGCGTGCTCCCGTGGGTGCTCTCGGCCCATGACGCCACGGCCCTGCGGGCCCAGGCCGCACAGATCAAGACTCATGTGGAGGCCCGCCCGGAGCTGGACCGGATGGCCGTCGGCGCCGCCCTGGCCGGGCGGCACACGTTCGGTCACCGCGCCGTCGTCATCGGGCAGGACCGGGACGAGCTCCTGCGCGGTCTCGACCTGCTGGCCGACGGCCGCGACGGTCACGGTGTCGTGGCGGGCGGCGGAAACCAACCCACTGGTGCCGTTTTTGTGTTTCCTGGGCAGGGGTCGCAGTGGGTGGGTATGGCGGTGGAGTTGTTGGGGGAGTCGGGGGTTTTTGCGGGGCGGATGGCGGAGTGTGCGGCGGCGCTTGTGCCGTTTACGGGGTGGTCGTTGTTTGATGTGCTTCGTGGTGTTGAGGGGGCGCCGTCGTTGGAGCGGGTTGATGTGGTGCAGCCGGTGTTGTGGGCGGTGATGGTGTCGTTGGCGGAGGTGTGGGTTTCGTTTGGTGTGCGGCCTGCTGCGGTGGTGGGGCATAGCCAGGGTGAGATTGCGGCGGCGGTGGTGGCTGGTGGTTTGTCGTTGGAGGATGGTGCGCGGGTGGTGGCGTTGCGGAGTCGGGTGATTGGGGAGTCGTTGGCGGGGTTGGGTGCGATGGTGTCGGTGGGTTTGTCGGTGGGGGAGTTGCGGGGTCGGTTGGGGCGGTGGGGGGGTGTGGTGTCGGTGGCGGCGGTGAATGGTCCGCGGTCGACGGTGGTGTCGGGTGAGCGTGGTGCGTTGGTGGAGTTGGTGGCTGAGTGTGAGGCTGGTGGGGTTCGGGTGCGGTGGGTTCCGGTGGATTATGCGTCGCATTCGGTGCAGGTGGATGGGGTGCGGGAGCGGTTGCTTGAGGTGTTGGGGTCGGTGGTGCCGGTTTCGGGTGGGGTTCCGTTTCATTCGACGGTGACTGGTGGTTTGTTGGATACGGCGGAGTTGGGTGCTGAGTATTGGGTTCGGAATTTGCGGGAGACGGTGTTGTTGGAGGATCGGGTTCGGGGTTTGGTGGGTGATGGGCATCGGGCGTTGGTGGAGGTTAGTCCGCATCCGGTGTTGGTGCCGGCGTTGCAGGAGACGGTGGATGAGTGTGGTCAGTCGGTGGTTGTGGTGGGGTCGTTGCGTAGGGGTGATGGGGGTTTGCGGCGGTTGTTGGTGTCGTTGGGTGAGGTTTATGTTCGGGGTGTTGAGGTGGATTGGGGGGTGGTTTTCGAGGGTGTGGGTGCCGGGCGGGTGGATTTGCCCACCTACCCCTTCCAACGCCAGTCCTACTGGCTCACCGAGCGGGGCGCCGGCGCCGGCGATGTCTCGGCGGCCGGCCTCGCGAGCGCGGACCACCCGTTGCTGGGTGCGGTCACCAGCCTGGCGAACGGCGACTCCTTCCTCTTCTCCGGACGGCTGTCGCTGAACAGCCACCCCTGGCTGGCCGACCACTCCGTGCACGGCACCGTCCTGCTCCCCGGCACGGCGTTCGTCGAGCTCGCCTTCCGGGCGGGGGACCAGGTGGGCTGTGATCTCATCGAGGAGATCACGCTTGAGGCCCCGCTCCTGATCCCGGTGCAGGGTGCGGTCCGGCTCCAGTTGACCGTGGGTGAGGCCGATGATCTCGGCCGGCGGAGTCTCGCGGTCCACTCCCGCCCGGACGGTGTCCCGGAGGACGTGCCGTGGACCCGCCACGCCGGCGCCGTCCTGGCCGCCGGGGGAGCACCGTCCGCGCGGCCCGCCCTGGCGGACTGGCCCCCCGCCGACGCGGTGCCACTGGACGTCGCGGGTTTCTATGACGCTGCTGCCGCAGCGGGCTACGAGTACGGTCGGGCCTTCCAGGGCCTGACGTCCGCCTGGCGGCGCGACGACGAGGTGTTCGCCGAGGTCGCCCTGGACGAGGAGGAGGAGCGCACCGCCGGCCGGTTCGGGCTGCATCCGGCGCTGCTGGACGCCGCCCTGCACGCCGTGGGGCTGGGCGGGTCCGCGACCGACGAACTCCGGCTGCCCTTCTCCTGGCGCAGCGTGGTTCTGCACCGCACCGGGGCCTCCCGGCTGCGGGTGGCGCTGCGCTCGGGCGGTCCGGACGAGCTGGCGCTGACCGTCGCGGACGACACCGGCGCGCAGGTGCTGTCCGCCGTCTCCCTGGTGACCCGGCCGATCACTCCCGACCAACTCGCGGCCGGTCGACCCGGTCGCGTGGACGCGCTGTTCCGGATCGACTGGACCGCGCTGCCCCCGGCGCAGGAAACCGTTGCCCCGAACCTGTGGGCCATGGTGGGCCCCGACTCGCTGGGACGGGACGGCACCGAGGTCAAGCGCTACCCGAACCTGGGCGGTCTGGCTTTCGCGCTGGCCTCGGGCTCCGTACCGCCGGGCGTGGTGCTGGCCACCTTCCCCGCGGGCTCGGCAGACGTGCCGGGAACCACTCGCCGGGCCGTCCGCACCGCGCTCCGGCTGCTGCAGGGGTGGCTGAAGGACCCACACCTGGACTCCTCGCGGCTGGTCTTCGTGACTCGGGGCGCGCTGGTGGCGAGGCCGGACGAGCAGGTCGGGGACCTGTCGCACGCCGCGATCTGGGGTCTGGTGCGGGCCGCGCAGCTGGAGCATCCCGACCGCATCGCGCTCGTCGACCTGGACGACCGGGAGGAGTCGCTGGCGGCGCTCGAGCGTGCGGTCGCCTCCGGTGAGCCGCAACTGGCCGTCCGGGGTGGGACGCTGCTCGTCCCGGGGCTGGTGCGTTCCGCCCCGCCGTCCGGCGAGAGCGCGCAGCGCGCCTGGGATCCGGAGGGGACCGTCCTGATCACCGGCGGCACCGGGACCCTCGGTGGGGTGCTCGCCCGGCATCTCGTGACCACACGGGGCGCGCGGCACCTCCTGCTGACCAGTAGGCAGGGCCTGGCCGCGGCGGGCTCGGCGGATCTCGTACGGGAGCTGTCGGCGCTCGGCGCCGAGGTCACGGTGACGGCCTGCGACGTGGCCGACCGCGCGGCGGTCGAGGAACTCCTCGCCGCCGTCCCGGCCGCGCACCCGCTGACCGCCGTGGTGCACGCGGCCGGTGCGCTGGACGACGGGGTGGTCGAGGCGTTGACGGCCGAGCGCCTGGAGAAGGTCCTGCGTCCCAAGGTCGACGGCGCGTGGCACCTGCACGAGCTCACCGCCGACCACGATCTGGCCGCCTTCGTGCTGTTCTCCTCGGCCGCCGGTGTCTTCGGCAGCATCGGCCAGGCCAACTACGCGGCGGGCAACACGTTCCTCGACACTCTGGCGCAGGCCCGTCGGGCCCGGGGCCTGGCCGCCCAGTCGCTGGCCTGGGGCTACTGGGAGGAGGCCAGCGGTCTCACCGAGAGTCTGGGAGAGGCCGACCTGTCACGCTTCAGCCGGCTGGGCATGGTGCCGATGTCGTCCGCAGAGGGTGTGGCGCTGTTCGACGAGGCCACCGCCACGGGGGACGCTGTCCTGGTCGTGGCCCCGCTCAACCTGGCCGCCCTGCGGGCCCAGGCCGTGCCAGGCATGGTGCCGGCGATGTTCCGGGGGCTGGTCGGCGGCGTGGTCCGGCGCACTGCCGTCTCCGGTCCGGGCACCGCGGACAACGCCCTGCTACGGCGCCTGGCGGGTCTGCCAGAAGCGGAGCGGGCGGGTGAGCTTCTGGACATCGTCCGGGGGAGCGCGGCCACGGTGCTCGGCCACGTGACGCCGGACGCGATCGGGTCGGACCGCGCCTTCCGGGACGTCGGGTTCGACTCACTGACCGCCGTGGAGTTCAGAAACCGGCTCGGCGGACTCCTCGGCCTCCAGTTGCCGGCCACGCTGGTGTTCGACTATCCGACCCCGGCCGTGTTGGCTGGCTACCTGGCAGAGCGGGCCTCCGGCCTGGCCGCCGCGTCGCCGGTGGCACCGCTCGCGGTCGGCGCGGCGGTCGACGAACCCATCGCGATCGTGGGGATGGCCTGCCGGTTCCCCGGCGGGGTGGCCTCACCCGAAGACCTGTGGGGCCTGCTGCTGGCCGGCGGTGACGCGATCACGACCTTCCCCACCGACCGCGGCTGGCCCGACGACCTCTTCGACCCCGACCCGGAGGCGTACGGCAAGTCGTATGCCACCGAGGGTGGCTTCCTGCACGACGCGGCCGACTTCGACGCCTCGTTCTTCGGCATCTCGCCTCGCGAGGCGCTGTCGATGGACCCACAGCAGCGGCTGCTTCTGGAGACCTCGTGGGAGGCTTTCGAACGGGCCGGCATCGACCCGGCCGCGGTGCGGGGCAGCAGGACCGGAGTGTTCGCCGGAGTCATGTACAACGACTACGGCACGCGGATGCCGTCCGGAATGGAGGGTTTCGAGGGTTACCTCGGCAATGGCAGCGCGGCCAGCGTGGCATCCGGCCGGATCTCCTACACCTTCGGTCTCGAAGGCCCCGCGATCACCGTCGACACGGCCTGCTCCTCCTCGCTGGTGGCCCTGCACCTCGCGGCCCAGGCACTGCGTCAGGGGGACTGCACGATGGCGTTGGCCGGCGGGACCACCATCATGTCCCAGCCGTCCCTGTTCCGGGAGCTCAGTCGCCAGCGTGGGCTTGCCAGGGACGGCCGCAGCAAGTCGTTCGCCGCCGCCGCCGACGGGGCGGGCTTCTCCGAAGGTGTGGGAATGCTGCTGGTCGAGCGGCTGTCCGACGCGCGCCGTAACGGCCGTCGGATCCTCGCGGTGGTCCGCGGCACGGCCACGAACCAGGATGGGGCCAGTAACGGACTGACCGCTCCGAACGGGCCTTCGCAGCAGCGGGTGATCCGGCAGGCACTGGCCGACGGCGGCCTGACGGTCCGCGACGTGGACGCGGTCGAGGCCCACGGCACGGGTACGACCCTCGGCGACCCGATCGAGGCCCAGGCTCTCCTGGCGACCTACGGTCAGGGCCGACCGGAGGACGCCCCGCTCTGGCTCGGTTCGCTCAAGTCGAACATCGGCCACACCCAGGGAGCCGCAGGCGTGGCCGGCGTGATCAAAATGGTGCTGGCGATCCGGCACGGGCTGCTCCCCAAGACGCTGCACGTGGATGAGCCGTCCCCGCACATCGACTGGTCCTCGGGCGCGGTGAAGCTGTTGACCGAGGCCCGGCCGTGGCCGGAGACCGGGCGACCGCGCCGCGCGGGTGTCTCCTCGTTCGGCGTCTCGGGCACCAACGCCCACGTCGTCATCGAGCAGGCCGAGGAGGGGGAGGAGCCCGGTGCCGAGCCCCCGGCGCAGGACGTGCTGCCCTGGATCGTGACGGCCAAGACCGGCAGGGCGCTGCGCGCGCAGGCCGAACGCCTCCTCGACCTGGACGGCGCCGATCCCGTCGGGGTCGGCCGGGCGCTGCTGGCGACGCGCTCGACGTTCGACCACCGCGCCGTGGTCCTGGGCCGGGAGCCGGAGGACTTCAGGAACGGCCTGCGTGCCCTGGCCGAGGGTGCGACCGCGCCGAACGTGGCGCAGGGCACGGCCAACCTGAGCGGCAGGGTCGTCTTCGTCTTCCCCGGCCACGGCTCGCAGTGGCCGGGGATGGCGGCCGAGCTGCTGGAGGACTCGCCGGTGTTCGCGGCCCGGATGGCCGAGTGCGCCGCGGCCCTGTCGCCGTATCTCGACTGGTCTCCGCTGGACGTCATCCGGCAGGCGGCCGACGCGCCGTCCATCGAGCGCCTCGATGTGATGCAGCCGGTGCTGTTCGCGGTGATGGTCTCCCTCGCCGAGCTGTGGCGCAGCCACGGTGTCGAGCCCGCGGCCGTCGTCGGCCACTCCCAGGGGGAGATCGCGGCAGCCTGCGTGGCCGGCGCGCTGAGCCTTCCGGACGCCGCGCGCATCGTGGCGCTGCGCAGCCGCCTCCTCGTGGAGGAACTGCTCGGCCTCGGCGCGATGGCGGCGGTCCGGCTGTCCCCAGCGCTGGCGCAGGAGCGGATGGACCGGTGGCACGGCAGCATCGTGGTCGCCGCCGTCAACGCGCCGGGCGCCGTGCTCGTCGCGGGCGACCTCGCTGACCTGCACGAATTCGTCGCCGAGTGCGAGGCGGACGGGATCAAGGCCAGGGTGCTCTCGGCGTCGGCCGCGACTCACTGCCCCGTCGTGGACAGGGTGCGTGAACCGCTGGTGGCGCTTCTCGGCCCCATCGAATCGCGCCCGTCGTCTGTCGCCTTCTACTCCACCGTCACGGGCGGCCTCGTGGAGACCGGCGGGATGCTCGGCACCGAGTACTGGTTCCGGAACATGCGCGAGCCGGTCGCCTTCGAGACGGCGGTACGTGCGCTGCTGGCCGACGGGTACCGGATGTTCGTCGAGTCGAGCGCCCACCCCGCCCTCTGCACGGGGGTGCAGACCATCGCCGCCGACCTTGGCGTGGACACCGTCGTGGTGGGATCGCTGAGCCGCGACGAGGGCGGCTGGGAACGGTTCGCGGGTTCGCTCGCCGAGGCGTACGTGCGTGGTGTGCCGGTCGACTGGAAGCCCGTGCTGGGCCCCGGTGACGTGCGTGGCACGGAGCTGCCGACCTATGCCTACCAGCGGGAGCGGTTCTGGCTGGACGTCCCCGCCCGGCGACCGGGCGACATGTCGTCCGCGGGCATCGACGCCGCGGGCCATCCGCTGCTGGGTGCCGCCGTCGAGGTGGCCGACACCGGCACGCTCCTGCTCACCGGCAGGCTCGCCCTCGCCGACCAGCAGTGGCTGGCCGGGCACGCGCTGCGGGACACGGTCCTGCTGCCCGGCACCGCCTTCGTCGAGCTGGCGATGCACGCGGCCACCGAGGCGGGCAGCGACCTGATCGAGGAGTTGGCCCTGCACGCGCCGATGGTGCTGCCCGAGGACGGTGCGCTTCGCCTGCAGGTCCTGGTCGGTCCCGCGGACGGGTCGGGCCGCCGAACGCTTGGCGTGTACTCCCGGCCGGAGGGGCTGGACCTGCCGTGGACCCAGCACGCGGAGGGCGTGCTGGCCAAGGGCGCTGCCGGTCCGGCCGGAGCTGCCCTGACGCAGTGGCCCCCGGCGGGCGCGGAGCCGGTCGACCTCGACGGCTTCTACGCCGCGGTCGCCGAGGCCGGCTACACCTACGGACCGGCCTTCCAGGGGCTCCAGGCCGTCTGGCGTACCACTGGCGACAACGTCGAGGTCTACGCCGAGGTGGCCCTGCCGGAGGGGCTGCGCACCGCCGCCGGGTTCAGCGTGCACCCCGCCCTGCTGGATGCCGCGCTGCAGGCACTCGCCGCGGCGGGCGGCACCGACCCGGTGAGCCCCGGCGCTCCGGTGCGGCTCCCCTTCTCCTGGACGGGGGTGTCGGTGCACGGGGCAGCCCCGACCAGTCTGCGGGTGCGTCTCGCCCGCGTCGGCCCGGACACGGTGTCGATCGTGGCGGCCGACGAGTCGGGCACCCCGGTCCTGTCCGTCGACACCCTCGTCGTCCGTGCGATTTCCGAGGAGCACATCGCGCAGCTGCGCGGACGCCATCGCGACGCCCTCTTCCAGCCCGACTGGATTCCCGTCGCGCCCGGTCGACTGACGGCCGGGGGGCACCTGGAGGAGCTGGGCTGCGGCCGGTACGCCGATCTCGCGGAGCTGGTCGGCGCGGTGCGGGAGGGCGCACCGGTCCCGGACACGGTGGTGCTGTCCACCGGTGCGTTCGCGGGCCCGGGCGGGAATGCGGCGGCCGCCGCCCGTGCGGCCGCGCACCGCCTGCTGGCGGAGCTCCAGGTGTGGCTGGCGGCGGACGCGCTGGCCACGTCGAAGCTTGTCGTGGTCACGTCCGGCGCGGCGGTGGTCCGTCCGCAGGACGGTGTACGTCTCGATCAGGCCGCGCTCTGGGGCCTGGTCGGGTCGGCCCAGTCGGAGCACCCCGGGCGTTTCGTCCTCGTGGACAGCGACGGGCACGACGCGTCGTTGCGCGCGATTCCGGTCGCGGCGAGTTGCGGGGAGCCGCGGGTGGCCGTGCGGGAGGGTGCGCTGTGCGCGCCGCGGCTGGCCCGGGTGGCGCCTTCCGGCTCCGCCGAAGGCCCGTGGGATCTCGACGGGACCCTCCTGGTCACCGGGGGAACGGGCGGGCTGGGACGGCTGCTCGCCCGCCACCTGGTCCGGGAGCGTGGGGTGCGTCATCTGGTGCTCGCCTCTCGCCAGGGCCCCGAGGCGGACGGCGTGGCGGACCTGGTGGCCGAACTGGCGCAGACCGGGGCCGAGGTGACGGCCGTGGCCTGCGACGTCGCGGACCGCGAGGCCCTGCGGGGCCTGATTTCGGGGCTCTCCCGTCCGCTGACCGGTGTGGTGCACGCCGCCGCCGTCCTGGACGACGGCGTCGTCTCCGCGTTGACCCCCTCCCGTCTCGACGCGGTGCTCCGGCCCAAGGCGGACGCGGCCTGGCATCTGCACGAGCTCACCGCGGATCTCGACCTGAAGACCTTCGTCCTCTTCTCCTCCGCCGCGGGAATCCTCGGCTCGCAGGGCCAGGGCGCCTATGCCGCGGCGAACGCGTTCCTGGACGCCCTGGCACAGCACCGCCGTGCCGCCGGGCTTCCGGCGCAGTCGTTGGCCTGGGGCCTGTGGGAGGACCTGGCCCAGCGGACCGGCGACGACGTGACCCGCCTGGTCCGCTCCGGAGCGGTGGCGATGTCCGCGCAGGAGGGGCTGGACCTGTTCGACACCGCACTCTCCCTGTCGGCCCCGGTCCTGGTCCCTGCTCCCATGGACCCGCCGGCCCTGCGTTCCTGGGCCGAGGAGGGGACTCTGCCGCACCTGCTACGGGGCCTCGTGCCGCCGGCCCAGCAACCGGTGGCGCGTCCCGACGGTCCGCAGGCTCTTCGCAGCAGCCTGCTGGGCCGGGACGCCGCCGCGCAGGAGGCCGTTCTGGTCCAGCTCATCCGGAACCAGGTCGCCACCGTGCTCGGCTTCGGCGATCCGGACGAGGTGCGTTCCGCAAGCGGGTTCAAGGAGATCGGTTTCGACTCCCTGACCTCGCTGCAACTGCGCAACCGCCTCAACGCCGCCACCGGGCTCCGCCTTCCGGCCACGCTCCTGTTCGACCACCCCACGCCGGGGGACCTGGCCCGGCGGCTGCTCAAGGACCTCTCGTCCGACGGCGTGGCCGCGCAGGCACCGCAGCCGTCGTTCGGCTCGCTTGAGGTCATGTTCCGCCAGGCCTGCGAGCAGGGCAGATTCGATCAGGGCCTGGAGTTGGCGGTGACCGCCTCGGGGCTGCGCCCGCACTTCGACGAGACCTCGAGGGAGGTGAAGGTCCCGGACCCGGTCCGGCTGGCTCAGGGCCCGGCCGGCCCCCACCTGGTCTGCTTTCCGTCCCTGGTCGCCCTGTCGGGCGCCTTCCAGTACGCCCGCTTCGCGGCACCCTTCGCGGGTGTCTGCGAGGTCTCGGTGCTGCCGGAACCGGGCTACTCCGCGGGCGACCCGCTGCCCGCCTCGGTGCGCGCGCTGGCCCGCCTGCACGCCGACGCCGTTCGGACCGTCGCGAACGGAACTCCATTCGTGCTCGTCGGGTACTCCTCGGCCGGCTGGATCGCGCAGGCCGTCGCCGCTGAACTCAAGGCGCGGGGCCTCGTCCCGGCGGGCCTCGTCCTGATCGACTCCTACGCGCCGGACAGTCCCGTCCTGGCGTCCGCACAGGCGGGAATCCTTCGAGGGCTCTTCGAGCGGGAGCGGGACCTCGGCCTGATCGACGATGTGTGGCTCACCGCACTGGGTGCGTACTCCAAGATTTTCTCCGCGTGGACCCCGGACCAGATCGCCCTTCCCACCCTCCGCATCCGGGCCGCGGAGCTTCTCGGCGGCGGGACCGCTCCCTCTGCCACGGACGCCGTGGAGGTCCCGGGAGACCATTTCACGATGATGGAGGACCACGCCGCCACGACCGCCAAGGCCGTCCTGAACTGGATCAACGCCCACTGAGGGTGCTGAGGTGGGAGCGGATCACCCGGCCGGTCCGGGTGATCCGTTCCCGCGCTCACCGGAGCCCGCTGCCACCCGCATCGTGCGGCGCCGGCAGGTCGAACGTGAGCCCCCGGTAGACGGACGCGTTGCCAGCGAGGCGGCGGCACGCGGCGAGGGTCTTCCTCAGCTTCGAGCGGTACTCCGTCTCGGTGCCGTCGAGAAGAATGCCCAGCGTGGTGCCGCTGTGCGCGCACACCACGCCGAGGCCGCCCACGTCCCGGCAGGTCGCTCGCAACGCGGCCAGCAGCCGTTTCGGCCTCAGCCGCTGGTTCATCTCCGCACTGCGGGTCGCGACTCTGCCGACCTCCGTCAGGTTGCCGGTTCGGACCGCGGCGCCGAGACGGTGCAGCAGGTCCGCGTACTCGTGTTGGTCTCGTCGCGAGAAGGGCTTCGGGAGCCGGTTGAACTCAAGGGTGTCGATTTCGCCGCCCTCGTCCACGCCGACCACCGACACCGGAGGCAGCGAACCGAGCGTCGACCGGATGCGGACGGCGCGGTGGTGAAAGGCCACCACGCCTGGGTACAGCACGCCGTCGGTCGGCTCGATGCCGCGCAGGTAGTCCTCGAGCTGCGTCGGGGTCAGCTCGATGCCGAGTACGCCGCACACGGCGTGTGCGGTCGCGACGAGGTCCGCCGACGAGCTGGCGAGCCCCTTACCCTCGGGGATGTCGCTGCGCAGAACCAGGTTGCCGCCCGTCGCCCCCGTCGCGTGGTCGGCGGCGATGAGACGGGCCAGGGTGAGGGCCTTGGTCTTGTGCGGTGGCCAGACCGTCACGTCGTGCAGTTCCGGGTCACGGTGGAAGGTCGCTGTGGACCACCGCGCGATGGGCATGGTGACCAGGAAGTCACCGTCCTCTTCCGGTAGCACTCCCTGTAGCAGTTCTCCGAAGGTGCCGTACGCCCTGCCGACGAAACGGTTCCGCGGGCGGCGCGTGCTGGCCTTCGGCGTGGTCATCGCCCCGCCACCACCGCAGACTCTCCCCGCTGCCGGTCCGCCACGGTCGTGAAGCGCAGTTCACCGACGGCCGCCCTGGCCCGGTCCAGGGCCTCGCGTGCCGATGTGCCCGTCGCCCACGCGTACGCGGGCCGGTCACGGGACATGGTCAGCGGCGAGATCCGGTCGCCGCGACCGACCGTCACCGATACGTCCCGCACGTCCGGGATCAGGCGGGCCGCGTCGATTCCGTCGATCGACTCGATGACGCCGTCGGCGGTTGGCTCGGCGTACCAGATCGCGGCGTAGAGCGGTGCCGCGTCGAAGCGACGCTTCGCCACCTCCAGTTCGTCGAGTACGGACATTCCCACGCTCTGCCGAACCAGCGCGTCAGCGAGGTCGATCGACGAGACTCGCGCAAGCATCTGCGGGATCTCGTCGCCGGCCAGCCGCAGGTGGGTTTCGATGATTCGTACGTGCTCCGGCGTGACGATCACCTCCGTGTGCGTGACACCGGTCTGGACCCCGAGGGCGTCGAGGGCCGCCCCGACCGTGCGCTCGATGTCCGAGCGGACCTCGGGCGACAGCGGGGCGGGCAGCACGTGACCGATCTCGACAAAGCCGCTGGCCAGGTGTTTCTCCGTCACACATGCCACCAGGTGTCGCCCGTCTTCGCTGACGGCCTCCACGCTGAATTCCCGGCCGTGGTGGAACCGCTCCACCATCACCTGCGTGACGTCGAGACTCTCGGCGGCGCTCGTGGTGTGTCGGAATGCCTGGTCGATCTCGTCAGCCGACCGGACGAGGACCACCCCGCGACTGCCCACGCCGCTCAGCGGCTTGCAGATCAACGGGTAACCGGCCTGGTCGCCGAAGAGGCGGATGTCCTCCACGGTGTGTGCCACGGCGGCTGGCGTGTCGTCCACCCCGGCCGCTGCCAGGCGTTGGCGCATCGCACACTTGTCGCTGATGTGCCGGTACGTCTCGGCCGAGGGTGCCGTCACGCCCAACGCCTGCGCGATCGCCGCCGTCTTGTCGGTGTCGTACTCGGTGTAGTTCGCCAGCCACGTCACGGGTGCGACGTCGTTGATGAATCTGGCGGCGGCCACCCACTCCGACACCGCCGCCGACTGGGGGAGCACGACCAGGCGATCGATCCGCTCGGGCTCCTGCAGGTACGGCACCGCCTGCTGCTGACAGATCACACTGGTCCTCAGGCCGGGACGAGCCGCCCGGGCGCGCGGCGGGAGTTCGCTGCCCGCGCCGACGATGAGCAGGTGCAACTCATTCCTCCTTAGTGAGCGGCCGGGGCGGCTGGCGCGGTGGACCCGCGGGTGTGCTGCTCGCGAGCGATCCGCTGCCGCTCGACGAGTCGGAGGGTCGATCGTCGGAAGCCGGCGCCACCGAGGACGAACGTGACCCCGAGCAGAGCCCAGCCGTACGGGCCGAAGCTGCTGACGAGCGCGGTCACCGCGGCCGGTCCGCAGACATCGCGGGCGGACTGACCGAGGCCGAACATCGCCAGGTAGGAGCCGCGCGCGTCGCTCGGGGACAGTGCGAAGGAGATCTCCCAGGCCGCGGCGGCGTGCAGGTTCTCGCCGAGGGTCAGCAGCACGGCGGCGACCGACACGAGCACAGCGGTGACGATCGGTCCGGCGATGCCGACAAAGCACAGGGTCACGCTCGACCCGGCCAGCAGGGCACCGGCCGCGACCGCTGCCCACGCCGCCTGGGGCACGGTCCGGGTGAATCTCGTCCACCACACCTGGCCGGCCGCGGTCAGAACGGTGTTGATGGCGAGGACGATGCTCACCATCGCCGTCGGTGCGTCCTTGTCGCTGGCCAGCCACAACGGCAGCGCCACGAACAGGACGGTGTCGTGCAGCGACAGCACGCCATTGAGGGCGCTCAGCCCGAGGTGTCGCCATCTGCCCACTCGCGCGGCGGGTGCGACGACCTCCGGAAGGGCCGCGGATGCCTCCACCGCGTCGGCGGCGGGGCGGATTCGCCACAGCTGGCTGGCGGTGAAGACGAACGACAGGCCGTTGGCCGCCGTCAGGAGCAGGAAGCCGGTGCGGAGATCCACGGTCAGCACGGCGGCGGCGGCGAGCGCGCCACCGGACATGCCGATGTTCTGGGTCGCCCGCATGACGGCCATCGTCTTCGTCCGGGCCTCGCCGTCGAACAGGCTGCCCACAAGGGCCTGGGTGAGGGGGTAGCTGGCCTTGTCCGCCACTCCGATGACGCACACCAGCACGAGGAAGCCGGTGAAGTCGTCCACCCAGAGGTAGGCGAGGTAGACGACCGCCCGCAGGAGGTGCAACGCGACGAGGGTCGGGCGGAATCCGATCCGGTCGGCGAGGGCGGCGATCGGCATGGCGGCGACCAGGCCGGCGGCGCCGGCTATCGAGATGCCCAGCGACACCTCCCAGGCGCTGAGGCCGATGACCCGCGTGAAGTACATGACGTTGCCGGCGTAGAAGAGGCCGCTGCCGAAGGTGCCGACCAGGGCGTTGACGACCAGGATGCGAGCGGGGCCGGGGGGAATGGCACGGGCCATCCGGGTCGCTAACCGCGGGGGCATGAGGGCTCCGCGTGCGGTGCCGTGCCGTTCGCGCCGACGTGGTCGGCGGTCGTCGCCTCGATCAGGGCCATCGCCGTGGCCGGGTCCGGTGCGAACCGCACGAGCTGTGCCACCGGCAGGTCGAAGAAGCCGTCCTCCTCCATCCGCGTCAGCTGCTGCTGGAGCCCGTCGTAGAAGCCGCCGATGTTGATGATCACCACGGGCTTGTCGTGCACCCGGTGTCGCTTCAGCTCGATGACATCCGTCGCCTCGTCGAGGGTGCCGGTGCCGCCCGGCAGTACCAGGACGGCGTCGGAGCGTTCGAGCAGCAGCGCCTTGCGGGCGGCGAGATCGGCGGTGACGATCACCTCGTCCCCCTCGTTGAGTTTCTGCCGCAGCACCCAGCGCAGCGACTCGACGGAGACCCCGATGAGGCGACCGCCCGATTCCTGGACGGCATCGGCCAGGATCTGCATCAGACCGGCCTCGGAACCGCCCCAGACGAGATCGTGCCCGTGGCCGCTGATCAGATTGCCGAGTTCCCGTACCGAGCTGGCATAGGACTCGTCGGTGTTGGTGGCGGATAGGAATACGCAGATTCGCACTGACGGATCTCCCGTGTCTGGTCTTCGGTCGGGTCGGCGGTGCAGCGGTCAGCCAGGTCGTGGTGTCCGTGTGGACGGACGCCCGGGCTCACGAGGGGTTGCGGTCGGGTTGTCGCTCCGCCAGCCAGGCCACCGCCTGGCGCAGGGGCGCGGCGCGCATGGTGTGGTGCATCCGCTCCGGGAACGACATCTCGCCGAGGGTCATGCCGGTGTCGCCGACCTCGAAGACGGGGGTCCATCCACCGAGGTCGCCGCGCGGGCGGACGATCCGTCCGGTCGTCTGCCCCTGCCACACGCCCGTCTCGTCGCGGTAGACGATCCCGACCGCGCTGACCGCGGTGGCCGCCGTCGGTCCCTCCGCGGTGAGTGCCTGGTACAGCCGGTCCGTGCCGAGTTCCTCGACGAACCACTTGATGAGGGCACCCGGCAGCGTGCGCCAGTGGTGCACGAAGAGCCCGGTGTCCTCGACCAGGACCGGCTTCGTGAGGCCGGCGGCCGCCACCTGGTGGAGCTTGTGACGAACGACCACCGCCGGATCGGGTGACTGGATCTCCGTCAGTTCGATGTCCAGCGGCTCGATCCCGGGGATGATCTCCCGGGCCTCCTCAATCTTGATCTTGTTCTGGCTGGCCAGGTAGGCGACGACCATGGGGGAGCGCATCCTCGGATTAGACGTGTCACAGGACTGGCATGTCGTACCACCGCACGGGTGGGTCGCCATGCGCCAGGGGGAGTACGAACTTGTGTGCCTCCAGCAGGTGGGTGTCGTAGGACTGACCGGCCCGGGCGAAGCGCTTCCGGATGCTCTTTCGCACCCGGCTCGGGTCCCGCCCGAGGCGGAGGTGGAACGAGCTGTCGGGTTGCAGCAGCACGAAGACCTGGTCCGCGATGCCGAAGGTGTACCTGCTGTGGTGGGAGCCGTAGAGCGGGGCGAAGACGGCCATGAAGTAGTCCATACCCGCGTACGACAGACGCCAGCGAGGCTGTTGGACCAGGTCCGGGTCCACCGCACGAGGCTGGCTCGGGTCGCCCCGTAGGAGAGCACGCACGAGGGAGTGTGTCAGGCGGCCGAGGCCGCGCAGGTCGGCGGCGTCCACCAGGGTGAGCGGGAACCGGAGGACGAACGCGTCGAGTCGGTCCCGTTCAGCTCGACCGGTGAAGCTGGTCAGGTCCGCCAGCGCGCGGTCAAGGTGATCGTCGATGGGGCCGCCTCGGTAACCCGGGGCCGCGACGAGGTTGGCTCCGCTGGCGAAGGGGCATCGCGTCTGCGCGGTCAGCGGGCGGATCGCCTGCAGGGCAGGGATCCCGTCCCCGGTGGGCCACCGGCCCGACTCGCTGTTGACAGTAGAGACAGTCACGGCATCGGGCTCCTCCACGAGACTCACAGGTCCGGACCCAGGTGTCGGAGCTCTAGCCGCGGTCGAGGCGACGTTCGGCGAGGACGTGCCCCCACTGGTGGTAGTGGTCGACCGGGTAGTCGAGGTGCGCCCGGTCGAGGGTGGGCGCCATCGCCCGGTTGTGGTGCACGTGCCACTCGGGGCGGCTGTGGAAGTACTCCTTCCACCACCCGGCCTCCGGGCAGTTGGGCCGGCCCTTGTACTTCTCCTCGTAGGGGAGCATGTAGTCCACGTAGAGCAGCCCACCCAGCCGTACACAGCCGCCCACCAGGTCGACCATGTCGGCGAGGTCGTGGCCGATGTTGTTCGAGTACTGGAGCGCACCGCTGGTGAAGACGCCGTCGAACCGACGCTCCGGCGGTGCGTCGACGAAACTGCCGTGGTGGATGTCGACCAGCTCCTCCAGCCCCTCCGTCTTGAGGCGGGCGGCGAGCCCCGGCACATGCACCCTGCCGCTGCTGTCCTCCTTGTAGCCGCCGAAGAGGGTGATCTCGTCGATGTCGGCCGCCCAGACCCTGATGCCCCGCCGGGCGGCGGGCAGCACGAACTTCCCGTCGGCGCAACCGAGCACGGCCAGGGTGAGCGTCTCGCCCGGCGCGGCCGGTGTCAGCCGCCGGAGGAAGTGGTAGAAGCGCTTCGGGGGTGCACCCCACAGACTCGCCGTCTTCATGGGTGTTGTCTCCTCGTTGCCGGGGCTGTCACAGCCCTTTGAATAGGTGAGAGGTGGTGATCAGGACTGTGCGATCGGCGGACGGAATGACGTCGCGTCGCCGTAGGTCGTCGTAGCCGGCCAGCACGGTGCAACTGCTGATCTCCCAGGTGTGCCCGTGTCGGCTCGCCCGCTCGTACCAGCTGGTCGCCACGTCTTCGGGCACCACCACGACGCTGCCCGCACTACGGGTCACCGCGGCCTGGGCCTGCACGGTCGTGCTGTTCCCGGCGATCGAGTGGAGGCTTCCGGCGCTGTCGGGGAAGCGTGTCGCGATGTCCCGGCCGGCGAGCACCGCGGACAACCTGGGGAAGGGTTCGACCAGGTGAAGGCGTGGCACGGGACCGCCCGTCCGGGCCGACCACTGGGCGAAACCGAGGTGGATCCCCCACGCCAGGTCGCCACGGCTCGACGGAATCACGACGTGGTCCACCCCGCCTGGTACGTCGGCCGCTATCTCCCAGGCGATGGCCTTGTAGCCCTCGATCCCGAAGCAGCTACTGCCGATGACGATGTCGGCGACGTTGGAGACGGCCAACGAGTCGTCGCGGTCGGCCGCCTCCTTGACGTACCGGACACGTTCCTCGTCCGTGTCGAAGGTGCGCAGGTCCGCTCCGAGCCCGCGCAGCGGCCCCGCGAGCGGTTCGGGCAGCCAGGTGAAGCCGGCCACCACGGCCCGCAGGCCGACGGCGGCGGCGAAGGCGGCCGTGGCCAGCCCGGCGTTGCCGGAGGATCCGACGACGACACGCTGGTAGCCCGAGGCCTTCGCGTGGGTCACCGCCATCGCCGCGAACCGGTCCTTGTGGGATCCGGTCGGATTCGCCGCCTCGTTCTTGACGAGCACCCCGTCGAGCCAGGGCAGTGGGAACAGCGGCGTGTGCCCCTGGCCCAGATTGGGGACCACCGGGTACGGCACCAGTTGGTCCTGGCGTACCGCCTCGGCGGGGTAACGGCAGAACAGGTTCGAGCCGTGGCCCGCCGCGGCACAGGAGGGACATCCCAGCGAGTAGTCGCCGACCGGATGCTGGGTGCCGCATCGAATGCACTCGAGGGCGGTGACGGCGGTGCCGGTCGGCGGTCGTACCGCGTCCGTCATGTCACGTCCCAGATGTACCCGTGGGCGGAGGCATGGTCGACGCCGGGTACGCAGAAGACGGACTCGTCATCGGACCGCTCCCACAGGTGCAGGCTGTCCTGGAGAGGCGCCTGCTCCGGCTTGTCACCCCGGTCGTCCCCGAAGCCACTGAACAGGTAGGTGGGTGTGTCCGCCGGCCGGTGCCGCAGGAGCGCGTCCCGCAGGAGCAGGAAGCGCCGGCGGGCCAGGTCGACGGCCGGCACGTCGGTCGGGTAGCGCTCCGGCTTGGCCTCACCGTTGTGGCGCAGCATGTAGGCGACGACGCCGAGCCCCGCGGCGGCAACGCCCTCGACCTGCCGTCGGATCTTCTCCTCGGTGTGGCTGTAGAGGCAGAGCGAGATGACGCAGATGCCGCCGTTGAACGGCGCCCCCAACCGTGCCGACGCGTACTGCCAGGCCGAGAGCCCGGGGAGGACCCGCACCCGGGGCAGGCTCCGAGCATCGGCGATGGCGGACAACTCGCTGATGAGCGGGCCGGCCATGCCGAGGAGGCCAGGATCCCCGCCGGACACGATGACCACCTGTGCGCCGGCCTGGGCGCGGTCCAGGGCGGAGCGTGCCCGAGCGGCGAAGACGTTGTCGGTGGTGTCGGTGAGCGTCTGCACGTCGAAGCACTCCGCGCCGTCGCGCACCAGGTGCCGCACGGAGGCGATGAAGTCCTCGTGCCCGATGACGACGTCCGCCTCCTGGAGGCTGGCCCGTGCCTCGCTTGTGACATCCCCGCCATAGCCGATGCCGATTACCGAGATAGTCACTCCTGCACCACCAATTCGAGTTCCTCCTGCACTGCGGCCAGGGCTTCTTCCACCTGTTGCTGCGTGTCGGCGGCGACGATCACAAAAGCGGGTCGGTCGCCGAGCACCTCCTCCGTGGTGATCTCGTCACCGACGTGCCACGGGAACTCCAGCTGAACGACGTGCGGCAGGTATCGGGCTCGGTGCACCCCGCTGTGGGCGCGCACCCGGCCGGGCGACGGTCGCAGGAAGCGCACCGCCGCGACGCGGTGGTACTGCGGTGTGAGGTGCGTGGCTGGGGCCAGCCCCAGCCGGGCTGCCAGGGCCAGCCGCACCATGTCGATGCCGAGGGCTGCCTGGACCAGCTCGCGGATCTTGCCGCCGCCGTGGCGGGTGTGGGTTTCGAGGACTTTCGGTCCGTCGGCGGTAAGGATGATCTCGGTGTGGGTCAGGCCGTGGCGTACGCCGACAACGTCCAGGAACGTGCGGACCGTGTCTTCGACCGCACGGGCCTCGGCGGGGCTGAGTGCGACGGGGAAGATGTGCCCGTACGCGACGAACTCGGTGGCGTCGCCCTTCGTCCCCAACTCGGTGCTGGTCAGCCCAATGATCGTGTGCTGCCCGTGCTGGCTGAACGCCTCCACCGACAGCTCGCGTCCGCGCAGTTCCGGCTCCGCCAGATAGGGATAGCCGTCGGACGGCGGCGAGTCGCCGGTCTGGTAGCGCTTGACACCCTCCGAGCCGACGCCGGCGACGGGCTTGACGATGTACGTCTCTCGGGCCTCGCGCAGGAACGCCGCGAACTCATCCTGGCAACCGAGCCGGAGCCAGGGCAGCCGCAACTGCGGTGTCTCGTCCAGGCTTTCCCGCATCAGCGACTTGTCGATCGTGCGGCGGACCACCTCGGGGCTGTTGTCCGGCACACCGAGCAGGGCGTTCACCTCGGCGGACAGGCTCATCGCGACCTCGGTGAGCGTGAGGCAGGCGTCGGCTCCGCCGATTGCGGCACGGGCGATGGCGACGATGGACTCGGGGCTACGTTTCAGGTAATCCGCGTCCGCGAGAGCGCAACTGCCGGCGGGCAGATCCAGGATCGAGACGAATGTGGGCGTGTCGATCACGAGCACGTCGGCGCCGAGACGCGTTGCCTCCTCGACGGTGTGTCGGGTCACGCCGAGGAGAATCAGTTTTTCCTTCACCTGTTTGCCTGTCGGAATGGCGGCATCAATGTAGAGGCCCCTTGTCTGTCGAAGCCAGGACGGGAGGCGCTGTAATTGTTGGTGAGCGCTACAGCTATTCGAGGACGAGGCGAATGTGACGGGCGCCAGCATGCGCCCGGCGCAGCGCCTCGCCGGGGGTGGCACCGGTAGCGGTGACCGTCCCGTAGTTGGCGCTCTGATCTGTCGTGTTCTCCACGACGGTGCCCGGCCCGAACACCTCGTGCCAGCGCACGTTCCCGGGGAAGAATGCCAGATCCTCGACGCCGAGGATCTCAGCAAGGCGTCCGGGACGGGGCAGGTGCTTGTCCACCTGCGCGAAAGCGGCCGCCTGTGGTGCGGTCCTCGCCAGCTCGACGTGCTGCTGGCCCAGGTCCGGGACCAGTGCCTGACTGATCATCAAATGGTAGGGGCTGATCCCGTTCACCATTTCGATGCTCTCGCCGATCAGGCCACCGCCGAGCCGGCTGTTCACCTCGACGATCTCGAAGCCGCTGCCCGTGTCGACGAATTCGACATGCGACGGACCGACGCCACGGTCAATCGCCTCAAGCACCGCCGCCACCCAGCGGCGGACCCGGTCCTCCCAGTCCGTCCCGCGGCCGACCGGATAGGTCATGTCGAGTTCCCGGAAATCGGGTAGTTCCGAGATGGTCCGGCTGGTGACGCCGCAGAGCAGCGTCCCGGCGGTGGTGGTGTAGGTTTCCGCGCTGTACAGGGGGCCGAAGGCGTAGGGCTCGACGGCCACCCGCTCCGGCGGCAGGCCACCCTCCACCAGTCGCGAGATCATCTTCTCGGCGTCCTCGACGGACCGGGCCAGCAGGACGTCACGGCTACCCGTGCCGGCCGCGTCCTTGACGATCAGCGGCCCGGGCCAGGGCTGCTCGCGAAGGTCGAGCCAGTGCGTCGCGCGGGTGGCCCTGCCCGTGCTGAGCCCCGCGTCCACCAGGGTGTTGCGGACCCAGACCTTGTCCCTGAGGCGGTCCGCGTGGCGCAGCACGTTGACGAAACCACGCTCCGCGGCGAGCATTTCGGCAGTCGCGGCCCAGGTGTCGGTGTTGGAGATGAGGCCGTCCACGGGGGCGAGCGCATCCAGGGCGCGGCGAATCGCGTCGATGTCGAACGTGTCGACGTCGACCACCCGCACGTGGGGGTGCCTGGCCAACTGCCGCCGGTAGTACTTGCGGTCGAAGGTCATCAGCACCAGATCGATCCCGCGCTCCTCGGCGGCGCGGGACAGCCGATCCAGGCCGAAAGCCAGAGCCTCCAGCAGCACGACCCTCGTCATGTCACAGGCTCCGCTGTGGCGTGGAGAAGGCGGTGCCGTGCCGCACCCAGTCGGTCCTGCACCAGGGCAGACGAAGGTCGTCCTGGTGGGTGATGAACAGCGGCAGCGACGGGTCCCGGGTCACCACCGGATCGGTCGAGGCGAAGACCTCCGGTACGTAGCGGTGCCCCGTGTCGGCGGCGACGAAGACGACCGGCTCACCGCGCCTCGTCGGACGCTGCTCCAGCGCCCAGCCCGCGGTCAGGTACGCGGCTCCGCTGGACAGGCCGGCGAACACGCCGTGGTGGCGCAGCAGGTCGACGCTGCCGGATCGGGCGTAGTCGAAGCCCATCCAGTGCACGGACCGGAAGGCGGCGTAACGGATGTTCCCGAAGTAGATCCCACTGCCCAGACCGGAGATCAGGAACTTGGGATCGTTGATGTCCTGGCTGCCGAAGGACACGCTGCCGAAGGGCTGGACGCCGATCAGGTCGACGTCGACGCCGACCTCACCCAACGCCGTCGCCAGGCCACCGGAGGACGCCCCGCTGCCCACTCCGGTCACCAGCGTCACCCGGTCGGCGCGCAGGCTTTCCGCGAGTCTGTGGGCGATCGGCTGGTAGCCGGCGTAGTGGACCGGGTCGTGATACTGGCTCATCCAGTGCGCCCGCTGGTGGTCCTTGACGTATTCCACCACCCTTTGGACGCGCTCCGCCTGATCGAGGCTGGCATCCCGCGTGGCACGTGGCTGGTCGACCGTCGCGCCGAGGAACTCCAATTGTGCCTTCAGTGTCAGGTCCACACTGGGAGACGCGACGATATGGCATTTAAAACCGAACTTGTGGCACGCCAGCGCCAATGAGTAGGCATAGATTCCACTGGAACTGTCGACAAGCGTGTCCCCGGGCCTGATGCGGCCCTCGTCCATCAACTGCTGAACAGCGCCCAGTGCGGAAGCAACCTTCATGGTCTCGAATCGGAGAACATAAAGGTTGTCTCTCAGGCGTATCAGATCCTCACGCGCTAACGCGTCGGCGACATGGTCAAACAAATTATCCCCCGTTATTTCAGCCAACCCTCATGTGCGGGTTCGCGGATATCGTCGCCACTCACTGCTGGAGCTGGCGCAACTGGGACCACGGGCTACATGCCGGGCTGTCACAGCTCCATGCGAGGCGACGTCATCGTGACGGGAACGTTAGTCGCAACAGGCATAGACGGCAACCCCAGTATGACTGTCAGATAGGTAATCGCGATCTACCTGCGAAAACACTGTCTTCTATGGCTGTTGCCGTTCGCCCGGACAGTGCGAATCCGATGGCCGGGCCGTCGTTGAGTCGCGCGGGTTTCGCCCCCCGCCCGCCCAGCCCGGGCAGGCTGGCACCGGCGTCGTGCAGTGACTGGTCGAGCGGGAAGCCGCCGCTCGGCGTCGTGTCGCCGTCAGCCGGGCGGACTCACGCGCCAGGGGAGCGGATGGCCCGCCGCACGGCGTCGTGTCGCCGGCCGCTGGGCGGACTACACGCGTCAGGGGGAGCGGACGGCCCGCCCTGGCGCGTGGGTCAGGCCGCGATGAGGGTGCCGAGTCGGCGCTCGACCACCGGGAGCACGTCGGCGACAGTGATCGGGCGGCCCAACTCGGCGGTGAGCGAGGTGACCCCGGCATCCCGGATGCCGCACGGCACGATCCGGTCGAAGGAGGTCAGGTCGCAGTCGCAGTTGATCGAGAAGCCGTGCAGGGTGACGCCCCGGGCGACCCGGATGCCGATGGCGGCCACCTTGCGGGCCGGCCCCCGGTCGTCCTCGGGCACCCAGACACCGCTGCGCCCCTCGACCCGGCCGGCGGTCAGCCCGAACTCGGCGCACACGTCGATGAGCAGCTCCTCCGTGCGGCGGACGTACGCGACCACGTCCACCGGGTCGGGCAGCCGCAGGATCGGGTAACCGACGAGCTGCCCCGGCCCGTGCCAGGTGATCTTGCCGCCGCGGTCCACGTCGACGACCGGAGTGCCGTCCGTGGGCCGGTCCCACGGCTCGGTGCGCTTGCCCGCGGTGTAGACGCTCGGGTGCTCCAGCAGCAGCACGGTGTCGCCGCGCTCGCCAGCGACAACCGCCTCGTGCAGGCGCCGCTGCTCGTCCCAGGCGGCCTGGTAGTCGAGCAGGCCGGCGCGGACGGCCGTCAGGCCGGGAGTCGTCGTCGTCACGGCACCAGCCTAGTCCCGATGTCGGCAATCGTCCCTGGTGAGCCGCCTCACCGGCGGCCCCGCCGCACCGACTCGGGCCCTCGACACCGGGTCGGTCGGTCGGGCGGCGACGGCGCGGGCGGCCGATGACGGCCGAGCACGACGCCCCTGGTAGGTGGGCGCGGCGTCGCGGGCCGGCAGCGGGAGGCTCGGAGGCAAGCCGGTCCCGCGTTTCCGGCGCGGCTACCGGTCCGCCGGTGGGATCCGCCAGAGCCAGACGTCGTCGACCCGCTGCGGCTCGCCGAACAGGGCGGTGCCGGTACGAAGCAGCGCCTCCTCGTCGACCTCGAACTTCGCGCCGTGCACCTGGTCGGCGAGCACCACCGTCTCGATCCGCCAGTGCCGCAGGTCCGACTGCACCTCCCGGATCGTTCCGTCGGTGACGATCGGCACCAGCCCGGTCCGGCCGGCCTGGTCCATCAACGCGCTCAGCGTGCGGGGCACCGGGCCGATCCGGCCCCGCCCGTCCGGCCCGCCGGGGCCGAGGAAGAATCCGCCGGGGATCTCGAACTCGCCCTGCCGGTGCGCCAACGCGTACGCCTGCCAGCGTTGACCGTCCGGGTAGATGTCCACGGTCAACGGCACCGGGGTGAGCACCCCGTCCGGTGAGACGTAGTCTCGCCAGGTGCCCGAGGTGATGAACCGGGGAATGGGCTCCCGCTCGTCGGTCAGCAGCGGGGTGGGCAGCAGCGGCACCAGGGCCACCGCGAACCCGATCAGCCAGGCCAACTCCGTGGAGCGGTGCCGGGGTGGTGCGGCGCGCAGGTGGTCGACCGCGTACGCCAGCAGCAGCCCGATCACCGGCGCGACCACCAGCGCCAGCCGGGCCGGCAGCGCGGCGTTCACCACCGGCAGCTGCCCGAGCAGGTCGAACGGCATGGGCAGGTCGATGCGTCGCCCGTCGACCTTGGCCACCGGCCCGAAGGAGAGCACCGCGAAGATCAGCGCGAGGACGCCCAGCGCCCAGAGGGTGGCCCGGCGGCCCGCGTCGGCCCACCGCCAGAGCGCGACGAAGCAGACCACGGTGAGCACCAGCAGCGGAACGCCGAAGAACGAGTTCTCCTCGGTCGGGTTCGGGGCCAACGAGGTGCCCAGCCCCGCCTCGCCGGCCAGCGAACGCCGCGGGAACGCGGCGAACGCGGCGATGTCCTCGGAGTGGATCACCGGGTCGAAGCCGGTGCCGTGGAACCGTTGCGGCCCGGCGAAGTGCAGCCACAAGGGGTACGACAGCAGCACGCCGGCCACCACCGCGGTCACCCCGAGCCCGCGCAGGAAGGTCGGCAGCGCGGCGCGGGCCTCGGCCCGGTTGACCGGGTGCAGCGCCCAGACCGCGACGAACACCCCGAGCGCCAGCGCGGTGAAGAAGAGCCCTTCGGCGGCGATGGAGAAGGCCACCGCGACCAGCACGCCGAGGAGCACTCCGTCGCGCAGCCAGTGCCCGGGGCGGCGCAGCGCGAACAGGCGCCAGATCAACAGCGGCACCAGCCAACCGGCGGTCCAGTTCAGATGGGCGTTGGCGTGCGAGACCATGCCGGGGGAGTAGGCGACGAACAGGCCGCCCACCCCGGCGGCCAGCCGGCTGCGGACCAGGTGCCGGGAGAGCAGCCAGTACCAGACCAGTGCCGTGGCGAGCAGGTTCAGGGTGAGGATCACCAGGAACGTGGCCGGCGGCCCGATCAGGTACGTGAGCGGGGCGAAGACCACCGCGTACACCGTGATCGAGGTGTTGACCGCGAGGTTCACGCCGTCCGGGACGTTGATCAGGTACGTGAAGAGCGGGTTGTCCCCGTGGGTGACCGCGTGGCCGCCGAAGGCCAACAGCCACTCGAAGAGCGCCTGGTCGCTGGAGTTGACGGTGATGGTGCGAACGTTCGGGTCCCGCCACAGCCCTCTCGTCACCCAGACGGCGAGCGCGAGCGCCACCAGCACGACGATCAGGTCGGCCCGGCGGTCCCGGACGACGCGCGGCGGTGACGCGGGTGCGGGCCCGGTGGCCAGCGACGGGGAGGACGGCACGCAGCGGACGTTACCAACCGGACCTGGACAGGCCGGTCAGACCTGCGAGGAGGGGACCGTTGTTGTCGCGTGAGGCTGGGGAGGACTCGCGTCGACGGTTCGGCGTACACCTCGGCGGCCGTGAATGTGTGAGCGCGCCCCATGTCAGGGCGGCGACACATCGTCGTAACGTCACGGCAATTCGACCGTGACCCAGTTCACAGTCCGCTGCCTCAGGAGGCCGCCGTGCGCCGCTCCTCGTCCATCCTCACCCGGCTGATCGGCGCGGGCGTCGGGCTCGTCCTCGCCGCAGCCGGCGCGGTCGCCATCGCCGCACCCGCCCAGGCCGCCACCCTCACCCAGGTGACCGGGTTCGGCTCCAACCCGGGCAACCTCGCCATGTACGCCTACCGGCCGGACAACTTGCCGGCCAACTCCCCGGCCGTGGTGCTATTGCACGGCTGCACGCAGACCGCCGCCGGGTACTTCGCCAACTCCGGCTACCAGAAGTACGCCGACCAGTGGAAGTTCTCCCTGATCGTCGCCCAACAGCCGGCCGGCAACAACGCCAACTCCTGCTTCAACTTCTTCGAGGCCGGCGACACCGCCCGGGGCCAGGGTGAGGCGCTGTCCATCAAACAGATGGTCGACCACGCCAAGGCGAACTTCGGGGTGGACGGCTCCCGCGTCTTCGTCAGCGGGTTGTCCGCGGGCGGGGCGATGAGCGCGGTCATGCTCGCCGCGTACCCGGACGTCTTCGCCGCCGGATCGATCATCGCGGGCATCCCGTACCGCTGCGCCACCAGCATGGTCAACGCCTTCAGCTGCATGAACCCGGGCGCGGACAAGACCCCGGCCGCCTGGGGTGACCTGGTCCGGGGCGCGTACTCCGGTTATGCCGGCCCGCGGCCCCGCGTGGCCATCTGGCACGGCACCTCGGACCCGACGGTCGCCCCGCTCAACGGCACCGAGTCCCGCGACCAGTGGACGAACGTGCGCGGCATCTCGCAGACCCCGACCAGCACCTCGTCCCTGCCCGCCAACACCAGCCTGGAGGTGTACGGCAACGACGAGGTACGGCTCTACCGGGTCTCCGGCATGGGCCACGGCACCCCGGTCGACCCGGGTTCCGGGGCCGACCAGTGCGGCACCGCCGGGGCGTACTTCCTGGACACCATCTGCTCGACGTACCGTGACGCGCTCTTCTTCGGCCTGAACGGCGGCGGCACCACCCCGCCCCCTACCCCGACGGCCACCCCTACCCCTACCCAGACGGCCGCCCCGACCCCGACCCCGACCCAGACGGCCGCCCCGACCCCGACCCCGACCACGCCCCCGACCTGCGTGACGGCCAGCAACTACGCGCACGTGGCGGCGGGCCGGGCCTACCAGTCCGGCGGCTACGCCTACGCCAACGGCTCCAACCAGCGCATGGGCCTCTACAACACCTTCTACACCAGCACCCTCAAGCAAACCGCCCCCACCCACTGGGTAATCGGCTGCTAACCCCCTGCCCGCCCTGCCCCCCACCCCCCCTGCCCCCGTTGATCATGGGGTTATTGCCACGACACGCCGATGGGAGTGGCAATAACCTCATGATCAACGCGGCGGGCGGGCGGCGCGGCGGGGCGGCGGGGCGGGGCGGGGCGGGGCGGGCGGGGCGGCGGGGCGGGGTTAGTTGGTCAGGGCTTTTTGTAGGGCTGCCGGGAGGGTGGGGTGTTGGTACGGGAAGGCGGCTCTCGTCAGGACGGCGGGTAGGACCCTGGTGCTGGTGAGGGCCTCGTGGGCGAAGCCGCCGAGGGCCACCTTGAGGGCCAGCGCGGGGATCGGGATGACCGCCGGGCGGTGCAGCTGCCGGGCCAGCTCGCGGGTGAACTCGGCGTTCGTCACCGGGTTCGGGCCGACCACGTTGACCGGGCCGGCGATGTCATCGCGGTCCAGCAGGAAGAGGGTCGCGTCCAGCCAGTCGACGAGCGAGATCCACGGCAGCCACTGGCGGCCGCTGCCCAACCGCCCGGCGATGCCCAGCTTGAACGGCAGCAACTGCGGCTTGAGCAGCCCGCCGTCGCGGTGCAGCGGCAGGCCGGTGCGCAGCCGCACCACGCGTGCCCCGGCGTCCTCGGCCGGTCGGGTCGCGGCCTCCCACACCCGGCAGACGTCGGCCAGGAAGCCCTCACCGGCCGGCGCGTCCTCCTCCACGGCCCGGTCGCCGGTGTTGCCGTACCAACCCACGGCCGAGGAGTTGAGCAGCACCCGGGGCCGGTCCGCGGCCGGCAGCCCGGCGATGGTGGTCGCGAGCGTGGTGGTGCTGTCCACCCGGCTGGTCCTGATCAACCGCCGGTAGTTGTCGTCCCAGCGCTTGTCGCCGACGCCCGCTCCGGCCAGGTTGACCACCGCGTCCGCCTCGGCGACCACGGCCGGGTCGAGCTGCCCGGCGGCGGGGTCCCACCGCCGCTCCTGCGAGTCGCGCGGCGACCGACGGACCAGCCTCGTGATCTGGTGCCCGTCCGCCGTGAGCCGTTCGGCCAGCCGAGTGCCGAGGAAGCCGGACGCGCCGGCCAGAAGGATGCGCATACCCCCATCTTCGTCCAGAACGCGCTTGGCGGATGCGTGGGGCCGGCCACGGGGGTGTGTCCGGCAAGAAATCTGTGCCAGCACGCCGACCCGCGTGGAAAACGCAGGTCAAGGGGCGTCCCGGCCGCCGAAAAAGGTGTGCCGCGCGCATTCGGGGTCACCGCGTTTCCGCAGGTCAGAGCAAACATGAATACGTTATTCGCAATTGCTTCCGGCGCGGATCTGACCGACCATGAGCCAATCCGAGAGCGCTCCCGTTTGGCGGGGTTGGCTCGCCGTGCCCGCCGACGGGCGACCCTGAGGAGGAACCATGCCGATTCTGGTGACCGGAGCGACCGGGACTGTCGGAGGCAGCCTGGTCCGGCAACTGGTGAGCGCCGGCCACGACGTACGCGCGCTGACCCGCGATCCCGCGTCGCCGGCGGCCACCGCGCTGCCCGCCGGGGTGGAGGTGGTGGCGGGCGACTTCGCCAGGCCCCACACGCTGGTTGCGGCGCTGCGCGGCGTGACGCGCATGCACCTGGTCGCGATGGACGGGTACGGGCCGCTGACCACCGGCGCGGAGATCCTGGAACTGGCCCGACAGGCCGGCGTTCGCCGGGTCACCCATCTCGGCCACAACGATCCGAGTCGGGCGGACGACGATCCGATCGAGGCACCCCACCGGCCCCTGCACCGGGCCGTCGAGAACTCGGGCCTGGAGTGGACGCACGTCTTCCCTGGTGAGTTCATGGCCAACACCCGCGACTGGGCGGCCGGGATCCGCACCGAGGGGGTGGTGCGGGCACCGTTCGGGGACTGGAACAGCGCGCTGGTCCACGAGGCGGACATCGCCGCGGTCATCGTGGCCGCGCTGACCGAGGACGGCCATGCCGGCCGCGTCTACCAGCCCACCGGGCCGGAGCCGGTCCGCCGCCGCGACGCGGTCCGGATGATCGGCGAGGCGATCGGCCGCCCGGTGCGCTTCGACGAGCTGAGCCCGGAGCAGGCCCGCGAGCACTGGAGGGACCTCTACCCGGCCGAGGTGATCGAGTGGTTCCTGGAGATGGGGCGTCATCCCGACGGCAGCGGCTGGGTCGCCCCGGACGTCGAGCAGGTGACCGGCCGCCCCGGGCGCACGTTCCGGCAGTGGGCCGCGGAGCACGCGGACGACTTCCGCTGACGGCGCCCGGGGCGAGGGCCGTTGACGGTCAGGCCGCGTGGGCCGGTCGCAGGTCGGCGAGCAGTCGCTCCACCTCGGCGTACGCCTCGGCGCTGAGCGGGCCGAGCGCCAGGGTCGCCAGGTTCTCCTCGGCCTGGGCCACCGTGCGCAGACCGGGAATCGGCACGGTACGCGGGCTGCGCGCCAGCAGCCAGCCGAGCGCGCCCTGCGCGAGGGTGCGCCCGTCCGCCGTGAGCGCCGCGCGGACCTGGTCGACCCGGGCCGCCCAGCGTGGCGTCGGTCGGCCGTCGGTGAACCACTCCAACCACTCCGGGGCGCGCCCGCGCACATCGTCCGCCCCGACCGCCCGGGTCGACCCGGTGAGCAGCCCCATCGCCAGCGGCCCACGGTTGAGGCTGGCCAGATCGTGGCTGTCGCAGACCGCCAGCACCGCCGCGTTGTCGCGCAGCACCGACTCGTCGTGCTGGATCGCGGCGCAGTGCCGGCCGGCGGCCGCGAACGCCTCCGCCGAGGCGGGATTGTCGGTGCTCCAGCCGTACGCCCGGATCTTGCCCTGGTCGACAAGGCCCTCCAGGGTGTCGACCAGGTCGAGCGCGGCGGGCACCGGCAGCTCGTTGATGTGCAGTTGGTACAGGTCGACGTGATCGGTGCCGAGCCGGCGCAGTGAGTCTTCCAGGCTGCGGACCGCGAACGTCGGGCTGGCATCACTACCGAGCCACCGCCGGGTCCCCTCCTCGCTGACGTTGCCGAACTTGGTGGCGATCACCGCGCGGTCCCGCCGGCCGGTCAGCGCCCGACCGAGGATCCGCTCGCTGTGCCCGGCACCGTAGTTGCTGGCCGTGTCGAACAGGGTCACCCCGAGATCGAGCGCCCGGTGGATGGTGCGGATCGACTCGTCGTCGTCCACCTCACCCCAGCCGTACGGCTGTCGGTCGTCGCCCCAGAGCGGTCCACCGATCGCCCAACACCCCATGCCGATGGCGCTCACCTCGATGCCGCTGTGTCCCAGCGTCCGTGTCGTCGTCATGGCGACCAGCCTCCAACCTGGAGCGCACTCCAGGTCAAGCACTACCATCGCGGAGCATGAACGGTTACGCCCCCTCAGAGGCCGCCCGCCGCAGTGGCTTCAGCCTGGACACCCTGCGGTACTACGAGAAGATCGGGCTGCTCGCCGACGTGGAGCGGACGGCGGGTGGGCAGCGGGTCTTCACCGACGACGACCTCGGCTGGCTGGTGCTGTTCCGCTGCCTGCGCGACACCGGGATGCCGATCGCGCAGATGCGCCGCTACGCGCAGCTGGCCCGCGAGGGCGAGCACACCGCCGACGAGCGGCGCGACCTGCTGCGCCACCACGCGGCGCGGGTGGAGGAGCAGATGCGCCTGCTCCAGCGCCAGTACGACCACCTGCGGGAGAAGATCCGCTTCTACGAGCGGCCGCCCGGCCCGGCGTCGCCGGAGTAATCGGCGCTGGGCGGGCCGTCCGTCAGGTCGGCGGTGCGGTCAGGCCGAGGAGTTCCTCGGTCGTCCCGGGTCGGCCGGTGAGCGCGTTCAGCGCGCTGACCAGCCGTTTCTCCTCGTAGCGGAAGTGCGACTCCAGCAGCGCGGCCAACCCGTCCAGCTCGGCGCGCACCTGGGCGAGTGGCAGCGCCGGGTCGCCGGCGAGCAGCGCCTCGACCCGTTCCAGGATGCCGGCCACCACCTCGTGGTCGGTGATCAGGTTCGCGATGACCGGGCGCAGCTCGGGGACCTGGTCGGCGAGCAGTCGGAACGCGCCCGCGTCCTCACCGGTGTGGTGTCGGCCGAGTGCGGCGCAGAAGGTCAGGCAGTGCGCCCGCAGGTCCCGGGACGCCCGCGCGTCGCCCGAGGTGTCGAGGCCGGCCCGAAGCCGGGCCAGTTCCGCGCTGAGCCAGAGGTGGATCTCGATCATCTGATTGCCGACGGCGGCGAGCCGGCCGGCCGGTGAGTTGCCCGGGTGCACGTTCGTCCCATGCTGTCCCCGCGCCTCCATGCCCACGGCGGCCTTCGAGCCGGGTGCACCGCGACGCTGCGCCGGAGTCTAGCTTGACCGGCCTGCCCGGTCGCACCCCGAACCGGAAATACCGGCGGTCACGGGGTGGTCGGCTCGTCGGTCTCCCGGACGTCGTGCCAGCGGGCACGCCAGGCGGCCTCGTGGGCCTCGTGGCTGGTGCGCTCCTGGAAGACGGCGGCCCGCAACGCGTGCCGGGAGTCCGACAACACCAGCACCTCCACCGCCACCAGCCCCACGCAGATCACTGTCGCGAGGGTGAGGGCGCCCAGCCCCGGCAGGTGTTGGCCGACCGGCAGGGCGGCCGTCAACACCACGATGACACCGACGCGGGTCCAGGTGACGGTGTGCAGGGTACGTAGCTGAAACAGTAGGTTGACGGCGAAGTAGCAGATCAGCCCGCCGAACAGCATCGGCACGGCCGGGCCCTCGACCCGCTCGGCGATTCCGCCGGCCGGGTCGGTGATCTTGTGCAGGATCTGCTCGTTGCCGATCGAGAAGAGGATCACCCCCGCGATCATCGGCAGGTAGAGGTACGCGTACGCGTCCCGGGCCATCGCCACCCGCGGGCTGCCCTCGGACGAGTGCAGGGCGATCCGGGCGGCCGGCCCGATGAAGTCGAAGTGCGCCCACCAGAGGGCGGCCGTGACCACGATGCCGAGTGCGGCGGCCGCCACCGCCGGCCAGGTGACCGGCTTGCCGAGCAGGTTGCCGCCCACACCCGTGGAGATGATCGACTCGCCCAGCGCGATGATCAGGATGAGGTCGTAGCGCTCCGTCCAGTGTTCGGCGCTTGTCACCCCCCACCCCCAGGTGCCGACGATGAAGCCGGTGGCGTACTGCACCACCACCACCGCGATCCACAGCCCGTCGCGGACCAGGGCGGCCCGGTCCGGGTCGGTGATCTGCGGCGGGATCAGCGCGGCGGCCAGCAGCAGCACGATGCTCACCGCCAACTCCGGGGCGAACCGCCGCAGTTGCCGCCGCTCCTGCGGGCTGTCCCGCACCACGTGCTGATACAGGTACATGTGCACGGCCCGGACCACGACGTAGCTGACGGCCACCAGCATCGGGCCGCCGGCGCCGCCCTTCGGGTCGCTGAACGCCTGCGGCAGCGCCAACGCGAACGCGAACAGGGCCACCATGGCGATCACCATGAGCACCGGCACGTAGCCCTCACCGAGCCGGACCCGGGTGGCGACCAGGCTGTGCACCACCCAGATCCACCAGAGCACGGCGAGCACCAGACTGGCGTGCAGCAACTGTCGACCGGAGATGTTCGCGGCGGTCGCCCGGGTGATGATGAAGAACGAGAAGACGAAGACCAGGTCGAAGAAGACCTCGAACTTGTCCACCCGGGCACCGGGGGCGATCGGGACGGCGGGGCCCAGTTGTCCGCCCCGCCGGTAGCTGCCCACGGTCCCACTCTGGCAGCGTCTGGCCTGCTCGAAGGCTCGAACGGCGATGGCGGTGCGGTCGAGCGTTACCTCCGGCCCGGGGCGGGAAAAGCGCCGGGACCGGCCCTCGTTCGGTCCGGAGCGCCGTCGGTCGGCGCGGAGGCCGAATCACGGCCGCCAACGGCCTCCGGCAGCGGGCCGGTCGGTCCGACCCACCCCGGACAAGGATGGATCATGACGACGAACAACCCGATCACCACCTCGTTCGCCCATCACTCCACGGCCATGGACGTGATCCGGGGCG
This sequence comes from Micromonospora sp. NPDC049171, assembly GCF_040648275.1. Taxonomy (NCBI): domain Bacteria; kingdom Bacillati; phylum Actinomycetota; class Actinomycetes; order Micromonosporales; family Micromonosporaceae; genus Micromonospora; species Micromonospora sp. NPDC049171. The sequence continues at coordinate 55,919 of NZ_JBEZDJ010000042.1, forward strand.
TGGACCTCGTCCGGCGGCGGGCGATCGTCACCGGCGGGTCGTCCGGCATCGGCGTGGAGACCGCCCGGGCCCTGGCCAGCGCCGGCGCCGAGGTCACCCTGGCCGTCCGCGACACCGACGCCGGGCAGCGTGCCGCCGACGACATCACCGCCACCACCGGCAACGACCGGGTCATGGTCGCGCCGCTCGACCTCGCCGACCACGCTTCGATCGCCGACTTCGTGGCGAACTGGGACGGCCCGCTGCACATCCTGGTCAACAACGCCGGCATCATGGCCTCCCCGGAGATGCGCACCCCGCAGGGCTGGGAGATGCAGTTCGCCACCAACCACCTGGGGCACTTCGCGCTGGCCACCGGGCTGCGACCGGCACTCGCCGCCGGCGACGGGGCCCGGATCGTCTCGGTCAGCTCCGCCGCCCACCTGCGCTCGCCGGTGGTCTTCGAGGACATCCAGTACGAGCGCCGAGAGTACGAGCCGTGGCAGGCGTACGGGCAGTCGAAGACGGCAAACGTGCTCTTCGCCGTGGAGGCGACCCGCCGCTGGGCCGACGACGGCATCCTGGCCAACTCGCTGATGCCCGGCGCGATCCAGACCAACCTGCAGCGCTACGTCAGCGAGGAGGAGCTCAACCGGATCCGGGCGGGCAACGCGGCGGCGTGGAAGACAGTCGAACAGGGTGCCGCCACCTCGGTGCTGGTCGCCGCCTCACCACTGCTCGACGGTGTGGGTGGGCGCTACTTCGAGGACTGTCAGGAGGCCGCCCACGCCCAGCCCGGCGGGCGCACGGGCGTCGCGGCGTACGCGCTGGACCCGGAGGCCGCCGAGCGGCTCTGGAAGGTCTCGACCGACCTGCTGAAGAGCTGAGCGACGCAGACGAAGAGGCGCCCCGGTCGACGACCGGGGCGCCTCTACGCGATGCGCGGGATCAGGACAGGCCCAGCTCCGCCTCGAAGTTGCCGGCCTCCAGCCGCTCCTTGATCGCGACCAGGAAACGGACCGCGTCGGCACCGTCGATCAGCCGGTGGTCGTAGGACATGGCCAGGTAGACCATCGACCGGACCGCGACGACCTCGCCCAGATCCGGGTCGTTGACCACGACCGGCCGCTTGACCACGGCACCCGTGCCGAGCATCGCCGACTGCGGCGTCGGCACGATCGGCGTGTCGAAGAGGGCGCCCCGGCTGCCCGTGTTGGTCAGCGTGAAGGTCGCCCCGGCGATCTCGTCCGGGCTGATCTTGTTGATCCGGGTCCGCTCGGCCAGGTCGGCCACCCGCTTGGCGATGCCGCCCAGGTTGAGGTCACCGGCGTTGTGGACGACCGGCACGACGAGGCCCCGCTCGGTGTCCACGGCGATGCCGAGGTGCTCCGCGTTCGGGTAGCTGATCGTGCCCTCGGCCAGGTCCATCCGGGCGTTGACGATCGGGTACGTCTGCAGCGCCTCGACGGTGGCGAGAGCGAAGAACGGCAGGAAGGACAGCTTCACGCCGTGCCGCTGCTGGAACGAGTCCTTCGCCTGCGCCCGCAGCTTGGCGACCCGCGTGACGTCCACCTCGATGACAGTGGTGAGCTGCGCCATCTCGTGCAGCGACTCGTGCATCCGCTTGGCGATCGCCTTGCGGGTCCGGGTCAGCTTCTCGGTGGTGCCCCGCTTGCCGCTCGGCTGCGGCTTGACGGCCGGCTTGGCCGCAGCCGCCGACGGTGCGGCGGCCGGCTGCGCGGCGGGAGCGGGAGCGGCCTTGGCAGCCTTCGCCTTCTCGGCCGCGTCGAGGACGTCCTGCTTGCGGATCCGGCCACCCACGCCGGTGCCGTTGAGCGTGGACAGGTCGACGCCGTGCTCACTGGCCAGCTTGCGCACCAGCGGGGTCACGTACCCGGCGGCCTCCTCGCCGGCACCCGGCGCCGGGGCGGACGGGCGCGACGGCGCCGAGGTCGCCGCGGCCGGCTGCGCGGCCTGCTCGGTCTTCGCCGGCTGCGCCGAGCTCTCGGTCTCCGCGGCCGGTTCGTTGTACGACATGCCCGGCGTGGGCTCGTCGACCTTCGGCTCCTGCTTCGGCGCGGCCTTCGGAGCCGGCGCCTCCGCCTTCGGCTCGGGCTTCGGCTCGGGCTTCGCCTGGGTGGGGGCCGCACCGGCAACGCCGATGATCGCCAGGTCGGCGCCGACCGCCGCGGTCTCGTCCTCGGCGACCCTGATCTCCAGGACGGTGCCGGCGACCGGCGAGGGGATCTCGGTGTCCACCTTGTCGGTGGAGACCTCCAGCAGCGGCTCGTCGACCTCGATGGTCTCGCCGACCTGCTTGAGCCAGCGCGTGACAGTGCCCTCGGTGACGCTCTCACCCAGGGCCGGCATCTTCACCGCGGTGCCCTCGCCCGAGGAGGCGGCGGCCGGAGCCGGTGCCTCGGCCGGGGCCTCGTCCTGGGCCACCTCGTCGGCGGTGCCCTCGGCGGCGGCCGTCGGCTCGGTGACCGGCTCGACCGACTCGGCCGGGGCCTGCTCCTGCGGGGCGGCCTCGCCACCGCCGGTCGACTCGCCCTCACCGGCGATGACCGCCAGCTCGCTGCCGACCTCGGCGGTCTCGTCCTCGCCGACCACGATCCGGCTCAGCACGCCCGCCGCGGGCGACGGGATCTCGGTGTCGACCTTGTCGGTCGAGACCTCGAGCAGGGGCTCGTCGACCTCGACCGTGTCGCCCTCCTGCTTGAGCCAGCGAGTGACGGTGCCCTCGGTGACGCTCTCGCCGAGCCGGGGCATGGTGACCGATACCGGCATGTTCTGAGACTCCTTCATTCCCCTGGTGGGATCTTCGCCCGTCGCCGGACGCCGCGGTTGTGGATGATCAGGCGTGCGCGTGCAGCGGCTTGCCGGCGAGGGCCAGGTGCGCCTCGCCCAGGGCCTCGTTCTGGGTCGGGTGGGCGTGCACGAGCTGGGCGACCTCGGCCGGGTAGGCCTCCCAGTTGTAGATGAGCTGCGCCTCACCGATCAGCTCACCCACCCGGGCGCCAATCATGTGTACCCCGACCACGGGGCCGTCCTCCACCCGCACCAGCTTCACGAAGCCGGTGGTCTTGAGGATCTGGCTCTTGCCGTTGCCGCCCAGGTTGAAGTTGACGGTCTTGACCTTGTCGGCGCCGTACTGCTCCTTGGCCTTCGCCTCGGTCAGGCCCACCGACGCCAGCTCCGGGTCGCAGTAGGTGACCCGCGGGATGCCGACCTCGTCGATCACGGCCGGGGTCTGCCCGGCGATCTCCTCGGCGACGAAGATGCCCTGCTGGAAGCCGCGGTGCGCGAGCTGGAGGCCGGGCACGATGTCGCCGACCGCGTAGACGTTCGGCACGCTGGTGCGCAGCCGCTCGTCGGTCAGCACGTAGCCGCGGTCCATCTTGACGCCCTGCTCCTCGTACCCGAGGTTGGCGGTGTTCGGGCCGCGACCGACGGCGACCAGCAGCAGCTCCGCCTCGACGGTCTCGCCGCCGGAAATGGTCAGCTTGACGCCGTTCTCGGTCTTCTCGACCTTCTCGAACGGCTTGCCGACCTTGAAGTTGATCTTCCGCTTGCGGAACGCCCGCTCCAGCGCCTTCGACGACTCCTCGTCCTCGGCGGCGACCAGCCGGGGCAGCGCCTCGACGATCGTCACGTCCACCCCGAAGGACTTCCACACGCTGGCGAACTCGACGCCGATCACGCCGCCACCGAGCACGATCACCGACGACGGCACCCGGTCCATCATGAGCGCGTGGTCGCTGGTGATGATCCGCTCGCCGTCGACCTCCAGGCCGGGCAGGCTCTTGGCGTACGAGCCGGAGGCCAGGACGATGTTGCGGCCGGTGTAGCGCTTGCCGTCGACCTCGACGACGTTCTTGCCGACCAGCTTGCCCGCGCCGGCCACGAAGGTGATGTTCTTCGAGCTGCCCACCAGGCCCTGCAGGCCCTTGTACAGGCGGGAGATCACACCGTCCTTGTACGAGTTGACCCCGGCCATGTCGATGCCGATCAGCTCGGCCTTCACACCGAACTGCTCCGACTCGCGGGCCTGGTCGGCGATCTCGGCGGCGTGCAGCAGCGCCTTCGTCGGGATGCAGCCGTTGTGCAGGCAGGTCCCGCCGAGCTTGCCCTTCTCGATCAGCGCGACCTTCAGGTCCAGCTGGGCGGCGCGCAGCGCCGCCGCGTAACCGCCGCTGCCACCTCCGAGGATGACGATGTCGAAGGTCGCTTCGTTCGGCTCGCTCACGTCCAACTCCCAGGTCGCGTCGCTGCATCGGGGGTCACGGGGGTGTAACACAGACACACCCCACCTCGGTCATCTTGTCACCACCGGGCACAGGGTGCGTACCGAGGTGCCCAACGACACGTCATCGACACGTACCCTTGGCACCGTTGTCGATGACGCACGGTGGGGGAGAGGTCCGGTGGGGTTGTTCCGGCGCCGCAAACAGGCGGCTGTGCCGAGCCGTGATCGTGTCGCCGATCGTGGCGACCTGGACCATCTGGAGAACTTCGTCCGGAGCCGGCGTGGCGTCGAGGCGTTCATCGAGCCGCGGACGACGGTGACCGAGACCACCGTCATCCTGATCGCCGACGACGGGGAGTGGACCCGGCGGCGCATCGACGGCCCGGACGGCGCCCGGCGCTTCGCGTACCGGATGGGCATCCCGGTGTACGACGTCCGGCTGATGGGCTACCCGCAGCGGATGCGCGACTTCAACGAACGGCGCAAACGCCGCCCCGAGCGGCACTGAGGCGCGAAGCCCGCCCGAGCGGCACCGAGGCGCGAACGCCGCCGCGAGCGGCAGCGAGACGTGCGGAAGGGCCGCCCGCGTCGGCGGGCGGCCCTTCCCGGAGCTTCGTCAGCCGTTGGCGGCGACGTCCTCGACGAGCTGCACCAGCATGCGGACCGGGACGCCGGTGCCGCCCTTGGTCCAGTAGCCGGTCGGCTCGCCCGAGTGGTAACTCGGGCCGGCGATGTCGATGTGCGCCCAGGCCACGTCGTCGGTCACGAACTCGCGCAGGAACACCCCGCCCTGCAGCATGTGACCGGCCCGGTCCATCCCGGCGTTGACCTGCGAGATGTCCGCCACGTCGGACTCCATGCCCTTACGCACGTCGTCGGGCAGCGGCATCGGCCAGGCGGGCTCGCCGACCGCGTCGCCGGCCACCTGGACCCGCTCGCACAGCTCCGGGGTGCCCATCACGCCGGCCACCCGCTTGCCCAGCGCGACCACCTGGCCACCGGTCAGGGTGGAGGTCTCGAACAGGTAGTCCGTGCCGTCCGCGCAGGCACGGGCCATGGCGTCGCCCAGGATCATCCGGCCCTCGGCGTCGGTGTTGAGCACCTCGACCCGCTTGCCGTTGAACATGGTGATCACGTCACCCGGCCGGTAGCTGGTGCCCGACGGCATGTTCTCCGCCATCGGCAGGTAGGCGCTGACCGCCACCGCCGGCTTCAGCGCGGCGATCGCCAGCATGGCCGCGCCCACCGCGGCCGCGCCGCCCATGTCGGACTTCATCTCCCACATGCCCTGCGCCGGCTTGATCGAGATGCCGCCGGTGTCGAAGGTGATCCCCTTGCCGACAAGCGCGACCCGCTTGCCGTTGCCGCCGTTCTGCGGCGTGTAGGTGAGTTTCACCAGCCGGGGCGGGGCCTCCGAGCCCTGACCGACCGCGACGATGCCGCCGTAACCGCCGGCGGCCAGCGCCGCCTCGTCCAGCACCTCGACGCCGAGGCCCGCGTCCCGGGCGGCACCGGCGACCGCGTCGGCGAACGACGGCGGCCGCAACTCGTTCGGAGCGGTGTTCACCCAGTCCCGGGTGAGCCGGACCGCGTTCGCCACCACCTGCGCCCGGGTGACCTCCGCCTGGGCGCCCGCGTCATCGGCGTCCGGCACCGCGATCAGCACCTCGGTCACCGGCTCCCGCCGGGTCGGCTGCGGACGGGTCTTGTAGCCGGCGAACCGGTACCCGCCGAGCAGCGCGCCCTCCGCGACCGCGCGCAGCTCGGCCGACGCGTCCGCGTCGTCCGGCAGCGGCATCGCCAGCGCGACCCTGGGCGCGCCCGCCAGGGCCCGGATCGCCGAACCGGCGGCCCGGCGCAGCGTCTCCGGGGCCGGGGCGGCACCCGACGGCTCCGGGCCGAGCCCGACCGCGGCGACCAGCGGGGCGGTCACGGTGCCCAGCGTGGCCAGCTTGATGACCTCACCCGGCCCACCGGTCGCGCCGAGCAGCGCCAGCGTCTCGGTCAGCTTTCCGTCGAACGCGGCGGCGATGCTCTCCGCGCCGCTGGCGAGCAGCAGGGTGCCGGCGAGGCCGCTCGTGGCGCCCTGCTCTCCGGTCTGGCTGTGCACGCCGATCACGATCGCGTCGACGGCGAGCTCGGCCGGATCGGTGTCGACCAGGCTCAGGTTGGTGGTGCGGGGCGATGTCACTGAAGCTACTCCGGGCGGGCCGGGCCGGTCGCGGCGTCGCGTACCGGCGGTGAAGGTCTTCGGCGGAACGTACCCGCCGAACGTCATGGTTGTCCCGCCGACAGCGCCAGCGGGCTCCCGCCGATGCTAACCAGCGACCTGGCCCCCGGTAAGTTGCCACCCATGACCGACGTGACCTCCGACGCCGCCGCGACCCGGCTGCGTCGTTCCCCGCTGCACGAGCGGCACACCGCCGCCGGCGCCAAGTTCGCCCCCTTCGGGGGCTGGGAGATGCCGCTGGAGTACGCCGGCGGCGGGGTGCTCAAGGAGCACACCGCGGTGCGGACCGCGGTCGGGGTCTTCGACGTGTCGCACCTCGGCAAGGCCCGGGTCAGCGGCCCCGGCGCGGCCGACTTCGTCAACTCCTGCCTCAGCAACGACCTGGGCCGGATCGGGCCGGGCCGGGCGCAGTACACGCTCTGCTGCGACGACGCCACCGGTGGCGTGGTGGACGACATCATCGCCTACCTGTACGCCGACGACCACGTGTTCCTCATCCCGAACGCCGCGAACACCGCCGAGGTGGTGCGCCGGTTGCGCGCCGCCGCGCCCGCGCAGGTCACCGTCACCGACGAGCACGACGGGTACGCCGTGCTGGCCGTGCAGGGCCCCCGCTCAGCCGCGTTGCTGGCCGCCCTCGACCTGCCCACCGAACACGGCTACATGAGCTTCTCCGCGGCGAGCCTGGCCGGGGTGGAGCTGACCGTCTGCCGTACCGGGTACACGGGCGAGCTGGGATACGAGCTGGTGGTGCCGGCGGAGCACGCGGTGACCGTCTGGGACGCCCTCTTCGCCGCCGGGGAGGCGTTCGAGCTGCGGGCCTGCGGCCTGGCCGCCCGGGACACCCTGCGTACCGAGATGGGCTACCCACTGCACGGGCAGGACCTCTCGGTGGACATCACCCCGGTGCAGGCCCGCTCGGGCTGGGCCGTCGGTTGGGACAAGCCGGCCTTCTGGGGCCGCGACGCGCTGCTCGCCGAGAAGGCCGCCGGCCCCCGGCGTACGCTGCGCGGCCTGGTGGCCGTCGACCGGGCCATCCCCCGCCCCGGCATGACCCTGCACGTGGGCAACACCCAGGTCGGCGAGGTGACAAGCGGCACCTTCTCCCCAACCCGCAAACAGGGCATCGCCCTGGCCCTGCTGGACACCGACGCCAACCTCGCCGAAGGCGACGAGGTCGAGATCGACATCCGAGGCCGCCGAGCCCCCCTGACCCTAACCAAACCCCCCTTCGTAACCCCCTCAGTGAAGTAACCCACCCCCCCCGTCCCCCGTCCCCCCGTCCCCCCGCCCCCCCGTCCCCCCGTCCCCCTCCCCCCACCACCGTCCCAGGCCCCGTTGATCATGGAGTTATAGCCGCCGCCGTCGGCGTGTCATGGCTATAACTCCATGATCAACCGGGGCGGCGGGATGTGCATCGACGCCTTCAGCGAGTATTACCACGCCCAGGCGCTGCACAACGTCCCGCCGAAGGAGTCCCGGGACGCCCGCCAC
>NZ_JBEZDJ010000043.1:0-52628 GCF_040648275.1 Micromonospora sp. NPDC049171
TGGCCCGTCGCGCGGCACCCTCGTCGGGGCGGTGCCTACGGTCGTTCGTGGGGACTGTAACGACGGGGCCCGGGTCGGCATTCCGACCTGCGGGAACCGCATCCTGACCCCTGCGGGCCGGGCGGGCGGCGGGTGGTGCTGCGATCGTCAGGGTGTGTAACGACCCCGGCCCGGCCACGATTCCGGCCCACGGGTGCGACCGGTCACTGGACAAATCTCGCATACCGTGCAGAGCCTAAGCTCTGCGTGGAGTCCGAACACCCCAGGGTTCGACAAAAGACCCAAATCTCTCATCGCCGCTCGCCTGTCGGGCCGCGCACTCGGCTTGATCCTCTCGGGTTCTGGAAATCGGGGTGTCCAGGTGGGCGGGATGCCCCGATTTCAAGGAACCCGAGTCGATAAGGTGCGCACGGTCGGTCGCGACGGTGTCGGCGGGCCTGTCGACGGTGTCGGCGCGCGGACAAGCCGTGTCGGGGGTCGATCGCGACCGTGTCGGCGGTGGCGTGTGGGATTTGACCATGCGACACGAAACCGCGCCTCCGGGGCGGAGGCGCGGTTCGGGGACGTGTGGGGTCAGGCGACGTTGCGTTGGGCCGGGACTGTCGACTTGTGTGGGCGGCCCAGTCGGGCTTCCAGGCGTGCGACGTCGACCCGGGCGTGCCGGCGGTCGGCCAGATCTTCCCAGCCGACGGCGAGCAGCCGAAGCCGCTCCGACTCGCTGAAGCCGCCCCATACGCCGTACGGCTCGCGGACGGACAGGGCGTGCGCGGCGCACTCGGCCCGGACCGGGCAGGCGCGGCAGACCGACTTGGCGGAGGACTCCCGACGCAGTCGGGAAGAGCCTCGCTCGCCGTCGGGGTGGAAGAACTGGGCGCTGTCCCGGCCTCGGCAGGCACCGAGTCGCTGCCAGTCCCAGAGATCGACGATGGGTCCGGGCAGTCTACGTACGTTCGACATCAGCACCCCTCCTCCCGCGCGGCTCCGCGAGAATCCATGTGGCCGGCATCCGGGCGGCGGGCCGCGCAGGCGCACCGTTCCCGGCCTGGACCCCCCGGTACCCGGGCCGTCGTCGCCTCACACTTCTGTGATCGAAAACGTCCTAGAAATTGCGGCTTTTGCCCCAACTGTCGGAAAAGTTCGAAGGATTGCCGGGAACCTCCTCCCCAGCCGACCCCGTCATGGTCTGCTCGTTGGCGGAGAGGAGACCACAGTGCGTACCGTTCTTGTGTGCGTTCGGACACCACTCGCGGCCCAGCACCTTACTTCTGCTGCCGCGCGACTGGGGTTGTCCGCGATCGTTCGTACCGCCGTCTCCGATCCCGAGGTGATGCTGCGGCTCGCCGAGCGACCGGCCGACGTTGTGCTGGCTGACACGGCCCTCACCCGGCCGGACAGCGCCGGCTTCGTCCGTCGGGTGCTGGCCCGTGCGCCGCAGGCCGCGGTGCTGCTGCTCGGCACCGAGGAGTCCGAGGCGGCGGCGGCCACCATCAGCGCTGGGGCGCGCGGTCTCATCCAGAATGTCGACCATGACCTGACCAGCGCGGTGGCGAAGGCGCTGCTGCTGCTCACGGCCCCCGGGCGGGCCTCGCGGCAGCGGATCACCGATCCGGCCCGGGACGCCGCGGCGGTGGGTGGTTCGGGTCGCTCCGGGCCGTCGCCGCGTGGCTCGGCCGAGCCCGGCTGGACGGGCACGCCCGGCGAGGGGCAGGCGGGTGTGCCGTCGGTGCCGGTGCAGCGGGGTGACGACGAGGCCGAGGCCGCGACCGGCGAATCGGCGGCCGAGCAGGCCGACCCGGCCCGGCCCGGCCCGAACACCCGGCCCACCCGGGCGTCGATCGGGCTCACCGAGCGAGAGCTTCAGGTGCTGCTCGGCATGGCCGAGGGCAAGAGCAACGCGGAGATCGGCCGGGAGTTGTTCGTGTCGGAGGACACCGTCAAGACACACGCCCGCAGGTTGTTCCGCAAGCTTGGCGCTCGCGACCGGGCGCACGCGGTGGCCGCGGGCTTCCGGGCCGGCCTGGTCGCCTGAGGCGCGCCGCCGTCACTCGGCGGCGGTCGGGGTGCCCGGCTCGTCCTCGGTGCCTTCGCTCAGGGTGTCGTGCACCCCGTCCGCGTAACCCCGGGCGTAGTCCCAGGTCACGTAGTGATCCGGGTCGGGGTCGTACGCGGGCTCGTGCACCCGGGGGCGACCCGAGTTGAGCAGGTGTCGCAGGTTGCCGCGGAGCAGGTCCCAGTCGAAGTAGTGCGGCTCCCGGCAGTCCTCACATTCGATCACCAGCCCGCGGACCCCGATCGGGGCCAGCAGAGCCTGGTAGATCTCCAGGTCAGCGAGGTCTTCCAGCACATCCTGCCGCTCGACGTCGGTCAGCGGATCCGGCGTCGCGTCGTCGCCCGGGTCATCCAGACCCGCGGTCGGATCGGCCGGGTCGCCGTTGAACGGGTCGATGGGCTCGTCGTGCACCCCCTCACCGTAGACCCAAGGCGGCGGGGACGTCCGCCCCCCGGGCCTTGCGCCGGCCCGGCCCGCCACGGACGAGTCGCCCAGCTCACTGGGTACGATGAGGCGACGTGCCGGCACCGTGGTGCGCTCCGGTGCCCGCCCGCGCCACCTCGCTGAAGCCCATCCGAGCAGCTCAGGGGAGCAATCGTGGAAAATTCGCCCAGCAACGATCTTCCGGCCGGCGTGGAGCACGCCGACCTGGGCGGCCACCTGCCCGAGCTGCCGGCCGGCTCTGCCCGCGTGGTTCCGCTCGGGCTCACCTTCGACGACGTGCTGTTGCAGCCGGGCGAGTCGGACGTGGTTCCCAGCCGGGTCAACACCCGGACGAAGCTCACCCGCAACGTCGAGTTGTCCATTCCGCTGCTGTCCAGCGCGATGGACACGGTGACCGAGGCGCGGATGGCGATCGCCATGGCCCGCCAGGGCGGCATCGGCGTGTTGCACCGCAACCTCTCGCTGGAGGACCAGGCGCTCCAGGTCGACCTGGTCAAGCGCTCCGAGTCCGGCATGATCACCAACCCGGTGACCGCCAGCCCGAACGACACGCTGCGCGAGGTCGACGAGCTGTGTGGGCGTTACCGCATCTCCGGCGTGCCGGTGGTGGACGGCGACGGCCAGCTGGTCGGCATCGTCACCAACCGGGACATGCGGTTCGTCTCCGAGCCGGACACGCCGGTCCGCGAGATCATGACCCACACCCCGCTGATCACCGCCCGGGTCGGTGTGAGCAAGGACGACGCTCTGGCGCTGCTGCGCCAGCACAAGGTCGAGAAGCTGCCGATCGTGGACGACTCGGGCCGGCTGCGTGGCCTGATCACCGTGAAGGACTTCACCAAGAGCGAGCAGTACCCGGACGCCAGCAAGGACGACGCCGGCCGCCTCCGGGTCGCCGCCGCCATCGGCGTGGGCGAGGACGCGTACAAGCGGGCCCGCGCCCTGGTCGACGCGGGCGTGGACGTGCTGATCGTGGACACCGCGCACGGTCACCAGCGGGCCGTGCTGGACATGGTCCGCCGGCTCAAGGCCGACGTCACCGTCGACATCATGGGCGGCAACGTGGCCACGTACGCCGGCGCGAAGGCGCTCGTCGACGCCGGCGCCGACGGCGTCAAGGTGGGTGTGGGGCCGGGCGCGATCTGCACCACCCGGATCGTCGCCGGGGTCGGCGTGCCGCAGGTGACCGCGATCATGGAGGCGGCTCGGGCCGCCCGCCCGGCCGGCGTGCCGGTGATCGGCGACGGCGGCATCCAGTATTCCGGCGACATCGCCAAGGCCCTGGTGGCCGGCGCCGACACGGTAATGCTCGGCAGCCTGCTGGCCGGCTGTGAGGAGAGCCCCGGCGAGCTGATCTTCGTCAACGGCAAGCAGTTCAAGACCTACCGCGGGATGGGGTCGCTCGGCGCGATGCAGTCCCGGGGCCAGGCCAAGTCGTACAGCAAGGACCGCTACTTCCAGCAGGACGTGCTCAGCGACGACAAGCTGGTCCCGGAGGGCGTGGAGGGCCAGGTGCCCTACCGGGGGCCGCTGTCCCGGGTCGCCCACCAGCTGGTCGGCGGGCTGCGGCTGGCCATGGGGTACGCCGGTGCGGAGAACATCCCCGATCTGCACCGCCGGGGCCAGCTCATCCGGATCACCGCGGCCGGGCTGAAGGAGAGCCACCCGCACGACATCCAGATGACCGTCGAGGCGCCCAACTACCACACCCGCTGACCCAACACCCCCAACCACCTGGAGTCCCCCATGCGTGACGTGGTCGAGATCGGGCTGGGCAAGACCGCGCAGCGCGGCTACCACCTGGACGACATCGCCATCGTGCCGAGCCGCCGCACCCGCGACGTCGACGACGTGTCGACCTCCTGGCAGCTCGACGCGTACCCGTTCGGCATTCCGTGCGTCGGCCACCCCTCCGACGCCACCATGAGCCCGGCCTCGGCGGTGCGGCTCGGTCAGCTCGGCGGTCTCGGCGTGCTCAACGTCGAGGGCCTCTGGACCCGCTACGAGAACCCGACGAAGGTGCTGGACGAGCTGGCCGGCCTCGACGAGGAGGCTCGCGCCACCAAGCGGCTCCAGGAGGTGTACGCGGAGCCGATCCGTCCGGACCTGATCGCCGAGCGGGTGCGCGAGCTGCGCGCCGGTGGCAGCACGGTGGCGGTGCGGGTCTCCCCGCAACACACGCTGGCGCTGGCCCCGGTGATCCTGGACGCCGGGGTGGACATCCTGGTCATCCAGGGCACCATCGTGTCGGCCGAGCACGTGTCGACCACCGACGAGCCGCTGAACCTCAAGGAGTTCATCGCCGACCTCGACCTGCCGGTGATCGTCGGCGGCTGCACGGACTACAAGACGGCGCTGCACCTGATGCGTACCGGCGCGGCCGGCGTGATCGTGGGCATCGGTGGCGACGAGTGGTCGACCACCGAGTCGGTGCTGGGCATCCGGGTGCCGATGGCCACCGCGATCGCCGACGCCGCGGCGGCCCGCCGGGACTACCTCGACGAGACCGGCGGCCGGTACGTGCACCTGATCGCCGACGGTGACATCCAGACGTCGGGTGACATCGCCAAGGCGCTCGGCTGCGGCGCGGACGCGGTGATGCTCGGTGAGCCGCTGTCGCTGTGCGACGAGGCGCCCGCCGGTGGTGCCTGGTGGCACTCGGCGGCGAGCCACCCGTCGCTGCCCCGGGGCGCGTTCGAGGTGGCCGGTGAGCCGCTCGGGTCGATGGAGGAGTTGCTCTTCGGCCCGGCGGACGAGGCCGACGGTCAGCTCAACCTGTTCGGTGGGCTGCGTCGGGCGATGGCCAAGTGCGGCTACCGCGACCTGAAGGAGTTCCAGAAGGTCGGCCTGGTCCTCGACCGCTGACCGATCCGTCAGACGCCGGAAGGCCGGCCCCGCGCGGTGCGGGGCCGGCCTTCGGTGCGTTGCCCCGGGAATCCGACAAAGGCAACTCGTGGGGCCGGTGCCGCTGGCTACGCTCGTCCTGACCGGGACCCCGCGCGGGAGGAGTCTGCATGGTCCGGACCGGACGGACACCCGCCGGCACCCGGCTCGCCGCCGTGCTGGCCTGCGTCCTCGGGCTGACGTTGGCCGGTTGTACGGGTGCACAGCCCGACGGTTTCCGACCGGGCGCGGTCGACGCCGGTGACCCGTACGTGCCGGGTCGCGGCAACGGTGGCTACGACGTCTCGCACTACGGCCTGGACGTCCGCTACGACCCGTCGACCGACCGGCTGACCGGCCGGGCCGTCATCACCGCCACGGCCACCCAGAACCTGTCCCGGTTCAATCTGGACCTGGCCGGCCTGGCCGTCAGCGCCGTCCGGGTGGGCGACGCGCGGGCCGATTACCGCCGCGACGACGGCGAGCTGGTGGTGACCCCGCGCGACGGGCTCCCACACGGCCAGCAGTTCACCGTGACCGTCGAGTACGCGGGCGTGCCCACCGCCGTCGTCGACGGGCCGTTGGGCAGTGGCGGCTTCCTGCACACCGCCGACGGCGCGATCGCGCTCGGCCAACCCGACTCGGCCGCCACCTGGTTCCCGGTCAACGACCACCCGTCCGACAAGGCCAGCTACGACCTGGCGGTGGCCGTCCCGGACGGGCTGGCCGCGCTGGGCAACGGAGTGCCCGGGCCGAAGAGCAGCGCCGACGGTTGGACCACCTGGCGCTGGTCGGAACGCACCCCGATGGCCAGTTACCTGAGCACGCTGGTGATCGGTGACTACCGGGTGGAGACGGCCACGCACGCCGGCCGGCCGATGGTCACGGCGGTGGCGGCGAGCCTGCCCCCGGCCGGCGGCGCGGCCAGCTCCCTGGCCCGCACCGGTGCGATCGCCGACTTCCTGGCCAGCCGCTTCGGCCCGTACCCGTTCGACTCGTACGGCGGGATCGCCGTCGCCGACGACCGGATCGGGTACGCGCTGGAAACCCAGTCCCGCCCGGTCTACGGGCCCGCGTTCTTTACCGACGACCGCCCCAACCTGGGCGTCGTCGCGCACGAGTTGGCGCACCAGTGGTTCGGTGACAGCGTGTCGGTGGGCAGGTGGAGCGACATCTGGCTGAACGAGGGCTTCGCCAGCTACGCCGAGTGGCTGTGGGAGGAACACGACGGCGGTCGCACCGCCCAGCGCACCTTCGAGCTTCAGTACGCGGCCACCGACTGGTCGCAGCCGTCGGTCGAGCCGGGGCGGGAACGGATGTTCGGCGCGGCCGTCTACAAGCGCGGCGCGCTCGCCGTGCACGCGTTGCGACGGACCGTCGGTGACGACACGTTCTTCCGCATCCTGCGTACCTGGACCACCGAGCGGGCGGCGGCCAACGCGACCACCGCGGACCTGGTCGCACTGGCCGAGCGGGTGGCGGGTCGGCAGCTCCGACCGCTCTTCGACGCCTGGTTGGTGGGCGGGTCGGCGCCCACACTGCCGTGACGGAGCCGTGATGGCCTGTCGATATGCTGCCGCCCGGGGACGGCGGGGACAGCCCCGCTCGCGGCGAGCGGCGTAGGCCGGCACGGGGAGGGTGTGGGATGCGGGTGACGCGGCGCAGACTGCGGGTGGGCGCGGCTCTGCTGGTGACCGGGGCACTCGTCCTGTCCGGATGTGACTCGACGGGCACCGAGGCGGCGCCGTCGCCGAGCGCGTCCCCCACGCCGTCGCGGACATTCACCGCTGGCGCGCCCGGGGCCGGCGACGCCTACTTCCCGAGCTACGGCAACGGCGGCTACGACGTCGCACGGTACGCGGTCAAGGTGCGCTACGACCCCGCGAAGGACCATCTCACCGGTACGACCACCGTGCAGGCCACCGCGACTGCCGACCTGTCGACGTTCAACCTCGACCTGGCCGGCCTGACCGTCACCGCGGTCACCGTGGACGGCGCACCGGCAACCCACCGCCGGGAGCGCAACGAGCTGGTGATCAAGCCGGCCTCCGGCCTGGTCAACGGCAACGGGTTCGTCGCCGAGATCACCTACGAGGGCGTGCCGAAGCCGCTGCGGAACGAGACCCTCGGCGAGGGTGGGTTCCTGCACACCCCCGACGGTGCCATCGCCCTGGGGCAGCCCGAGTCGGCGAGCACCTGGTACCCGGTCAACGACCACCCGTCCGACAAGGCGACGTACGACTTCGAGGTCACCGTCCCCGACGGTCTCACCGCGGTCAGCAACGGCGTACCCGGCGGTAAGGCCAGCAAGGACGGTTGGACCACCTGGAAGTGGTCAGAGAAGTCGCCGATGGCCAGCTATCTGAGCACGCTGGTGATCGGCCAGTTCCGGATCACCACGGCCACGCACCGGGGCAAGCCGGTCTACAGTGCTGTCGCGATCGCGGCCAACGGTTCCGCGGATTCGTCGATCGCCGAGACCACGGAGGTCGCCGACTACCTGGAGACGGTGTTCGGGCCGTACCCGTTCGACGCGTACGGCGGTGTGGTGGTCTCCGACAACCGGATCTCCTACGCCCTGGAGACGCAGAGCCGCCCGGTCTACTCCGCGGGTTTCTTCCGGCAGGGCGTGAACACCGAGGTGGTCGCCCACGAGCTGGCGCACCAGTGGTTCGGGGACAGCGTCTCCCTGGGCAGGTGGGAGGACATCTGGCTGAACGAGGGCTTCGCGACGTACGCGGAGTGGCTCTGGGCCGAGCACACCAGGAAGTCGACAGCCAAGGCGGCGTTCGACAGCCGGTACGCCGGGGCGTCCGCGAAGCTGTGGAAGACGCCGCCGGGCAAGCCGGGGGCGAAGGAGCTGTTCAGCGAGTCGGTCTACCAGCGCGGCGGCATGACACTGCACGCCCTGCGAATGTCCGTCGGTGACAAGGCGTTCTTCCAGATCGTCAGGGCCTGGGCGGCGGAGAAGCACAACGGCACCGCCACCACCGCCGAGTTCGTGGCCCTCGCCGAGCGCGTCTCCGGCAAGCAGCTCGACGCGCTCTTCGACGCCTGGCTCTACGGCACCCAGCGGCCCGCCCTGCCCAGGCGGCTCTGACCGGGGTCAGTTCTTGACGACCAGGGCGGGGTGGGCCGCCAGGTAGGCGTCGGCGCGTCCGGCGCGGAGTTCGGTGAGGAAGGTGCGGCCCTCGCTGGTGAGCTGTTCACCGCGGTAGGCGCTGCCCTTGCCGACACCGGAACCGGGCAGGCCGACGAGCGTGAAGCGGTCCTGCGGCACCCCACCCAGGGCGTACGCGAAGTCGACGATCCGAGGCCCACCCGCGTACACGAGGGTGTCGCCGAGCGCGGCGACCACCTGGTCGACCCGCTCCGGTTGCCGGGCCAGGCCCTCGTCCAGGATCTTGCGGGTCAGTGCCCGGATCAGCTGCTGCTGGTGGCGCTGCCGGGCGTAGTCGCCGCCGGTGATGTAGCGCTGCCGCGCGTAGTCGAGCGCCTGCCAGCCGTTGAGGTGCTGGTTGCCCTTCTCGTAGACCTGCTGCGGCCCCTTGTATCCGCCGGGTGCGCTCTCCCGGTACTTGCCGTCCGGTCGGCGGTGCAGTGAGGCGACCCGCTGGTCCACGTAGATGTCCACCCCGCCCAGTGCGTTGACCAGCCGGTCGAACCCGTTGAACGTGAGCACCGCGCCCGCGTCGATGCGCAGCCCGGTGTAGCCGCTGACCGTGCTGCGCAGCAGCTCGTACCCCTGGGCGGTGCTTGGTTGTTTGGGTTTGCCCGGCACCCGGCTGCCGAAGCTCATGGCGTGCGTGAGCTTGGTCTTGCCGCCCTTGTAGCCGGCCTTCGGAAACGCCGGGATGTCCACCAGCAGGTCGCGGGGGAGCGAGAAGAGGTACGCCTGACCCAGACCCTTGGGTACGTGCAGCACCAGCACGGCGTCCCCGTGCGGCTCCCAACCGGGCACGCTGACCCGGGTGTCCACCCCGACCAGCAGCAGGTTGAGCGGGCCGGTGATGCCCGCGCCCGGCGGTGGGCCGCTCGGACTGGGGGTGGGCGTGCCGAGTGGCGACGGGGTCGGCGAGCCGGCCACCGGAGCGTCGGGTTTGCTGTCGCCGGTCAGTCGGGTGATCACCACCGCGCCGCCCGCGATCAACGCGACGGCGGCGAGAGCCGCCAGGCCCAGCAGCAACCACCGCCGGCGCGGTGCCATCGACCCGAGGATCATCTTGGATTCCTTCCACCCGTCGGGGGAACAACGCTCCGACAGGTACTCCGGGTTGCGGCCCAGGAGGTGTCGGGTCGGGTTGGCCGGTGCATGATCGCGCAAAACTGCCGCTGGCGCGACCGCTACTGGCGGGTAATGATGCCTCCATGCGGTACGACGTGGTCGTCATCGGGTCCGGCTTCGGCGGCAGTGTCACCGCGCTCCGACTGGCCGAGAAGGGCTACTCCGTCGCCGTGCTGGAAGCCGGCCGACGCTTCGCCGACGACGAGTTCCCGCAGACGTCGTGGCGGGCCCGCCGTTTCCTCTGGGCGCCGAGGCTGGGCTGCTACGGCATTCAGCGGCTCACCCTGCTCCGCCCGGCCGACCGACGGTCCGGCGGTGGGGTGCTGGTGCTGTCCGGCGCGGGGGTGGGTGGCGGTTCGCTGGTCTACGCGAACACCCTCTACGAGCCACTGCCGGCCTTCTACACCGACCCGCAGTGGCGGGACATCACCGACTGGCGTGCCGAGCTGGCCCGGCACTTCGACCAGGCGAAACGGATGCTCGGCGTCACCACGTACCCGCTGGACACCGCCGCGGACCGCGCCATGCGCGCGGTGGCCGAGCGGATGGGGGTGGGGCACACCTTCCACGCCACGCCTGTCGGTGTCCACATCGGCCGTCCCGGCCAGCGGGTCGCCGACCCGTACTTCGGTGGTGCCGGCCCGGACCGCACCGGCTGCCTGCACTGCGGCTCGTGCATGACCGGCTGCCGGCACGGGGCGAAGAACACGCTTGTCAAGAACTACCTCTGGCTGGCGGAACGGCTCGGGGTCACGGTGCACCCGCTGACCACGGTGACCGCCGTCCGGCCGGCCGTCGACGGCGGGTACGAGGTGCGCACCGAGCGCACCGGCGCCTGGCTGCGCAGGCGGCGGCAGGTGATCCACGCCGACCAGGTGGTCTTCGCCGCCGGTGCGCTCGGCACCCAGCGGCTGCTGCACCGGATGCGGGCCGACGACGTGCTGACCGGGCTCTCGCCGCGCCTCGGCGAGCTGACCCGGACCAACTCGGAGGCGATCCTGGCCGCCTCGGTGTCCCGCCACCGGGCCCGGTCCGAGCGCCTCGACTACACCGAGGGGGTGGCCATCACCAGTTCGTTCCACCCCGACCCGCAGACCCACGTCGAGCCGGTCCGCTACGGGCGGGGCTCCAACGCGATGGGGCTGCTCCAGTCGCTGCTCGTCGACGGCGGTCCGCACCGGGTGCGGCGCTGGCTGAGCAGCATGGTGCGGCAACCGCTGCTCATCGCCCGGATGCTGTCCGTGCGCGGCTGGTCGGAACGGACCGTGATCGCCCTGGTGATGCAGTCGGTGGACAACTCGCTGACCACCCGGTGGCGGCGCGGCGCGCTCGGCCGCAGGCTGGTCACCGCCCCGGGGCACGGAACGCCGAGCCCGACCTGGATCCCGGCCGGCAACACCGCCGCCCGACTGCTCGCCGACGAGATCGGCGGCACTCCCGGCGGCCCGCTCACCGAGCCGTTCGACATTCCGATGACCGCACACATCCTGGGCGGGGCGGTGATCGGGGCGACCCCGGCCGACGGGGTGATCGACCCCTGGCACCGGGTCTACGGGCACCCGGGGCTGCACGTGGTCGACGGCGCGGCGGTCTCGGCCAACCTCGGCGTGAACCCCTCGTTGACGATCACCGCCCAGGCGGAACGGGCGATGTCCTTCTGGCCCAACCGTGGCGACGAGGACCCCCGACCGCCCCTCGGCTCCCCGTACCGCCGGCTGGCGCCCGTACCCCCGCACCACCCGGCGGTGCCGACGGACGCCCCGGGGGCGCTCCGACCCTGAGGCTCGGGTCGCGCTGCGACAGTGCGGCTCGGGTCGCGCTGCGACCCGTCCTGCGTTGACGACGAGGGCCGTGATCATCGATGCTCGTGCCCGACGGTCACGGGGAGGCTGCATGGCGTTGCTGGATATCGCTGTCACGACAGTTGGCGGCGCGCTCTCGGCGACCGTCGGGGTCCTCGTCGGCGGGATGCTCACCCGGCGTGCGACGGACCAACACTGGCTCCGGGACCGGCAACTCGTCGCCTACCAGGACCTGCTGCGGGAGTACGCCACGTTCTCGATGATCCTGCGGCGCGCGCACCTGGGACGCACGGCCTGGGACTACGACTGGGGGGCGTGGAGCGCCGCACTGATGTCGGCCAGCCTCGTCGCCCCGAGCGCGGTCACCGCCGAGATCGACACGTTCGGCCAGGCGGTGCAGCGACTCCTGGACGTGACCACGTCGGTGGACACGACTACCGCACCACTGTCGCGGGACCAGTTCGAGCAGGCGATGGTGGCACCGGCCCGGGCGCAACTGGCCCTGGTCAATGCCATGCGCCGATCGGTCGGCCAGCGTCAGGGGCCGCTGTCGACGTGGTTGGGCGGAGCAGACGGCCGCCCGCCACACTGGCAGCCGGCTCAAACCGGACACAACGCGCCCTAGGGGATCGCCGCCTCGGTCACACCTGTCCTCCCGCCCCACCTGTCATCGCCGTACGTCGATGTCAAGGGGCCTCCCGGCCGGCCGCCGTGCCCGCAGCCGCCGCCGCGGCACGCCGGAGGGGCCGGCCCGTGCCCGACGTGGGCGTGACTGTCGGTAGGCTTTGCGCACATGAGCCTGCCTCGCCCCGTCCTCGTGGTGGACTTCGGAGCCCAGTACGCCCAGCTCATCGCGCGCCGGGTCCGCGAGGCGAAGGTCTACTCCGAGATCGTGCCGCACTCGATGCCGATCGCCGAGATGCTGGCGAAGAACCCCGCCGCGATCATCCTCTCCGGTGGCCCGTCCAGCGTCTACGCGCCGGACGCGCCGCAGATCGACGCGGGCGTGTTCACCGCCGACGTGCCGGTCTTCGGCATCTGCTACGGCTTCCAGGCGATGGCCCAGGCGCTCGGCGGCACGGTCGCGCGGACCGGCAACCGGGAGTACGGTGGCACGCCGCTGCGCCCCCGCCTGCTCGACCCCGGTGTGCTGCTGCGCGACCTGCCGGCGGACCTGCCGGTCTGGATGAGCCACGGCGACGCCGTCACCGCGGCCCCGGAGGGCTTCACGGTGACCGCCGAGTCGGCGGGCGCTCCGGTGGCCGCCTTCGAGGACCTGGCCGGGCGTCGCGCCGGTGTGCAGTTCCACCCGGAGGTCGGCCACACCTCGCACGGCCAGGAGATGCTGACCCGCTTCCTGTACGACATCGCCGGCATCGAGCCGACCTGGACGCCCGAGAACATCATCGACGAGCAGGTTGCCCGAATCCGCGCCCAGGTCGGCGACAAGGAGGTCATCTGCGGCCTGTCCGGCGGGGTGGACTCCGCGGTCGCCGCCGCACTCGTGCACAAGGCCGTCGGCGACCAGCTCACCTGCGTCTTCGTCGACCACGGCCTGCTGCGAGCCGGCGAGGCCGAGCAGGTGGAGAAGGACTACGTCGCCGCCACCGGCATCAAGCTGAAGGTGGTCGACGCGGCCGACCGGTTCCTCGGCGCGCTGGCCGGGGTGACCGACCCGGAGCAGAAGCGCAAGATCATCGGTCGGGAGTTCATCCGGGTCTTCGAGGCCGCGGCCCGCGAGATCGCCTCGCACGGCGACGTGGAGTTCCTGGTCCAGGGCACGCTCTACCCCGACGTCGTCGAGTCCGGCGGCGGCACCGGCACCGCCAACATCAAGAGCCACCACAACGTCGGCGGCCTGCCGGAAGATCTGAAGTTCGCGCTCGTCGAGCCGCTGCGCACCCTGTTCAAGGACGAGGTCCGCGCGCTCGGCCTGGAGTTGGGTCTGCCCGAGGCGATGGTCTGGCGGCACCCGTTCCCGGGCCCCGGCCTGGCCATCCGGATCATCGGCGCAGTCGACCAGCAGCGCCTCGACCTGCTGCGCGAGGCCGACCTGATCGCCCGCGAGGAGCTGACCGCCGCCGGCCTGGACCGGGGCGTCTGGCAGTTCCCGGTGGTGCTGCTCGCCGACGTACGCAGCGTCGGCGTGCAGGGAGACGGGCGCAGCTACGGGCACCCCGTGGTGCTGCGCCCCGTCTCCAGCGAGGACGCCATGACCGCCGACTGGTCACGACTGCCCTACGAGGTGGTGGCCCGGATCTCCACCCGAATCACCAACGAGGTGGCCGAGGTCAACCGGGTGGTGCTGGACGTGACAAGCAAGCCACCGGGCACCATCGAGTGGGAGTGACCGCCGCTCACGCGGCCGGCGGTGGGCTGCTGTCGTGCGGGTTGTGCGGCGGGCTCGGCGGCGCGGGGAACGGGGTCGTCGGCGGGTAGGGCGGCGTCGGGGCGTACCCCGGCATCGGCCCGCCCGGCGCGGGCCCTGCGGTCGGCGGCGGACCTGCCTGCGGCGCGACGCCCGCCGAGTGCGGCCAGGCCGGCGCGCCGGTGGGCTCCTCGGGCATCAGAAACCACATGATCGGGTACGCGAGCAGCGCGAGCCCGCCGGTGAGCAGGCCGGTGACCGCGAAGGCCACCCGAACCAGAGTGGGGTCGACGGCGAAGTAGCGGCCGACGCCGCTCGCGACCCCGGCCACCATGCGGTCGGTGGTGGGTCGACGGAGCTGCTTGTACGGGGCGCGGGGAGCGGTGGTGGATGTCATGACTCCACGGTCCGCGCCGGCGCCCGCCCCGCCCTCGGTGACCGCCCGGATCCTTACCCTGACCAATCCCTGATCGGCACCAGACAGTCAGGAATCCGACTCTTTTCCGTCCCGGTAACCCGGCCCGGGGAGAATTTGCTTTCGTGACCACCTTGCTGGAGCCGCTCCGCAGGATCGCGGCATACGCAGTCTGTGCTGATTCGACAGGCCGAGTCCTGCTGGTTCGCGCCTCGGAGCGCTCCGGCACCCCCGGCACGTGGTCCCTGCCCGGCGGGGCGGTCGACCACGGCGAGGACCCCAACCACACGGTGGTCCGCGAAACCGCCGCCGAGACCGGCCTCTCGGTCGCCGTCTCGGGCCTGGCCGACGTCCTCGCCGACATGCGGGCGCTGCCGGAGCGCGGCATCACCATCCACACCGACCGGCTGATCTACCGGGTGGCGGTCCGCGGCGGCACGCTCGCCGACCGGGTCGGCGAGCGCCCCACCGACCTGGCCCGCTGGTACACCCTCGACGAGGCGCGCGAGCTGCCGCTGCGCTCGTTCACCGCACGTGCCCTCGGGCTGCCCGCGTCCTCCGCCGACGTGGTCCCCGACGAGGCACCCGAATTCCCCTCCTTCTACGCGGTGCCCGGCCCCGACGGGCTGCACCGGGCGCAGCGCTTCGCCGCGTACGCGGTGTGCACCGACCCGGCCGGCCGAGTGCTGCTCACCAGGGTTTCCGACGGCTACCCGGGCGCCGGCTGCTGGCACCTTCCCGGCGGCGGCACCGACTACGGCGAGCAGCCCGGCGCGGCGCTCATCCGCGAGTTGGTCGAGGAGACCGGGCAGACCGGCCGCCTGGTCGAGCTGCTCGGCGTGGCCAGCCACCGGGACGCCGCGTCGCTCGGCCCCGAGGGCTACCCGATCGACTGGCACGGGGTGCGTGCCTTCTACCGGGTCGTGGTCGACCAGCCCAACCCGCTGACCGTGGCCGACGTCGGCGGCTCCACCTGCGAAGCCCGCTGGTTCGCCCGCGAGGAGCTCGGCGCTCTCCCCACCCACCACCTCACCGAGGTAACCGCCGAAGCGGTCCAGGCCGCGCAGCTCACCTGACCCGTTCCGCCGCGGAGCGGGTCGCACGGCCGGTGGTCGGTGGCGGTGCGTGCTGGCGGGAAGTCTCGGCGCTGGTGCTCGCTGCGAGCAGCGCATCGGGCCGGGTGCCGGGGGTCGGGGTGTCAGGGTGCCGGGGGTCGGGGTGTCAGGGTGCCGGGGGTCGGGGTGTCAGGGTGCCGGGGGTCGGGGTGTCAGGGTGCCGGGGTGTCGGGCGTCGGGGCGTCGGGTGGTGGGCATCGGGGTCGGGTGGTCCGGCGGCTCTCCGGACCTCCGGGGGGCGCGAATCGCCGAGAAGTCCCAAACAGCGGTACGGGCCGGATGATCGACTCCGTTTTGCTGAATTCGGGGTGTCCCAGCGCGCCAGGATGCCCCCGACATTCATGAACCCGGGTCGATCACCGCGAGACCAGTCTCCCGCGCCACGGCAGCCTGAGCACAGAGCAGCCCTATCGGCCAAACCGGACGTCCGTTGCGCGGATCTCCGCGCTCCCAGCGTCGATCATGAAGTTATTGTCAGGACACGCCGAGCTGGACGGCAATAACCTCATGATCGACGGGCGGCTGGGCGGCTGGGCGGCTGGGCGGCTGGGCGGCTGGCGGGCCGGTGGACGGGCTGGGCGGGGTGGGGGAGCGGAGTTGGTGGGGATGGACCTTCTGCGGCGGGTTGGCGTTTATGGCATTTTGTGGGATTCGGGCCGGGTCCTGCTGGTTCGGGACGGGGTCGAGGGTGAGTTCCCGGGGATGTGGCGGCTGCCCGGTGGTGCTGTGGCGCACGCCGAGCACCCGGAGCATGCCTTGGTCCGTGAGTTCGCCGAGCAGGCCGGGTTGACCGTGGCGGTCGGCCGGCTCCGGGCGGTGGTCGCTGACGTGGTCACCTACCCGGAGGAGGCCGTCGCGCTGCACACCGACCGGCTGCTGTTCGAGCTTGCCGCGCACGACGGCGCACCGCACGACGCCGTTCGGCGTGACGGCGCACCGGGCGACCGCGCACCGCACGGCGGCGTTCCGGGCGACGGTGCACCGCGCGACGGTGCCGGGGGTGGCGTGGTCGAGGAGGTGCGCTGGCGCACTCTGGAGGAGGCGGCCCGAGTGCCGCTGACGCCGTTCACCGCCGGGGTGCTCGGCCTGCCGGTCACCCCGCTGCCGCCCCGGGCGCGTCGGTCGGCTGGGTTGTTTCCGCCGGCGCATCCCGACCGCAGGCTGCGCTTCGGGGCGTACGGGCTGGTCACCGATCCGGCTGGGCGGATCCTGCTGACCGAGATCGCGGCCGGTTATCCCGGGGCTGGCCTGTGGCACCTGCCCGGCGGTGGGACCGATCATGGCGAGCAGCCGGCCACCGGTCTGCTGCGGGAGTTGGTCGAGGAGGGTGGTCAGCGGGGCCGGGTGGGGGAGATCCTCGGGGTGGACAACCTGCACAATCCTGCCGCGCTGGGCCCGGAGGGTCGTCCTCTGGACTGGCATGGCGTACGGGTGATCTATCGGGTGCTGGTGGACGTACCCACTGCCGCGGTGGTCACCGAGTCTGCCGGAGGTTCGACGGCGCGGGCCGGATGGTTCACCCGGGAGCAGGCTCTCGACCTGCCGTTGAGCGATATCGCTGCCTCGGCAATCGGACAGGGTGGCCGATAGCACTCCGCTCGATGAGCCGAGTTGGTGACCCTCCGGTACAGTCAAAGGCGGGAATGATGGAGGAAACGGGCGATGAAGCCCGGGATGGGAATAAGCGAGCGGTTCGCGCGGTTTAGACCAGTTGTAAGCACCGCCGGCAGCTATCGCCAAGCCATGTCCCCCTATGCGATGGTGTACTCCGCGCAAAACGGCTGCCGGGCCACGCACGGTCCGGCACGAGACAGCCGGACACCCGCCCCGCGGCGGCCAGCCGATCCGGTGATGGAGGAAACGTGCCGAGAGCCCCATGGCGCCGGCGTCGTACTACTGACAGTCCGCGCCCCGCAGGGCGTCGCTGGGCGGGCCCGTTGCGCCGCAGCAGCACATTCGCCCGCCAGGTGCTGTTGGTCCGCGTCGGTCGCCGTGACGGCGACCTGCACGCGACCAACATGACCCCGACCGAGCATCGGTACGCCGACCGGCAGCGTCGCCGCTACGGCCTGGACCGGCTGAGCCGTCCGGCTCTGGGTGTCGGTCGAGCCGAGATCGAGGCGATCATGCCGGTCAGCCCGGCGATGCCGCCCATGACGCCCGTCGACGAGGCTTCGTCGCGGTCGATCCCGCTGCTTCCCGGCGAGCGCACCATCGCCCGCCGGGTGAAGTTCGGTCTGGTCAACGCCTGCACGCTGGCCAGTCTGATGCTGGGCATGCTGGCCATCTTCCTGGCCATGCAGGGCGAGGTTCGTCTCGCCGCGCTCTGCCTGATCGCCTGCGTCGGCTTCGATGGTCTGGACGGCGCGCTGGCCCGTCGACTGGGCGTGGCCAGCCCGTTCGGCGCGCAGATGGACTCCCTTGCCGACATGTGCTCGTTCGGCCTTGCCGCACCGGTGGTGGTCTACGCCTCGCTCGCCGGCTCCGTCTCCACGGCCGCGGCGGCGGTGGCGTGCGCCCTGGTCGCGGCGTGTGCCGCGATTCGACTGGCCCGCTTCAACGTCTCGCCGAAGGACGGCCGTTTCTTCTGCGGCGTACCCACCACGATGGCGGCTGCGGTGCTCGCCGTGACGGTGGCGATCGGCCTGCCGGTGCCCGGTGCCGTGCTGGTCGCCGGGGTCGCGCTGCTCGCCTTCGCGATGGTTTCCAGCTTCCCGTACGCCAAGCTCGCCCGCCTGGTGAAGCTGCCGCCGTGGCTGTGGCTGGCCCCGGTGATCGGCGCGCTTATCGACATCCGGCTCACGTTCGCGCTGATCGTGGTGGGTTACCTGGTCAGCGGGCCGGTGCTCTGGCTGCGACAGCGTCGTACCGCCTGATTCGGCATAGCGAACGGGGCGCCGCGGACAGCGGCGCCCCGTTCTTCGGTTGTGGGTCAGCGCCAGCGGGCGATCACCGTGGACCCGCCCACCACCTTGTCGCCCGGCCCGACCAGCGGGTCCGCGGCGTCGGCCGGGAGGTAGACGTCGGTCCGCGAGCCGAAACGGATCAGCCCGAAGCGCTCGCCCTTGGCCAGCAGTGCGCCGATCGGCGCGCGCTGCACGATCCGGCGGGCGATCAGCCCGGTGCGCTGCGCGACCACCACCGTCCCGCGGGCGGTGTCCAGCACCGTGTACGCCGCGACGTTGTGCTCGGCGTCCGGTTTCATGGCGTTGACGAAGCCGCCATCGGCGACGAAGTAGTCCACCACCTTGCCCGCGACCGGGGAGCGGTTGACGTGCACGTCCAGCACGGACAGGAAAACGGCGACCCGCAGCCACTCGCCGTCACCGAAACGCTCGTCGTGCAGCCGCTGCACCGACAGGACCTTGCCGTCCGCGCTGGCGACCACGGCGGTCGGGTCTTCCGGTACGTCGCGTTCCGGGTCCCGGAAGAACGCGGCGACCGGCCCGGCGGCCAGCGCCGGCAGCAGCCAGAGCTTGGACGACGGACGCGCCACCCGGGCCAGCGCGGCGAGGCCCAGCGTGATGCCGGCAGCGGCCACGCCGTTGGAGTCGATGTGCATGCCGCGGGTCAGCGGCACACTCGACGGCCGGTACGCGGGGGCCAACCTGTCGGCCGTGGCGGGACTGGCCGGGGTGAATCGCAGTCGGTAGACCCGGACCGGTGGTGAGTTGCGCAGCACCAGGTCGGCGCCGACACCGTAGAGGGCGTCCTGCCGGGCCAGCTCCGTGGCGGCGCCGCTGGTCCGGCCGGGCGTGGCGGTGGTCGCCACGCTCAGCACCGCACCGTCGGACAGGTATTTGGCCAGGCCCTCGATGCCGCTGCGGGTCTCCTCGGCGGTGCCGCCGAAGACCTCGCCGGCGATGACGACCTCGGCGGCTTCGGCCTCGGCCAGGGAGTCGACGACGCCCACCCGGTCGGCGACCCAGCGGCCCTGGGCGTTGACGTGCTCGCGGAGCGCGGCAGCGCCGAGCGACTCGGCGGGCACCACGGTGAGCCGGTCACCGGGGAGCAGCGCCTCGATCGCCGCGGCCAGCACCGCGGACTCCGGGCCCACCCCGACCAGCAGGGCGGCCTTGGGGTCGTTGATCCGGGCCAGTTCGGCGACGAGGGTACGGGCGGCTCGCTCGCCGATGCGGACCGGACCGGACCGGCCGGTCGTGCGCACGGCGGGGGACTGGGTCATGTCGGGCGGGCTCCTGACGGGGGTAGAGACGGGAATCGCGGCGGGACCGCCATGGCGGGGACGGGCCGGCCGGCGGAGGCGAGATCTCCACCGGCCAGCATATGCGCCCGTCCGCGGCAGCGGCACCGCCGCGG
The DNA here is from genome assembly GCF_040648275.1 of Micromonospora sp. NPDC049171. Taxonomy (NCBI): domain Bacteria; kingdom Bacillati; phylum Actinomycetota; class Actinomycetes; order Micromonosporales; family Micromonosporaceae; genus Micromonospora; species Micromonospora sp. NPDC049171. Next base: position 19,683 of record NZ_JBEZDJ010000043.1, read on the forward strand.
TGCTGGAGTAGCCGAGGCCGGCCGGCGACCGAGGGTCAGACCTCTCCGCGTCGACCCTCCCGCTCGTCACCCGGCTGGTCGCCGACCGCGCTGGCTGTCGGCTGGTCGCCGACCGCGCTGGCTGTCGGCTGGTCGCCGACCGCGCTGGCGGTCGGCTGGTTGGGCCGGGTCGGCTCGTCCTCGTCCGGCGGAGTCGTTCGGGTGACGACCCCGATCGTCGGCTCGTCGGAGTGGCCGGGGATCGGAACGGTCTGCGGCTCCGACGGCTGGTGGGCCAGCCAGGCCGGGTGGATCACGTCGGCGGTCGGTGCCTCCGGTGCTCGTACCTCGGTGGTCGACGGCTGCGGGGTCGCTGCCGGCGGCGGAGTGTCCCAGGTGGAGCGCTGCGCCTCCCAGACCGGAAGCGCCGCCCCGGAGGTCGGCGTGCCGGCACCGGAAACCGGAGCGGACGCGCCGGAGACAGGCGCGGTGGCCTCGGTGACGCCGGCCTCGGCGGTCGGCTTCGGCGGCCCCGACCGGCCCGAGCGCAGTGCGCCGACCAGCCCGAAGACCCCGATCAGGATGAGGGCGCTGGCCAGGAACCAACCGACCGCCGGCAGCGCGAACCCGAGTATCTGGGCGAGCAGCCACCAGGCCGACAGCGCCAGGAACACGAGCCCGAAGGCGAACGACACCAGATCCGTGCGGTGAGCCTTCACCGGGTCACCTCCAGGTTGCCAGCGTTGACGTGGATGTACAGGCGCAGCTTCCCGCCGCCGGCACCGTCGGCGCCGAGGTCGGTGGACTCCTGCTGGCGGCCGTCCAGCCCGCCGGAATGGTTGCCGAAGACGATGGCGTCGCCGGCGTTGACGTCGGCCACCGTGGTGACGTCCACGTTCGGCGGGACGACCACCGTCGCCTTGCCGAAGTTGATGGCGACCGTCACCTGGCTGTCCCGTTTCGCGAAGTCGATCCCCCGCAGGTCGAGTACGGCGTCACCGAAGCTGTTCTCGTACCGGTCGGCAAGATCGCGGTAGTCGGTGGGCGCCCAGGTCACCGCGCCGTCGACCCCGCGGATCCGGTCGTAGGACTCGGCGACCGTCCCCGTGCCCAGCGCCGCCGCGGTCACCAGCCCGAGCGCGATGAGCCAGCGGGCCCGCCCGAACCAGGTGCCGACCAGCAGACCCAGCCCGATCGTGGCCAGCGCGGCCGCGAAGTACGCCGAGGCGCTGATGGCGAAGACGTCGAGCAGGTCGAGTAGGGCGACCACACCGAGGGCCAGGAAGATCAGGGAGAAGGTCACCGCGCCGAGCGGCGAACGCTCCTTGGGGCGCTTCGGTGGCTTCGGTGGCTTCGGCGGACGGGCAGCGGCCGGGGGCGGCGAAGCGTACGGGCCGTGTGGCGCGAACGGGGGGCGGTATCCGGACGCCGGGGCGGCGGTCGGATAGCCGGGCGCGGCAGCGGGTGCGCCGGTCACCGGCGCCGTCGGCCATCCGACGCTGGGCGTGTGGGTGACCGGCCAGCCGGCTCCGGCAACAGTCGGGTCGGCCGGTTGCCCGGACACCGGCTGGGCCGGGGCGGCCGGGGATACGTCGTACGCCGGGGTGGTGACGGTGGGCGGCCCCGCCATGGTCGTGGCGGCGTACGCCGGAGCACCGCTGACCACCGTTGTGGTCGTGGCCAGCGGGGTGGTCGACGGCGGCACGTCGTACGACGGCGCGGGCCAGGTCACCGGCGGGACCGGGCCGGGCGGGTTGCCGGACGGTGCCGGCCCTCCCGGGGTGCCCGGCTGTGGGTTGCGGCTGTCCCGGTTGAGCAGCAGCGCGCCGGCGACCAGGATGGCCGCGCCGAGCAGCACCGCGCGGAAGGCGTCGGTGACGATGTAACCGAAGCTGGCCGCGACCAGGATGCCCAGGATGATGACGGTCACCGGCGACATGCTGGAACGACCGCGGCCGAGCATGGACTCGATCGGGGACGCGGTGTCGCCCTCGTTCGGGATGATCAACCACGCGGCGACGTACACCAGGATGCCGATGCCACCGAAGAACCCGAGCACCGCGAGCAGCACCCGCCAGAGCACCGGATCGGTGTTGGTGGCTCGTCCGATCGCCGCGCAGACACCGGCCAGATACCGCCCCTCGCGCGGCCGGACCAACCCGTACCGCGAGGTGAAACCGGTGCCGGTGAACGGCGGCGGCGCGGACGGACCCGGACCACCCGGCCCGGGTGGCGTGCCGGGGGCCCCGTAGCCGGTGCCGGCCGCGAACCCCGGGCCCGGGTAGTGGCCCCCGGTGGGTGGCGGGTAGCCGCCGGCTGGATCGGCTGGCGTGCTGCCGGTGTCCGGGCCGGGGCCGGTGTACGGACCGAACGCGCTGGGCGCGGTCCATTCGGCGGGCGTCGCGGTGGGCGGGGGCGGGGGCGGTGCTGAACCACCCGGCTGTGTCGACCCCGGTCGGGGCGGCGGGGCAGCTTCCTCGGTCATGCTTCGATCCTGCTGCCCGGTGAGCCCGAGCGACCTCAGGACACGACCCTGACCCCACCCTGAGATCCGGCGGCCGGAATGTCGGGGGCGTCCCCGTGGTCGTGGGCGCCGCAGCGTGTGACGATCGGATCACCGACCCGCGCCACACCCGCCACCGTGACCAGGGAGCCTCCGATCAGCACCGTGACTCCATCCCCGCGCCTCTACCGCGCCCCCGAGCACCGGATGGCCGCCGGCGTCGCCGCCGGTATCGCCGACCATCTCGGCATCTCGGTGCTGCGGGTGCGCGTCGCGTTCATGGTGCTGCTCGGCCTGAGTGGGCTCGGCCTGCTGCTCTACGCGGCCTTCTGGGCGGTGGTGCCGCTGCGGCCCGGCGACACCGCGGTGCCGCCCCGGCGCGACGTCGCCCAGCTCCTGCCGTTCGTGGGGATCGGGCTCGGTGTCCTGTTGATCCAGGTGATGGTCTTCGACTCGGTCGGCGCGGCCGGCACCGCCGGTTGGCTCGTGGCCATCATCGCGGTCGGCGCCGGGGTCATCTGGCACCAGTCCGCACCCGAACGGCGGCGGCAGTGGGGCGAGGCGATGCCGGTGCCCTGGCTGGGCGCGGTCGTCGAGGAGAGCGACCGGCGGGCGTTCGTGCTCCGGTTCATCGGCGGTGGGGTGCTCGTCGCGGTCGGCATCATCGGTGTCGCGGCGGTCTACTCGCCGGCGCAGAACTTCGATGCGGTGATCAACGGCGTGATCTTCGCGCTGGTCGGGCTGGCGGGTGTCGGCGTGGTCGCCGCGCCCGTGCTGTGGCGGACGTACAGCCAGCTCCGCTCGGAGCGCGAGGGGCGCATCCGTGAGCAGGAGCGGGCCGAGTTGGCCGCCATGGTGCACGACCAGGTGCTGCACACGTTGGCGCTGATCCAGCGCAACGCCAGCGACGTCAAGATGGTGCAGCGGCTGGCCAGGGGGCAGGAGCGTTCCCTGCGCAACTGGCTCTACAAGCCCACCGCGTCGCCGAACGAGCGCTTCGCCGCCGCGCTGGAGCAGGCCGCCGCCGAGGTCGAGGACACCTACGCGATCACCGTGGAGGCGGTCGTGGTGGGCGACCGGGAGACCGACGAGAAGGTCGGTGCGCTGGTCGCGGCCGCGCGGGAGGCGCTGGTGAACGCGGCCCGGCACGCCGGCGTGCAGACTGTCTCGCTGTACGCCGAGGTGGAGCCCGAACAGGTAAGCGTCTTCGTCCGGGATCGGGGGAAGGGCTTCGATCCGGATACCGTGGAGGACCACCGGCACGGCGTACGCGGCTCGATCATCGGGCGGATGAAGCGGCACGGCGGACGGGCCGAAATCCGGTCCGGCCCGGGGGAGGGGACCGAGGTCCGGTTGATCCTGCCGATCTCCCGGGACTCGTCCGCAGCGGAGAGGAACAGATGACCATGGCCGAGCAGCCGACCGAGCACCTCGACCCGGCCCAGGCCCGCCCCGAGCGGCTCCGGGTGTTCCTGGTGGACGACCACGCCATGTTCCGGGCCGGGGTGCGCGCGGAGTTGGGCGCCCACGTCGAGGTGGTGGGCGAGGCGAGCACGGTGGCCGAGGCGGTCACCCGGATCGCGGCTGTCGGACCGGACGTGGTGCTGCTCGACGTGCACATGCCCGACGGCGGCGGTCGCGCGGTGCTGGAGGCGATGCGGCGTACGCACCCGCAGGTCAAGTTCCTGGCGCTGAGCGTCTCCGACGCGGCGGAGGACGTGATCGGGTTGATCCGTGCCGGTGCCCGGGGCTACGTGACCAAGACCATCTCCCCGGACGAGCTGGCCGCGGCGATCCGCCGTGTCGCCGACGGGGACGCGGTGTTCAGCCCACGGCTGGCCGGGTTCGTGCTGGATGCCTTCGCGGCCCGGCCGGACGCCCCGGTGGCCGACCCGGAGCTGGACCAGCTCACCAACCGTGAACGGGAGGTGCTGCGGCTGCTGGCCCGGGGGTACGCGTACAAGGAGATCGCCAAGGAGCTGTTCATCTCCATCAAGACGGTGGAGACGCACGTGTCGAACGTGCTCCGCAAGCTGCAGATGTCCAACCGCTACGAGCTCTCCCGGTGGGCGGCGGATCGCCGGCTGGTGTGATCTCGCCCCGCCCGGGGCCGAGGATCAGACAGACGATCATCGCGCCCTCGTCCACCCAGCCGGTGATCGTGTCCGTGCAGCCGTAGTCGACCTGTCCGGATGGGTCGAAATGCGGGTGGTGTTGGACGTCCTATCGGGCAGAGGTGGGCCCGGGGCCGGCGGGCGGCCCAGGGTCACTTCTTCGGGCGGCGCAACGTATTTCCTGCTCAGTGCGGCCCACGTCGACCGTTTTATGATCATTTTTCAAGTATCGGCGACGTGGCGGGCAACTAACGGCTTGATAACGGCACCTTCACGGAAGAGGCCAGTTGGTGTCACAGTGGCAGCACCTCACCATCGGTGTGTGGCACTCCGTACGGCCCATGACCATGTCCCCGCCCTTCGCGGCGGCTCGTGGCCGTGCCTTCTGCGTCGTGTCACGCCTCGTTGGCGGGGGAGCCCGGCGGATCGGAACATCAGGGGTGTCTCCAACTTCCCTGTGGTCCCGGCGACCCGCGCCCCGGGGTGGTCGGGCGGTGTCACCCCCAAACGTGCGTGAAACCCACGACGGAACCTGGTTAGAAAGAGGAGGCCCCTCGGAATGAGAGTCTCGAAGCGGGCGACGAGCGCGATCGCGCTCAGCGCGGCTGCCGCGCTTGTCGCGAGCGGTTGCTCGAGCGGTGGCGACGGCGATACTGCCGCCAGCGGCGACGGCGCGATTGTCATCCACGGTGTCCAGCCGGAGAACCCGCTGGTCCCGTCGAACACCACGGAGACCGGCGGCGGCAAGATCGTCGACTGGCTGTGGACCGGCCTGGTCGAGTACCCGAACGACGGTGGGGCCCCGCGTAACGCGCTTGCGGAGTCCATCAACACCACGGACTCCAAGGTCTTCACGATCAAGATCAAGAAGGGTACCAAGTTCCACGACGGTACCGAGGTGAAGTCGAAGAACTTCGTCGACGCCTGGAACTGGGCCGCCTACTCGCCGAACGGCGCGCAGAACGGCAGTTTCTTCTCCGACATCCAGGGCTTCGACCAGACCTACACGTCGGACCCGGACGGCGCGGACGGCCCGAAGAAGGCCCCCGCCCCGGCCGCCGAGAAGATGTCCGGCCTGAAGGTCATCGACGAGCAGACCTTCGAGGTCACCCTGGCGGCGCCGACCGCGGTCTTCCCGACCAAGCTCGGCTACGCGGCCTTCATGCCGCTGCCGGATGCCTTCTTCACCATGAAGCCCGAGGAGTTCGGCAAGAAGCCGATCGGCAACGGCCCGGTGAAGTTCGTGTCGTGGGATGACAACGTCCTCGTCAAGCTGACGCGCTTCGACGACTACAACCTTCGCGACAAGATGAAGGTCAAGGACGTCGACGTCAAGCTGTACCAGGACGAGACGGCCGCCTACGCCGACCTGCTGTCCAACACCCTCGACTTCATGGAGGTCATCCCCACCTCGGCGCTCGCCGGCGACAAGTGGAAGACCGACCTCGGTGAGCGGGGCCGCAACACCGTCACGCCGACGACCGCGCTGATCGCGTTCCCGCTCTACGACAAGCGCTTCCAGAACGCGAAGCTGCGCCGCGCCGTGTCCCTGTCGATCAACCGGCAGGAAATCTCGGACAAGATCTTCTTCGGCACCCGTAAGCCGGCCGACAGCTGGGCGAACCCGCTGACCCCGGGCGCCAAGCCGGGCAACTGCACCGCCTGCAAGTTCGACGTGGCCACGGCCAAGACGCTGCTCGCCGAGGCCGGTGGCTTCTCCGGTGAGATGGTCTTCTACTACAACTCGGACTCCAGCCACAAGGACTGGATGGACGCCGTTGCGCAGCAGATCAAGACCAACCTCGGCATCAACGCTCGGGCCGAGGGCGTGCCGACCTTCGCGGTCTTCCGGCAGAACGTGAACGCCCACTCGATGAAGGGCCCGTACCGCGCTGCCTGGCAGCAGGACTACCCGGACGTCGAGAACTGGATCAACCCGCTGTACGTCACGGGTGGCTCCTCGAACGACGGCCTCTACAGCAACAAGGAGGTCGACGCCCTGGCGAAGCAGGCCAGCGCCGCGCCGAGCCTGGAGGCTTCGCACGAGGCGTTCGTCAAGGCCGTCGAGAAGGTCGACCAGGACGTCCCGAGCATCCCGATCTACTTCTACGGCCAGCAGTCCGGCCACTCGGAGAAGATCAAGAAGCTCGAGCTGAACAACGTCGGCGAACTCGACATCACCTCGGTCGAGCTCTGATCCGAACGGTCTGACCCCGGGTCGGGCTCGCCACATCCGGTGAGCCCGACCCGGGGCCGTTCCGCGATCGGGTGTTACAACACTCGATGCGCACGTTGTCACCACCGTGTCGGCCGTCCGACGCGCCCCCTGTCTGGAGGACCACCCCATGGGCCGTTATCTGTTGAGACGGCTGCTCCAACTCGTGCCCGTCTTCATCGGTACGACGTTCTTGATCTACTGGCTCGTCTGGGCCGTCCCCGGCGATCCGTTCGCCGGCAAGTGCGGCGAGCGCCGCTGCCCGGACCAGTACATCGCCTTCATGACCGAGAAGTACCACCTCGACCAGAACGTCTTCGTGCAGTACGGCAACTACATGAAGAATCTGCTCCAGGGTGACTTCGGTCAGACGTTCTCGCAACGCGAAATCGGCGACATCATCGCCACGGCGTACCCGAACACGCTGAAGCTGGCCCTGGTGGCGCTCGCCATCGAGGCCGTGATCGGCCTGGGCGCCGGCGTGCTGACCGGTCTGCGCCGCAACGGTTTCCTGGACAACCTTGTCCTGGTCTCCACGCTCTTCCTGATCGCGCTGCCGGTCTTCGTCGTCGGCTTCGTTCTTCAGTGGCTGCTGGGCGTGCAGTGGGGCATCGTCAAGCCGACCGTCTCCTCCGAGATGCGGTTGTCCGAGCTGATCGTGCCGGGCTTCGTGCTCGGCAGCGCGTCGGTCGCCTACATCGCCCGCGTGGCACGAACCAGCATCGCGGAGAACCGCCGCGCCGACTATGTGCGCACCGCGATCGCCAAGGGTCTGCCGATGCGGCGGGTGGTGGGCGTGCACCTGCTGCGCAACTCGCTCATCCCGGTGGTCACCCTGCTCGGCACCGACCTCGGCGCCCTGATGGGCGGCGCGATCGTCACCGAGGGAATCTTCGGCATCAACGGTATCGGCCGTGCGGTCTACCGCGCGATCGTCACCAAGGAGAGCGCTACCGTGGTAGGGATCGTGGTCGTCCTCGTGCTGGTCTATCTCGTGATGAACCTGCTGGTTGACCTGCTCTACGCCGCCCTGGACCCGAGGATCCGTTATGAGTGACCCAAGCACCGCGTCGATCGTCAGTACCCCTGGCGCGCACCCGACCGACTCCGCCGCCCCCGCCACCCTGGGCGCGCCGCAGAGTAACGAGAAGCCCCGGGGTCTGCTCGGCGACGCCTGGCGGGACCTCCGGCGCAAGCCGCTGTTCTGGATCTCCTCCACGCTGATCGTGGTCTTCGTGCTGATGGCACTCTTCCCGGCCCTGTTCGCGCCGGGCGACCCGATCAACGGGTCGCTGTCCCGCAGCCTGGGCAAGGCGTCCGGGGACGCCTGGTTCGGGTACGACCTGCAGGGCCGCGACGTCTACGCTCGCGTCATCTACGGCGCCAGCGCCTCCATCCAGGTCGCCGTGCTCGCCGTGCTCGGCACCCTGCTGGTGGGTGGCACCATGGGCATCATCTCCGGCTACCGTGGTGGCTGGGTGGACGGGCTGCTGAGCCGGATCGCCGACGTGTTCTTCGGCCTGCCGTTCGTGCTCGGTGCGATCGTCATCCTGACCACGTTCAACGGCTCGGGTTCCGGCAACAGCAAAGTCAAGATCATGGGCCTGGTGACCATCTCCCTGATCGTGCTGAGCTGGCCGGTCGTGATGCGACTCATGCGTTCCTCGGTGCTCGCCACCAAGGAGGCCGACTACATCGTCGCGGCCCGCGCGCTGGGTGCCGGCACCGGCCGGATCATCCTCAAGCACCTGCTGCCGAACTCCCTGGCGCCACTGCTGGTCTACGGCACGATCATGGTCGGCTCGTTCATCGGCGCCGAGGCCACGCTGTCCTTCCTGGGCGTCGGCCTGAAGTCGCCGGTGGTCTCCTGGGGCATCATGATCAGCGACGGTAAGGACTTCCTCCGGGTCGCGCCAGGGCTGGTCTTCTTCCCCGCCGCGTTCCTCGTCACCGCAGTGCTGAGCTTCGTGATGCTCGGTGAGGCGGTCCGCGAGGCCCTCGATCCGAAACTCCGCTAGGGGATATCCAGTGTCCGACATTCTCGTGTCCGAGCAGTCCGTGCCGGGACCCGGCGGGTCCGGTCGCCCCTCCGGTCGCCTGCTCGAGGTCGACGACCTGCGGGTGGAGTTCCGCACCCGGGACGGCGTCGCAAAGGTCATCAACGGGGTCACGTACCACGTCGACGCGGGGGAGACCCTCGCCGTGCTCGGCGAGTCCGGCTCCGGCAAGAGCGTCACCGCGCAGACCATCATGGGCATCCTCGACACGCCGCCCGGCTTCGTCACCGGCGGTCAGGTTCGCTTCCAGGGCAAGGACATGCTCACCATGTCCGACGAGGCGCGTCGCCGCATCCGTGGCGAGGGCATCGCGATGATCTTCCAGGACGCGCTCTCCGCGCTGAACCCCGTCTTCACCGTCGGGTTCCAGATCGCCGAGCAGTTCCGGGTCCGGCGGGGTATGGGTCGCGCCGAGGCCAAGAAGCGCGCGATCGACATGCTCGACCAGGTCAAGATTCCGAACGCCAAGGGCCGGTTCAACAACTACCCACACCAGTTCTCCGGTGGTATGCGGCAGCGCGCGATGATCGCGATGTCGCTGGCACTCGACCCGGAGGTGCTGATCGCGGACGAGCCGACCACCGCGCTCGACGTGACAGTGCAGGCCCAGATCATGGACCTGCTCGCCGAGCTCCAGCGTGAGCGGCAGATGGGCATGATCCTGATCACCCACGACCTCGGCGTGGTCGCCGACGTCGCGGACCGGATCGCGGTCATGTACGCGGGCCGGATCGTCGAGGAAGCCGACGTGTACGAGCTGTACGCCAAGCCGGCGCACCCGTACACGATCGGTCTGATCGACTCGATCCCGCGCCTGGACGAGAAGGGGCAGCAGCTCCGGACGATCAAGGGCCTCCCGCCGAACCTGATGAACATCCCGCCGGGCTGCCCGTTCAACCCGCGCTGCCCCATGGCTCAGCCGGTGTGCCGGGAGAAGGTCCCGCCGCTGCTGCAGGTCGGGCCCGCCCGGGCCAGCGCCTGCCACTTCGCCGAGGAGCTGGTGAACCGTGACTGAGAACATCCTCGAGGTCCGTGACCTGGTCAAGCACTACCCCGTCACGCAGGGTGTGGTGTTCAAGAAGACCGTGGGTCAGGTCAAGGCGGTGGACGGCGTCTCGTTCGGTCTGCGCGCCGGTGAGACGCTCGGTGTGGTCGGCGAGTCCGGCTGCGGCAAGTCGACCCTCGCCCGGGTTCTGATGAACCTGGAGAAGCCGACCTCCGGCAGCGTGATGTACAAGGACCAGGACACCTCGAAGCTGTCCGGCGGGGCGCTGCGGCGTCTGCGCCGGCAGATCCAGCTGGTCATGCAGGACCCGTACACCTCGCTGAACCCGCGGATGACCGTTGGTGACCTGCTCGGTGAGCCGTTCGAGATCCACCCGGAGGTGGCGCCGAAGGGCAGCCGTCGGGCCAAGGTCCGGGAGTTGCTGGACCTGGTCGGGCTCAACCCGGAGCACATCAACAGGTACCCGCACCAGTTCTCCGGCGGTCAGCGGCAGCGCATCGGCATCGCCCGCGCGCTCGCCCTGCGGCCCGAGATCATCGTCTGCGACGAGCCGGTGTCGGCCCTGGACGTCTCCATCCAGGCCCAGGTGATGAACCTGCTGGAAAAGCTCCAGAGCGAGTTCGGGCTCTCGTACGTCTTCATCGCGCACGACCTGTCGGTGGTCCGCCACCTCTCGGACCGGGTCGCGGTGATGTACCTCGGCAAGGTCGTCGAGATCGGCACCGAGGACGAGATCTACGAGCGGCCGACCCACCCGTACACCCAGGCTCTGCTCTCGGCGGTGCCGGTTCCGGACCCGACGCAGCGGAACAACAAGACGATCATCCGGCTCACGGGTGACGTGCCGTCGCCGATCAGCCCGCCCTCGGGCTGCCGGTTCCGGACCCGCTGCTGGAAGGCACAGGACATCTGCGCCGAGCAGGTGCCGCTGCTGGAGATCCGACGGGACTCGGACCACCCGAGCGCCTGCCACTTCGCGGAGCGGCGCGAGATCGTCGCCACCCACGAGGCCTGAGTCACCCGAGACCGCCTGCCGACGTCACCACGACGACGGCAGGCGGTCTCGTCTGTCCGTGGCCGGGCCGGCCGGCCCGGGCTCGCCACCGGCGGGGCGGCTCAGAGCGGGCCGCGGCCGGCGCGGAGCAGCAGCAGGGCCAACTGGGTGCCGTCGGCGCCGAGGGCGACCCGGAACCGCTCCAGGATCTTCCGCTCGCGCGAGAGCACCAGACGCGTCCCGCCGGAGGCCATCCGGGTCGCCCCGACCTCCTGGGACAACGCGGCCCGCTCCTGCCAGAGCGCGATCATCGCATTGTCGATCTCGTCGATCCGTTCCCTGATCTGCACGATCCGCGCGGAGGCGGTGGGTTCCTCGGTGCCGGTCCGTGCCTCGACCGGCCCGGCGTTGTCGACCGCCGGGGGCGCGGACACCGCCGGCTCGGTCCCGTTCGGCACGGGCCGCTCCGCCTCGGGTCGGGTCGGGCCGCCGCTCTGCTCCATCACGTCTGTCATCATCGGGTACCTCTCGCACTGTGGTGCCCGGTGCCCGGAACCCGGGACGGAAAAAGCCCCGGACTCCAGGAGCCCGGGGCTTTGCAGGTCTGAATCGATCAGGCGCGACCCACGGCAGCCGGACTCCCGGTGCCATAGTAAAAGTGGTAGCGCGCAGCGATCACGCTGACGAGTATGCCCACGTCGGCACCTGCCGCGCAAGGATCGAGCGGTTCCTTCCTCGCGTCGCGGCGTAGCGGGGCGGGGCAGGTGTCTGACCGGCGGCATAGACTTGTCGGGCGATGCATCCTCTCTTCGACATTCCCGCGTCCCCGCCTGCGCCGGAGTCCGCGCCGGCCCGCCCGCACCGACCCGGGCCGGCCCCCGCGCGCCTCGATCCGCAGCAGCTGCTCGCCGGGCTGAACGGGCCACAGCGCGACGCGGTCACCCACGCCGGCTCGCCGCTGTTGATCGTTGCCGGCGCCGGGTCCGGCAAGACCCGGGTGCTCACGCACCGGATCGCCTACCTGCTCGCCGCACGGGACGTCCATCCCGGTGAGATCATCGCGATCACCTTCACCAACAAGGCCGCCGGCGAGATGAAGGAGCGCGTCGCCGCGCTGGTGGGTCCCCGGGCCCGCCTGATGTGGGTGTCGACGTTCCACTCCGCGTGCGTCCGGATCCTGCGCGCCGAGCACGAGCACGCCGGCCTCAAGTCGACGTTCTCGATCTACGACGCGGACGACTCCCGCCGGCTGATGCAGTTGGTCACCCGCGAGCTCGATCTCGACCCGAAGCGCTACCCGGCGCGCGGGCTTGCCGCCCAGGTCTCCAACCTCAAGAACGAGCTGGTCGACCCGGAGCAGTTCGCGGCGCGGGCCACCGGGCCCAACGAGCGGGCGTTGGCCGAGGCGTACACGCTCTACCAGCGCCGGCTGCGTGAGGCGCACGCACTGGACTTCGACGACCTGATCATGACCACGGTGCATCTGCTCCAGTCGCACCCGCACGTCGCGGAGAGCTACCGGCGGCGCTTCCGGCACGTGCTGGTGGACGAATACCAGGACACCAACCACGCCCAGTACATCCTGATCAAGGAGCTGGTCTCCGGCACCGAGGGGGTGGAACCGGCCGAGCTGTGCGTGGTCGGCGACGCCGACCAGTCGATCTACGCGTTCCGGGGCGCGACGATCCGCAACATCCTGGAGTTCGAGCGGGACTACACCAACGCCCGCACGATCCTGCTGGAGCAGAACTACCGCTCCACCCAGACCATCCTCAACGCGGCCAACGCGGTGATCGACCGCAACACCTCCCGCAAGCCCAAGCGGCTGTGGAGCGAGGCCGGCGCCGGTGAGCAGATCGTCGGCTACGTGGCCGACACCGAGCACGCCGAGGCCGACTGGGTGGCCCGGGAGATCGACCGGTTGGTCGACGCCGACGAGACCCGCCCCGGCGACGTCGCGGTCTTCTACCGCACCAACGCACAGTCCCGCGTCTTCGAAGAGGTGTTCATCCGCGTCGGCCTGCCCTACAAGGTGGTCGGCGGGGTGCGCTTCTACGAGCGCAAGGAGGTCCGCGACGCCCTTGCGTACCTGCGTTCGGTGGTCAACGACGACGACACGGTGAGCCTGCGGCGGGTCCTCAACACCCCCCGCCGGGGCATCGGCGACCGGGCCGAGGCGTGTGTCGAGGCGCTCTCCAGCCGGGACCGGATCTCGTTCGGCGCGGCGCTGCGCCGGGCCCGGGAGGCGCCGGGCATCTCCAGCCGGGCGGCCAACGGCATCGGCGACTTCGTGGCGCTGCTCGACGGGGCCCGGGAGTTGGCCGAGACCGGCACCCCGGAAGAGGTGCTGGAGGCGCTGCTGACCCGCTCGGGTTACCTCACCGAGCTGGAGGAGAGCCTGGACCCGCAGGACGCCGGCCGGGTGGACAACCTCCAGGAGTTGGTCAGCGTCGCCCGGGAGTACACCGAGCGGATCGAGGCGCTGGGCGAGGAGGGGGAGCGGGCCACCCTCGCCGGCTTCCTGGAGCAGGTGGCGTTGGTCGCCGACGCCGACCAGATTCCCTCCGACGACCCCGACCACCAGGGTGTGGTCACGCTGATGACGTTGCACACCGCCAAGGGCCTGGAGTTCCCGGTGGTGTTCCTGACCGGGCTGGAGGACGGCGTCTTCCCGCACCTGCGCTCGCTCGGCGACACCCGCGAGTTGGAGGAGGAGCGCCGACTGGCGTACGTCGGCATCACCCGCGCCCGACAGCGGCTCTACCTCTCCCGGGCGGTGACCCGCTCGGCCTGGGGGCAACCGTCCTACAACCCGCCGTCGCGGTTCCTGGAGGAGCTGCCGACCGAGTTGGTGCACTGGGAGCGCACCGAAGGGTCGTACACCTCGTGGGCTGGCGGGGGCGGCGGCGTCGGCGGCCGCGCGGACCGCGCGCCCGGCGCGCGTGGCAACTTCACCGGGGGTACGCCGAAGGCGGCCCAGTTGGCGCAACGGCTCGGCGTGGACGCCAGCCGGCTGACCACGGCCAGTGAGCTGCCGCAGGGGCCCAAGGTGTCGGCCGGCGACCGGGTCAACCACCAGCGGTACGGGCTGGGGCGGGTACTGGCCGTGGAGGGGCACGGCCCGGGTGCCCGAGCGCAGATCGACTTCGGCGACCAGACCATGTGGCTGGTGCTCCGGCACGCCCCGGTCGACAAACTCTGACCGACCCCGGATGACGGCAGGGGTGGCCTCCGGTGCGACGGAGACCACCCCTGTCCGGATGTCGCGCTGGCTCAGCAGCCCAGGTCCACGCCGTGCGCCCGCATGAACGGGGCCGGGTCGATCTGGTTCCACATGCCCTGGTGCACCTCGAAGTGCAGGTGCGGGCCGGTGGCATCGCCGGTCGCGCCCTCGTACCCGATGACCTGGCCGGCCTTGACCTGCTGGCCGACGGTCACCGCGATGCGGCTCTGGTGGGCGTAGTGGGTCAGGTACCCGTTGCCGTGGTCGATGAAGACGGAGTTGCCGTACCCGTCGGCGGCGTCACCGGCCTGGGTCACGGTGCCGGCGGCCGCGGCGCGGATCGGCGTGCCGGAGGGCAGCGCCAGGTCGATGCCGGCGTGCAGGGCCCCCCAGCGCTGCCCGTAGCAGGAGGTGACGGCGGCGCCCGGCATCGGGTTGACCCAGGCGGGGGTGGGCTTGGTGGTCTTCTTCGGCTTCGGCTTGGCCTTCGCGGCGGCCGTCTTCGTGGGTGCCGGGCTGGCGCTCGTCGCGGCCGGGCTCGGGGTGGGGCTGACCGAGGGGGTGACCGGCGTGCTCGACTCGCGAACGGAGCGGTCGGCCCGGCTGGCGGCCTCGTTGCGGGCCTGCGCGTCGAGGGAGACGGCGGCGGGTGCCGGGCGGTCGCTGCCGGTGGTGGCGACGACGACGCCACCGAGGCCGAGGGCTACCAGAGCGGCCGCACCGGCCACGATGAGGCGGTTGCGTCGGCCGGAGCGCCGCGGCTGCTCGGTCTGGGCGGTGTCGGGGGTGTTCTCGTTCTGGACGGGGCTGTCTTCCTGCACGGCGGACCTTCACAGTCGAGGGGCACTTGACCTCGAAATACTGGTGTCGAGCCGGGCCGGGGGCGGGATGGGGACCTGGTGGCCCGGCGCTGGACGGCGGCTTGCCTGCCCGAATATGACCCACTCTGCGGCACTAAGACCGGAAAAGTGATCATGCGGTACGGTGTCGCCGCTCACAATCTCCACTGTGACCTGGAAGACATCGCGCAACGAAAAACCGCCCGGATCGACAGATCCGGGCGGTCAACGGTCGGTACGCAGCGTCAGGAGCCGGCTACCTCGCTGTAGATTGCCTCGACTTGCAGCTTGATGTCCACTCCGCGGTCCTGCAGGAACGGCACCGGGTCGATCGGCTTGCCCTTGACATGGATCTCAAGGTGCAGGTGGGTGCCGTAGGCGTGACCGGTCTGGCCGACGAGGCCGAGCTGGTCGCCGGCCTTGATCTGCTGGCCTTCCTTGACACTGACCGCGGAGGAGTGGCCGTAGATGGCCTCGCTGCCGTCGGCGTGCTGCACGATCACGGCGTTGCCGTACCCACCGAACCAGCCGGCCTTGGTGACCAGACCGTCGTGGATCGCGACGTAGGGCGTGCCCTCGCCGGCGACCAGGTCCACGCCGGTGTGCATCTTGCCCCAACGCATCCCGTAGGGGGAGTTGAAGTCGTAGCCCTGCAGCGGCAGCAGCCACACCTCGGGCTCGGCGCTGTCCTTGTTACGGCTGTCCCGCGAGGCGCGGTCGGCGTTGTCCGCACGGGCCGCGGCGTCCTGGCTGGTGACCGACGCCTGCTTGAGCTCGTCGAGCACCGTCGGGCTGACGTCCTTGGCGTCCGGCAGGGCGCTCGCGCCGAGCGCGACGATGCCGGCCCCGACGAAGGCGGTGGTGACGACAGCGGCGTAACGGCTGCGCGGTGGGGTGGGCACACGGCGACGACCGCGATATCGATCGGGCTCAGACGACAGGCGCTGGCGCACGCACACCCTCCGTTGTCGGGGTTCCGAAGCGGCCGGTGGGCGTTCGTGAAGCTCCAGTGAACGTCCGCTGACCGCGTCGTCACCCGTCCATGGACCTGATGACAACCGTGGACACGTTAGCCAACCACCAGGCGAGTCACAAGCTAGAGCGAGAAATTGGCGTGTCGATCTGTCCGTTTGCGTCCGTGATTGTCATGCATCGTGACGCCGAACGGTGCCCTTGTTGCTGCCCGTTCGTCGCCGAGCGTGACCGGTCCGGCGGAGTCGTCCGACTTGACTGCGGGTCGTGCCGCAGGGCGCCGGACAACGCCGGATCGCCACGCCGGGCGGTGCCGGATCACCGCGCCCCGGCGGTGCCGGATGGCCTCGGCGGGTCTCTTCGGGCTGCCCGGTGGTCGCACCGCGCGGTTGACTGGTCGCGGAGCCGGTTTCCGGCCCGGATTTCCCGGGCCGGGTCCGCCGGGTTACCGTTCGTTCAGGTGAAGGCCGTGGAGCCGGTGAAAGGTGTGCGCTGATGAGCTCTCGTATTCGGGTCGTCGTCGCCAAGCCCGGCCTGGACGGCCACGACCGGGGCGCGAAGGTCGTCGCGCGTGCCCTGCGCGACGCGGGGATGGAGGTCGTCTACACCGGCCTGCACCAGACCCCCGAGCAGATCGTGGAGACCGCCATCCAGGAGGACGCCGACGCGGTCGGCCTGTCCGTGCTCTCCGGTGCGCACATGACGCTCTTCCGGCGGGTGCTGGAGCTGCTCGGTGAGCGGGACGCCCGCGACATCGTCGTGTTCGGTGGCGGCATCATCCCGAACGGCGACATTCCCGAGTTGGAGAAGCTGGGCGTCGCCAAGATCTTCACGCCGGGCGCCACCACTCAGGCGATCGTCGAGTGGGTCCGCGAGAACGTCGCGCAGCCGGTTTCCTGAGCCTCGTCGGGGCGGCCTGCTCGGCGACAGCCTCGTCGGGGCGGTCTACTCGGCGACCGGATTTGGGCACGGGGGAGGGGCCGGACGCACCCCTCACACGTCCGGCCCCTCTATGCACGATGCCCCGCCGCCACCCCTCGACCGACAGGGCATCGGCCGTATCCCGTCTTTGCGCTGCTCAGCGCTCCGACATCTGACTCAACGAGGCCCCCACGGCCGGGTTACGCAACCAGGGCAACATCGCCCGGACGGTGGATGCGGCCGGCGTCCCGGCCGGAATCCGGCCGCTACCGATGTCCGGTTGTGCATTACCGCACACCGCGCACCCGCTCGGTTGCCGGCGGTGCCGACCTCGCTAGGCTGCGGCCAATGGCCTGTTTCAACTGATGACAGGCGTCAAACTGTTTTTTGAACGCTGGTGGCGGCGCGACGGCGCGCCGCGGAGACGGGACGGGACGCGCAATCGTGGACCTGTACGAGTACCAGGGGCGGGACCTGTTCGAGCGGCACGGCTTGCCCGTGTTGGCCGGCGGCGTCGCCACTACCCCGGAAGAGGCCCGAGCGATCGCCGAACGCCTCGGCGGTCGCGTGGTCGTCAAGGCACAGGTGAAGGTCGGCGGCCGCGGTAAGGCCGGCGGCGTCAAGCTGGCCGAGGGCGCCGAGGAGACGGTGGCCCGCGCCACCGACATCCTCGGCATGGACATCAAGGGCCACACCGTCCACAAGGTCATGATCACGGTGACCGCGGACGTGGCCGAGGAGTACTACTTCTCGTACCTGCTCGACCGGGCGAACCGCACCTTCCTCTGCATCGCCAGCGTTGCCGGCGGCATGGACATCGAGCAGGTCGCCGCCGACACCCCCGACAAGGTGGTGAAGGCCCCGATCGACGCCGTGCACGGCGTGGACGAGGCCAAGGCCCGCGAGATCGTGACCGCCGCCGGGTTCCCGGCCGAGGTCGCCGACCAGGTGGTCGAGATCGCCGTGGGCCTGTGGCAGGCGTTTGTCGCCGAGGACGCCACCCTGGTCGAGGTCAACCCGCTCGCCAAGAACGGCGACGGCCGGATGCTGCTGCTCGACGCCAAGATCAGCCTGGACGAGAACGCCGCGTTCCGGCACCCGGACCACGAGGCGCTTGTCGACCAGGCCGCGGTGGACCCGCTGGAGCAGGCCGCGAAGGCCAAGGACCTCAACTACGTCAAGCTCGACGGCGAGGTCGGCATCATCGGCAACGGCGCGGGTCTGGTCATGTCGACCCTCGACGTGGTCGCGTACGCCGGTGAGCGGCACGGCAACGTCAAGCCGGCCAACTTCCTCGACATCGGCGGCGGCGCGAGCGCCGCGGTGATGGCGAACGGGCTGGAGATCGTGCTCTCCGACCCGGCCGTGAAGAGTGTCTTCGTCAACGTCTTCGGCGGCATCACCGCCTGCGACGAGGTCGCCAACGGCATCATCCAGGCGTTGGCGCTGCTGGAGCAGCGTGGCGAGCAGGTCACCAAGCCGCTCGTCGTCCGTCTCGACGGCAACAACGCCGAGGCCGGCCGGGCGATCCTGGACGGCGCGAACAACCCGCTCGTGCAGCGGGTGGACACCATGGACGGTGCGGCCGAGCGGGCCGCCGAGCTGGCAGCTGCGGGGGTCTGATCATGGCTATCTGGCTGACCAAGGACTCGAAGGTCATCGTTCAGGGGATGACCGGTTCCGAGGGTTCCAAGCACACCCGGCGGATGCTGGCCGCCGGCACCAACGTGGTGGGTGGCGTCAACCCGCGCAAGGCGGGCCAGAAGGTCGACTTCGACGGCACCGAGCTGCCGGTCTTCGCGTCCGTCGCGGATGCGATGGCCGAGACCGGTGCCGACGTCACGGTCATCTTCGTGCCGCCGCAGTTCACCAAGGCCGCCGTGGTCGAGGCGATCGACGCCACGATCCCGCTGGCCGTGGTGATCACCGAGGGCGTCCCGGTGCACGACACCGCGTCGTTCTGGGCGTACAACGTGGCGAAGGGTGAGCAGACCCGGATCATCGGGCCGAACTGCCCCGGCATCGCCTCGCCCGGCGCGTCCAACGCCGGCATCATCCCGGCCGACATCACCGGCTCCGGCCGCATCGGCCTGGTCAGCAAGAGCGGCACGCTGACCTACCAGATGATGTACGAGCTGCGCGACATCGGCTTCTCCACCTGCGTCGGCATCGGTGGTGACCCGATCATCGGGACCACCCACATCGACGCGCTGGCGGCGTTCGAGGCCGACCCGGAGACCGACGCCATCGTGATGATCGGTGAGATCGGTGGTGACGCCGAGGAGCGCGCCGCCGAGTTCATCAAGGCCAACGTCACCAAGCCGGTGGTCGGCTACATCGCCGGCTTCACCGCTCCGCCCGGCAAGACCATGGGTCACGCCGGTGCGATCATCTCCGGCTCGGCCGGCACCGCCGAGGGGAAGCAGGCGGCGCTGGAGGCGGTCGGCGTCAAGGTCGGCAAGACGCCGACCGAGACCGCGAACCTGATGCGGGAGATCATGTCCGGCAGCTGAGCCGGCCAGGCAACACCGAAGGGGGTCGACCGCAGCCGGTCGGCCCCCTTCGGCGTACGCGGTGGTGAACTGGTCAGTCGTTGTTCCAGAACGGGTAGTTGCCGGTGGCGCGCAGGATCGCCCCGCCGATGATGTTGATCACGCCGAACACGATGGCGAGGTAGCCCAGCACCGGTGACTGCCCGTTGCGCCGGGCGTCGCGGATGGACAGGTAGCCGAAGATGATGCCCAGGATGCCGCAGCAGATCAGCCCCAACACGATGCCCAGCACGCCCCAGAGCGTGGTCCGGTCCCGTCCCCGGGCCGGTGGTGGCGGTGGTGGCGGGTATGGCGTCGTCACAGCGTCCTCCGGGCGTTCGTCGGCGGCGGGCCGGCGGACCGCGACCGGCGGACCCGACCCGGGCGGCGGCGACTGGCGCCCCCTTCGGCCGAGGCTAGACCGGACCGGGTGGCCGGGGGCCCGGGTTCGGTCAACTCGTCGCCCTTCGGGTGGGTTATCGGACTGCCACGGCCCGCGCGACGTGCCAGAGTAGAGCGGATGTCCCCCGTCACCCCTGACCGTCCCAGCCGTCCCGGCGGTGTGCGCGCCGACGACCGGCCGGTCGATCGTGCCGCACCGGCCCGACGGGTGCCCGCGCCCCGCCCGGCCGGGTCGCCACGCGGGCGAGCGCCGTTGCCCGTCGCCGCCGGGGTGGCGGCCGGTTGGGCTGCCCTCACCTCCTACCTGCCGGTCGCCATCGTCCTCGGCCTGGTGCACCTCGGCACGGATTCCAGCACCCTGACCAACACGCTGCGCACCGCACTGGGCGGCTGGCTGCTCGGGCACGGCGTGGGGCTGCACACCGAGTCCGGTCCGCTCGGGCTCGCCCCGCTGGCGCTGACCGTGCTCGCGCTCTGGCGGCTGACCCGGGCCGGAGTGCACGTCAGCCGTGCGATCGGTGCCCGCGACACCCGCTCACCGCGTCGGGCGCTGCTCGCCGCGGGCGCGGTCGGCATCGCCTACGCGCTGCTCGGCGCGCTCGCGGCGGTGCTGATCGGCGCCGACGGACCGGACGTGTCAGTGCTCCGGGCGGGGGTGACGTTCGCTGTGGTCGGCACACTCGCCGCGCTGGTCGGCGCCACCCGCATCACCGCCGTGACCCAGGTTGTCGTCGGCTGGCTGCCGGGCCCGGTGCGCGACGGCGTTCGCACCGGGCTGGTGGCCGGGCTGCTGCTGCTCGGCGCGGGTGCCGGCGCGGCCGGCCTGGCGGTGGCCACCGGCGGCGGCGACGCGGCCGACATGATCGGCGCGTACCGGACCGGGGTCGCCGGCCAGGCCGGGATCACCCTGGTCAGCGTGGCGTACGCGCCGAACGCGGCGGTCTGGTCGGCCAGCTACCTGCTCGGGCCGGGTTTCGCGGTGGGCACCGACACCGCGGTCCGCACCAGCGAGGTGTCGGTCGGCGCGTTGCCGGCCGTGCCCTTGCTCGCCGGCCTGCCGCGAGGCCCGGTGGACGGTTTCGGTGCTCTTCTGCTCGCGGTGCCGGTGCTGGCCGGGATGGTCGCCGGCTGGCTGCTCGCCCGCCGGCTGGCTCGACTCGCCGGGCCGGAGCGGGCCCCGCATCGGTGGGCCGAGGTGTTGGCGCCCGCGGCGCTGGCCGGGCCGGTGGCCGGGGTGCTGATCGGCGTGGCCGCCGCGGTTTCCGGCGGGCCGCTCGGTGCCGGTCGGCTGGCCCAGGTCGGGCCGGTGGGCTGGCAGGTCGGGGCGGTGGCGGCGGGTGTCATCGCGGTCGGCGCGCTGCTCGGTGCCGCGGCCACCCGAGCGCTCACCCGCGCCCCCGCCCAGCAGGCCGCGATGCCTCCGCGCGTGCCCTCGCGCTGAACGAACGAGCGCGGGGCGCCCCGGCGCATGCCCTCGCGCCGGACTCGGTGCTGAACGAGCGCGGGGCGCACCCGGCGCATGCCTTCGTGCTGGACGAGCGCGGGGCGCTCCGGACGAATCCGGAGCGCCCCGTCGACAACGGCCCGGTCAGGGCTGGGTGGGCAGGGTGACCTGTGCCACCACGAGCAGGATGATCAGCAGGATGCCGAGCACGACGCCGACCGCACCGCAGATCAGGCCGGCCTTGGCCTGCCCGGCGTTGCTGGCCTGGCCCTGGGCGACCTTCTGCTTGGCGAGGTAACCGGTGACCACGGCCGCGATGCCGACCGGGATGCCCAGGTAGAAGCAGCACAGCAGCGGGATCGACGCGATACCGAGGATCATCGACACCAGGCCGAGGGTGTTGTTCTGCCCCTGCGCCTGCGGGTACCCGGCGTTCGGGTACGTCGGGCCGGTGCCGTACTGCAGCGGCTGGCCGTACGGGTCCTGGTACGCCGGCGGCTGGCCGTACGGCTGACCCGAGGTGGGCTGCTGGCCGTATGGGGCCTGCGGTGCCGCGTACGGATCCTGCTGGCCGTACGGCTGGCCGGAGGTGGGCTGCTGGCCGTACGGGGCGGGTGGCGGCGGAGGGGCGGTCGGGTCCTGGTTGGGCTGCTGGCCGTACGGGTCCTGACCGGGGTTACCGGGCTGCATTCGAAAAGCTCCTTGGACTGGTTCCGTCAGTTACTGCTGTTGTTTCCATCCATGATCGCGGTCAGTCCTCCCAAAGCCCAGTGCCGCAGCCGGAGGACATCTCCCCCAAAGCGCGGGAAAGGGCCCTTCTTGGCCAGTTCCGCGTGTCGAGGCAGTGACGGGCGTGGGTCGTGACGACGTTCGGCCCGAGCGAGCGGCAGCGTACCGGGTCGATGCTCGTCAGCACCGTCGACGATCGGCGCACCGCCCAGCGGAAGGGCATCCTGACCTGCCCGATAGGGTGGCCCGGTGACCGAGCCCGCGCCTGTCGCCCGCATCGTCGTCCTCGTCTCCGGCTCCGGAAGCAACCTCCAGTCGTTGCTGGATGCCGCCGTCGACCCCGCGTACGGCGCACAGGTCGTCGCGGTCGGCGCGGACCGCGACGGCATCGCGGGCCTGGACCGGGCCGCCGCGGCCGGCGTGCCGACGTTCGTCGAGCGGGTCCGCGACCACGACACCCGGGAAGACTGGGACGTGGCGCTCACCGCGCACGTCGCGAAGCACCAACCCGACCTGGTCATCTCCGCCGGTTTCCTCAAGCTGGTGGGCCCGCACTTCCTCGCGGCCTTCGGCGACCGCTACCTGAACACGCACAACACGCTGCTGCCGGCGTTCCCCGGCATCCACGGCCCCCGCGACGCTCTCGCCTACGGCGTGAAGCTCACCGGGGCCACCCTCTTCTTCGTCGACGCCGGCATGGACACCGGGCCGATCGTGGCGCAGGTCGCGGTGCCGGTGCTCGACGACGACGACGTGGACACGCTCACCGAGCGCATCAAGGAAGCCGAGCGGCGTCAGCTCGTCGAGCAGGTCGGTCGCCTGGTCCGCGAAGGCTGGACCATTACCGGAAGGAAGGTCACGGTTCCGTGAGTCCCACTCAGGACGGGCGCCGCCCGATCAGGCGGGCGCTGGTCAGCGTCTACGACAAGACCGGGTTGGTCGAGCTGGCCCAGGCCCTGCACGCGGCCGGCGTGGAGATCGTCTCCACCGGCAGCACGGCGGGCACCATCGCCGCCGCCGGTGTCCCGGTGACGCCGGTG
Organism: Micromonospora sp. NPDC049171; assembly: GCF_040648275.1. Classification (NCBI taxonomy): domain Bacteria; kingdom Bacillati; phylum Actinomycetota; class Actinomycetes; order Micromonosporales; family Micromonosporaceae; genus Micromonospora; species Micromonospora sp. NPDC049171. Next base: position 42,652 of record NZ_JBEZDJ010000043.1, read on the forward strand.
GAGACGGTGACCGGTTTCCCCGAGGTGCTCGACGGCCGGGTGAAGACCCTGCACCCGAAGGTGCACGCCGGTCTCCTCGCCGACCTGCGCAAGGACACGCACGTCGCACAGCTCGACGAGCTGGGCGTGGCGGCGTTCGACCTGCTGGTCTCCAACCTCTACCCGTTCCAGGCGACAGTCGCGTCCGGCGCCGGCGTCGAGGAGTGCGTGGAGCAGATCGACATCGGTGGCCCGGCCATGGTGCGGGCCGCCGCCAAGAACCACGCCTCGGTCGCCGTGCTCACCGACCCGGCCGGTTACCCGGCGCTGCTCGGCGCGCTCGGCGAGGGTGGCTTCACCCTGGCGCAGCGCCGCGCGCTGGCCGCCCGCGCGTTCGCGGACATCGCCGAGTACGACGTGGCGGTGGCCCAGTGGTGTGCCCGGGAGCTGGCCCCGGCCGACGACTCCTGGCCAACGTTCGCCGGGTCGGCACTGCGTAAGTCGACGGTGCTGCGCTACGGGGAAAATCCGCACCAGCCGGCCGCGCTCTACACCGACCCGGACGCCCCGGCGGGTCTGGCCCAGGCCGAGCAGTTGCACGGCAAGGAGATGTCGTACAACAACTACGTTGACGCGGACGCCGCCTGGCGGGCCGCGAACGACTTCGCCGACCAGCCGGCGGTGGCGATCATCAAGCACGCCAACCCGTGCGGCATCGCGGTGGGCGCGGACGTGGCCGAGGCGCACCGCCTGGCGCACGCCTGCGACCCGGTGTCGGCGTTCGGCGGCGTGATCGCGGTCAACCGGTCGGTCTCGGTCGAGCTGGCCCGGCAGGTCGCCGACATCTTCACCGAGGTGGTGGTCGCCCCCGGCTTCGACGAGGGCGCGGTCGAGGTGTTGCAGGGCAAGAAGAACATCCGGCTGCTGCGGGCGCCGGCCTGGACCCCGGCGCCGGTCGAGTGGCGGCAGATTACCGGTGGCGTGCTCACCCAGGTCGCCGACCGGGTGCACGCCCCCGGCGACGACCCGGCCAACTGGCAGTTGGCGACCGGCGAGGCCGCCGACGAGGAGCTGCTGCGGGACCTCGCGTTCGCCTGGCGGGCGGTCCGCGCGGTGAAGAGCAACGCGATCCTGCTGGCCAAGAACGGCGCCACCGTCGGGGTCGGCATGGGTCAGGTCAACCGGGTCGACTCGGCGCAGCTCGCCGTCACCCGCGCCGGTGCCGACCGGGCGAGGGGCTCGGTCGCGGCGTCGGACGCGTTCTTCCCGTTCGCCGACGGCCCGCAGATCCTCATCGACGCCGGCGTCCGCGCCATCGTGCAGCCCGGAGGCTCCATCCGCGACGAGGAAGTAATCGAAGCGGCAAAAAAGGCAAACGTAACAATGTACCTAACCAACACCCGCCACTTCTACCACTAACCCCCCCACCCCCCACCCCACCGGTCCCACCCCCACCGGTCGCACCCCCACCGGTCCCACCCCCTCGCCCCGTTGATCATGAGGTTATAGCGCCGACACGCCGGTCGGCCGGGCAATAACTCCATGATCAACGCGCTGAAGGGCGGGGGTGGGGGCGGGGGTGGGGGGTGGGCCGGGGGGTGGGTTAGGGGGTTGGGCGGAGTTCGGCGAAGTGGCAGGCCGACGGGTGGGGGTCGGCCGCCCGGGGAACGGTCGCCGGGTCTTCGACGGCGCAGATGTCCTGGGCCTTCCAGCAGCGGGTGCGGAAGTGGCAGCCGCTCGGCGGGTCGGCCGGGCTGGGCACGTCACCGACCAGCCGGATCATGTTGCGCTGGTCGCGGGCCTCCGGGTCCGGCACCGGCACCGCGGAGAGCAGAGCCTGGGTGTACGGGTGGGTGGCTCGCTCGTAGATCTCGTCCTCGGTGCCGATCTCGACGATCCGACCGAGGTACATCACCGCGACCCGGTCGGCGATGTGCCGCACCACGGACAGGTCGTGGGCGATGAAGATGTACGACAGTCCCAGCTCGTCCTGGAGCTGCTTGAGCAGGTTGATTACCTGGGCCTGGATGGAGACGTCCAGGGCCGACACCGGCTCGTCGCAGACGATGATCTCGGGCCGCAGGGCGAGCGCGCGGGCGATGCCGATGCGCTGCCGCTGACCGCCGGAGAACTGGTGCGGGTACCTGTTGATGTGCTCCGGGTTGAGCCCCACCAGGTCGAGCAGCTCCTGGACCCGCTTGGCCTTGCTGCCCTTCGGGGCGGCATCCGGGTGGATCTCGAACGGCTCGCCGATGATGTCGCCGACGGTCATCCGCGGGTTCAGCGAGGTGTACGGGTCCTGCATCACCATCTGCATGTTGCGGCGTACCCGACGCAGCTCGCCCCCGGAGGCCTTGAACAGGTCCCGACCTTCCAGGGTGGCCCGGCCGGAGGTGGGCGTCTCCAGCCGCATCAGCAGCCGGGCGAGGGTGGACTTGCCGCAGCCGGACTCGCCGACCACGCCCAGCGTCTCGCCCCGACGCAGCTCGAAGCTCACCCCATCGACGGCCTTGACCGCGCCCATCTGCCGCTGGAACAGGACGCCCTGGGTGATCGGGAAGTGCTTCACCAGGTTGTCGACGGAGAGGATCGTCTCGCCGCGGACCTTGGCGGGACTAGCGGGCGACGCTGTCATCACGGACCTCCTGCGCGAAGTGGCAAGCGCTGGTCCGGCCGTCGCCGAGGACCAGGTCGTGGGGTACGACGTCCACGCAGACCTGCTGGACGTACGGGCACCGCGGGTGGAACGGGCAGCCGGACGGGATGCGCATCAGGTTCGGCGGCAACCCCTTGATCGTCGACAGTTCCTCGCCGCGGACGTCCAGGCGCGGGATCGACTCCAACAAACCCTTGGTGTACGGGTGGGCGGGCGCCTTGTAGAGCGAGCGGACGTCGGCGTGCTCGACGATCCGGCCGGCGTACATGACCGCGATCCGGTCCGCGACACCGGCGACCACACCCAGGTCGTGGGTGATCAGGATCATCGCCATGTCGCGTTCCCGGCGCAGGTCGGCCAGCAGGTCCATGATCTGGGCCTGGACTGTCACGTCGAGCGCCGTGGTGGGCTCGTCGGCGATCAGCACCTTCGGGTCCAGCGCCAGGGCCATCGCGATCATGACGCGCTGGCGCATGCCGCCGGAGAACTGGTGCGGGTAGTCGCCGATCCGCTTGGCGGCTCCTGGGATCTTGACCAGATCCATCAGCTCGATGGCGCGCCGCCGGGCGTCGGCCCGGGACATGCCGGCGCGCTGGCGCAGCGTCTCGCCGATCTGCCAGCCGACCGGAAACACCGGGTTCAGGGCGGACAGCGCGTCCTGGAAGATCATCGCGATCTCCTTGCCGCGTACCTGTCGACGCTGCTCCTCGGAGCGGGTGAGCAGGTCCTGACCCTGGTAGAGGATCTGGCCGGAGCGGACGAGCGCGGGTGGGGTGTCCAGGATGCCCATGATCGCCTGGGCGGTGACCGACTTGCCGGAGCCCGATTCGCCGAGCACGGCAAGCGTCTCGCCGGCGTCCAGGTGGTACGACACGCCGTTGATCACCCGGGCCACGCCCTCGTTGGTGCGGAACTCGACGTGCAGGTCCCGCAACTCCAGCAGGTGGCCGCCCTCGGGCGTGGTGGAGGCGGGTGTGGGTTGGACGGTCATGAGTGTCTCACCGCAGCTTCGGGTCGAAGGCGTCACGGATCGCGTCGCCGAGCATGATGAACGCCAGCACGGTCAGCGCGAGGAATGCGGACGGGACGATCAGCGGCGCGGCCGCCTCCCGCATGTGGATGCGGCCGGTGTCGATGTCCTGGCCCCAGGAGATGGTCGGCGCCTTCAGGCCGATGCCCAGGAACGACAGCGTCGCCTCGGCCGCGATGAACGAGCCGAGCGCGATGGTCAGCACGACGATGACCGGGGCCAGCGAGTTCGGCAGGATGTGCCGCCACATGATCCGACCGTTGCCCGCGCCGAGCATCCGGGCCGCCGAGACGTAGTCCTGTTCCTTGGCGGTGATCACCGACGAGCGGACCACCCGGGCGGCGGTGGTCCAGCCGAGCAGGGCCAGCACGAAGACGACAGCACCGATCCGTGCCCACTGGCTGTCGCTGGAGACCCGCTTGAGCAGCACGATCGCGGCCAGCAGCAGCGGGATGCCGAGCACCACGTCGATCACCCGGGAGAGCACCGCGTCGACCCAGCGGCCGAAGTAACCGGCCAGCATGCCGATCACCAGCGCGATGATCCCGGTGCCGAGCGCGGCGAGCGCGCCGACCAGCAGCGAGGCCCGGGTGCCGTAGACCGCCCGGGAGTACGTGTCGCAGCCCTGGAAGTCGTACCCGAAGATGGCCCCGCCGGACGGCCCGGCGTGCTGCCGGGAGAGCAGGCAGTCGTTCGGGTTGTTGGCGGTGAACACGCCGGGGAGCAGCGCCATCAGGGTGAAGATGACGACGAGCGCCAGCGAGATCCAGAAGATCGGGTTACGGCGCAGGTCGCGCCAGGCGTCTCCGGCCAGGCTGCGGGGCTTGTTCGCGGCGCCGACCTGGTTGGGTGTGCCCGGCTCGCCCGAGGGCCCACGCCGCGCGGCCTGGTTCTCACTGGCCGCCACCGTCTCGAAGTCACTCATGCCTGCACCTCGCTGCGCTCGGCGCCGGCATGAGAGCCCAAGCACGCTGCGCTGATGATTCGTTCGCTGCGCTCACTCATGCCTGCACCTCGCTGCGCTCACTCATAGCGGATCCTCGGGTCGAGTACGGCGTACAGGACGTCCACCACCAGGTTCGAGACCAGGTAGACCACGACGAGCACGCTGACGATGCCCACCACCAGGGGGCCGTCCTCGGTGCGGATGCCGCGGAAGAGGTTGAAGCCCACGCCGGGGATGTTGAAGACGCCCTCGGTGATGATCGCGCCACTCATCAGGTTGCCCAGTTCCACACCGAGGAAGGTGACCACCGGGATCAGTGAGTTGCGCAGCACGTGGACGACGACGATGCGGCGCTTGACCAGGCCCTTGGACCGGGCGGTCCGGACGTAGTCGGCGCGTAGGTTCTCCGCCACCGAGGCCCGGGTGAGCCGCAGGGCGGTGGCCAGCGACAGCGAGCCGAGCACGATGCCCGGCAGCAGGAGCGCGTAGAACGTCGGGTCGGAGCCGGCGGTGGGTGGGAAGAGTTGCCACTTCACGCCCAGGAAGTACTGCGCCAGAGGCGCCAGCACGATCGTCGGGATGCCCAGCACCAGCAGGGTCAGCACCAGTGTCGAGTTGTCGAAGATGCTGGCCCGGCGGATGCCGGCGAGCACGCCGGCGGTGACACCGAAGATGATCGCCACGGCGAGCGCGATGAGCGCGAGCTGGACGGTGACCGGCCAGGCCTGCTGGAGGATGTCGCCGATGTTCCGACCGGTGAGCGACTCGCCCAGGTTGCCCTGGAGCAGGTTCTTCACGTAGTCGAAGTAGCGGTAGAAGAACCCGCCGACGCCTGTCGCGTCCAGGTGGTACCTCTCGGTCAGGTAGGCCCGTTGGGCCGGCGTCACCGGCCGCTCACCGGCGAGCGCCTGGATGGGGTCGCCCTGCCCGGCGAATGTCAGCGCGTAGACGATCAGGGTGGTCCCGAAGAACGCCAGGACCATCTGCAGTAGGCGCCGCAAGATGTAGCGGAACATGCTTAGCAGTCTCTCCGGAAATGTGCGAAAGGGTCGCAGGACGGCATCTCTGGTCGTACCCGAAATATCCGAGACGTGCCGTCCGGCCCGGGGAAGCCGGCACCACCGACGCCGGGTCCGCTACCGCGACCCGGCCCCGGTGGTGCGGTCGGGCCACCCGGGCGTCGTCGCCCGGATGGCCCGCACCATGGTCAGCTCAGCTGGCCGCTTCGATCTTGACGAGGTTGACCCGCTGGAACAGGTCCATCTGCACGTTCTTGACCTTGGACGAGTGGCCGAACACGTTCTCGCCGAAGCGGAGCGGGATCACCGGCATGTCCTTGGCCAGGATGTCCTCCGCCTGCTGGTACTTGGCGATCGCCTCGTCCTGCGTCTTGGCGGCGGAACCCTCCTTGACCAGCTTGTCGAACTCCTTGTTGCTGTAGCCGTAGTAGTTCGACGAGCCGTTGGTGCTGTACAGCGGGCCGAGGTAGTCCTCCATGGTCGGGTAGTCCATGACCCAACCCATCCGGAACGCACCCACCGGCTGCTTCTTCTCGACCTTGGTGAGCAGGTCGGCGAACTTCGGCTCGGCCGAGCCGACGGCGTCCACACCCAGGTTGGCCTTGAGCTGGTTGACCGTGGCGTCGACCCAGTCCTTGTGCCCGCCGTCGCCGTTGTAGGAGATGACGATCTTCGACGGGCCGCCGGCGGCCTGGTAGAGCTTCTTGGCCTCGGTCGGGTTGAACTCGCCCGCCTTGCCCGTGGTGTTGTCGCGGTAGCCCGGCAGGACCGGCGAGACGAAGGAACGCGCCGACGTCTGCGAGCCCTTGAAGACCGACTTGGTGATCTCGTCACGGTCGATCGCCATCGAGATGGCCTTGCGCACGTCCGGGTTGCTGTAGTCCTTGTCGAACGTCGGGAACGCGAGGAACTGGAACGACGACATCGGGCTGGTCTGGTACCTGTCGCCCAGGTCGCTCGGCGCGGTGCTCAGGCTCTCGGTGGGGATCGTCGGCAGCACGTCCAGGTTGTCCGCCTGGACGTCCGCGTAGGCCGCGGTGAGCTGCTGGTAGATCCGGAACTCGACGTCCTTGACCTTGGGCTTCTCACCCGGGTACGCGTCGAAGCGCTCGACGTCGATCTTGCTGTCGTGCTGCCAGGTGCCCTTCATCTTGAAGGGGCCCTGCCCGATCGGCGCCTGCTCGAAGCCGTCCTTGAGCACGCCCGGGGCCGAGAACGCGGCCTTCGGCAGGGGGAAGAACGCGTTGTAGCCGAGCGTGGTCTTGAAGTCGATGTACGGGTCGGACAGCGTCACGGTGAACGTGGCGTCGTCGACCTTCTTCAGGCCGGACATCTCCTTGGCCTTCGGCGCCTTGCCCTGCAGGTCCGCGTAGCCAGCGATCTTGTCGAAGAAGGCGTTGGCGTCCTGACCGTTGGGGGCGTACGCGCCGTAGTTCCAGGCGTTGATGTAGTCCTCGGACGTGACCTTCTCACCGTTGTGGAAGGTGAAGCCGTCCTTGAGCTTGATCGTCCAGACCTTGTTGTCCGACGAGGTGATCGACTGCGCGGCGACCTCGTACGGCTTGTTCTGGGCGTCGTAGTCCACGAGCGGGCTGAACAGGCCGGCGAGCACCTGCGACCCGGACGTCTCGGTGGTGTTGGTGGGAACCAGGTGCTTCGGCTCGGCGATCTGAATGCTGACCGCCGAACTGGCGCTGCCGCCGGATCCACCGTCTCCGCCGCTGCCGCAGGCCGCGAGGCCCAGCGTCACCGCGAGCGGGAGGGCGGTCCAGGCGGCGAGTCTACGAACTCGCATCGTGCCTCCTCATCTCCTCACGCTGCGCAGTCAGGCCCGACGCTGGGTTACGCTGCGCAACAAGCGGCAACGGTAGGTCGGCGATGGGCCTTCGGCAACGACGCGGTTGCGGGTGGGTAACGGTCCGGCACCGCCGGGCTTGTCGGAGGCCGGCGTTTCTGCTAGCAAAATTCGACCTATGCGCCCTCTGGCTGCACATATTGGGTCGGCTCGCGCGCACGCTGTGCCGGCCTCGGCCGTGCTGACGCCCTCTCGTCCGGTCGTCCGGTCTCTGCCTTGCCGCAGCGGCGTGTCTGGTTCGCCGGTGACCGAATCCACAATATGTGACTGAGAGTGACTAGCGCCACGTCACCGAACGTCACACGTGGTCGATGGTGACCAGCTGGTGGCGGGCCGCTGAAGCGAGGTCGTCCGAACGGCGGGCGATGGCCGTGAGACGATCTGGTCGTGACGGCGACGCTTCTGGACGGCAAGGCAACCGCGGCGGAGATCAAGGACGAGCTGCGGATACGGGTCAAGGCACTCGCGGAACGCGGCATCACCCCCGGGCTCGGCACGGTCCTGGTCGGGGCGGACCCGGGCAGCCAGGCGTACGTCAACGGCAAGCACCGCGACTGCGCCGAGGTCGGCATCGCCTCGATCCGCCGCGAGTTGCCGGCCGACGCCACCCAGCAGCAGGTCGACGACGTGCTGGCCGAGCTGAACGCCGACCCGGCGTGCCACGGCTACATCGTCCAACTGCCGCTGCCAGCCCACCTCGACACCCAGCGGGTGCTGGAGTTGATCGACCCGGACAAGGACGCCGACGGTCTGCACCCGGTCAACCTGGGTCGGCTCGTGCTCGGCTACGACGGCCCGCTGCCCTGCACCCCGCGCGGCATCGTCGAGTTGCTCCGCCGGCACGACGTGGCCCTGCGCGGCGCCACCGTCGCCGTGGTCGGCCGCGGCAACACCGTCGGCCGGCCGCTCGGCCTGCTGCTCACCCGCCGCAGCGAGAACGCCACCGTCACCCTGTGCCACACCGGCACCCTCGACCTCGCCTCGCACACCCGCGGCGCCGACATCGTCATCGTCGCGGCCGGCGTACCGGGCCTGCTCACCGCCGACATGATCAACCCGGGCGCGGTCGTGGTCGACGTCGGCATCACGCGCGTGATCGGCGCGGACGGCAAGGGCCGCTACACCGGTGACGTGGACCCGGAGGTGGCCGAGACGGCCGGCGCGCTGGTCCCCATGCCGGGCGGCGTGGGCCCGATGACCCGGGCCATGCTGCTCAGCAACGTCGTGGAGCGCGCCGAGCGCGGCTGACTCGCCCGTCGGGTGTCGAACCAGGACGGCGGTGACGTTCGCCCCATCCCGGCGATGGCCGCCGCCCCTGGCCGGATGGGTGCCAGGATGACTGATACGGTCCGGAAAACCGACTGGTATCAGGGAGTGGGACGACCATGGGTAAGAAGGTCACTGTCGTCGGGGCTGGCTTCTACGGCTCCACCACCGCACAGCGCCTGGCCGAGTACGACGTCTTCGACACCGTAGTGATCACCGACATCGTGGAGGGCAAGCCCGCGGGTCTCGCACTCGACCTCAACCAGTCCCGGGCCATCGAGGGCTTCGAGACCAAGGTGGTCGGTGTGACCACCGGTGCCAACGGTGAGGGCTACGAGGCCATCGAGGGCTCCGACGTCGTCGTGATCACCGCTGGTCTGCCGCGCAAGCCCGGCATGAGCCGGATGGACCTGCTGGAGACCAACGCCAAGATCGTCCGGCAGGTCGCCGAGAACGTCGCCAAGTACGCGCCGAGCGCCGTCGTCATCGTGGTCTCCAACCCGCTGGACGAGATGACCGCCCTGGCGCAGCTCGCCACCCAGTTCCCGAAGAACCGGGTCCTCGGCCAGGCCGGCATGCTGGACACTGCCCGGTTCAGCAACTTCGTCGCCGAGGCACTGAGCGTGCCGGTCGCGTCGGTACGCACGCTGACCCTGGGCTCACACGGCGACACCATGGTGCCGGTGCCCTCCAAGAGCACCGTCAACGGCAAGCCGCTGCGCGACGCGATGCCGGCCGAGCAGATCGAGGAGCTGGTCGTCAAGACCCGCAACGGTGGCGCCGAGGTGGTCGCGCTGCTCAAGACCGGTTCGGCGTACTACGCCCCGTCCGCCGCCGCCGCCCGGATGGCGAAGGCCGTCGCCGAGGACTCCGGTGAGGTCATGCCGGTCTGCGCCTGGGTCGACGGTGAGTACGGCATCTCCGGTGTCTACCTCGGCGTCGAGGCGGAGATCGGCGCCGAGGGCGTCAAGCGGGTCGTCGAGACCGACCTGGACGCCGACGAGCGCGCCAGCCTCCTGGAGGCCGCCGAAGCCGTCCGCGCCAAGCAGGGCGACATCTCCAGCATGTGATCCCCCCGAACCACCGCTCGCAGGAAGGGCGCGCCGGTTAGCCGGCGCGCCCTTCCCCGTCCACCCCACCTCATCCGCCCAAACCCGCGTTGATCATGAGGTTATTGCCAGTTTCGTCGGCGAGTGGTGGGGCTAAAAACAATGTGAACCCGGGGT
>NZ_JBEZDJ010000044.1:0-47794 GCF_040648275.1 Micromonospora sp. NPDC049171
TGCAGGCGTCGACAGTCATGGTCTGGTCGGCGCTGGTGCGCAGCAGCTCACCGTGGCTGATGTCGTTGGTCCAGGTGGCACCACTGTTGACCTTGGCGGCGAACGGGTTGCTCTGGCTCGCGGCCTGCGGCGTCCACGTACCGTTCAGGCTGGTGGCCGTGAACGAGCGGAAGTAGCGGCCGGTCGAACCGATCGCCTCGACGATCATGAGGTACTTGTTCAGACCCTGCAGCTTGTAGACCTGCGGAGCCTCGAACAGGTTGTTCTGCGTGTCACTCATGATGGTCGTGTAGCTGCTGCCGAAGTTACCGGGGAAGTTCCCGATCGGCATGCTGGTCCGGTAGATCTTGCCGTTGTCGCCGGCGAAGAACAGGTACATGGTCGTGTCGTCGGCGATGACCGTCTGGTCGATCGGCCCCGTACCCGAACCGGTGATGCTCCCGGTGAACATCGGCTGCGCCGCCGACCAGCCGTTCGGGTTGGTCGGGTTGGTCGAGGTGCGGTAGTGGAACGCCGCCCCGGCCCCCCACTGGTAGGTCAGCACCCAGATGTTCTTCGGCGCGAAGTAGAACAACGACGGCGCGACGGTCCCCGAGTTCATCCCGGTCTGGGTGGCCGAGGCCATCTGCGACCAGTTCGAGAAGAGGCTGAAGTTCATCGAACCCCAGCTGTCGCCGAAGTCGTGCGTGGTGGCGTAGACCAGCTGCTGGCCGTTGAACGGGGCCACGGTGAAGTCCTTGAGCGACACCCAACCCGACTTCGGAGTCGCCAACACGCCACTCGACGACCAGCGGTACGTCGAGGGAAGGTCGCACACGCCACCCGGCGGGGGCGACGTCGGCGGCGGCGTGGTGGGGTTGCTCCCACCGTCGACGCGGACGAGCTGCCACTGCTGGTTGGTGCCGTTCCAGTCGGCGTACTGCACGATGTTGCCGCCGTCGGCGGTCGAGGCGCCCTGCACCTCCATCACCTTGTTGCTGTTGCGGTTGATCAGCCGGACGTAGCCGCTGTCCGAGTCGGCCAACCGGAACTGCTGGTTGGTGCCGTTGTTGTCGCTCCACTGCACGATCGGCCCGCCGTCGGCGGTCGAGCGGCCGGAGACGTCCAGCACCTTGCCGGACAGCCGCGACTTCACCCGGTAGTAGCCACCGCCGGAGTCGACGAACTGCCACTGCTGCTGGTTGCCGTTGTTGCGGGTCCACTGGGTGATCCGGGCACCGTCGTTCGTGGCCAGGTTGTACACGTCCAGGGCCTTGTTGCTGTTGCGGTTGATCAGCACGTACCACGCGCTCGTGTCGACCGTCGCTGCGGCAGCGGGCGACGATACCACCGCTACTGCGGCAGCGCCGACCAGCATCGCCGCCGCGCCAGCGGCGATAATGCGGGGCAACCACCAACGCCGCCGCGTCGGCGGCGCGATCGATGGAGACCTATCGAGGGCAGACATGATCCTCCTTCAGTGACCAAAGCCAAACGGCCTGCCCGAGATGGGCGCACCGCGACACGTGCCCGGGTGCATGCGTCGAGGAAGTTAGCGCTAACAAGACACCTGCACACCCTGACGCACGCCTGGTTCGAGGTCGACGAAGCAGGCTTGCCCGGCAAGCCGAAGGTGTCGTCGTCCTTAGCCATCGACTGTGAGCGATAACATGTCGTTCGTCAAGACGTAACGTGCTGGGAACATCAGGCGGTGGCGCGCCGCGACCCAGGGCGCGATGACTTCGCACTGATCAACCACAGACCGCCACCCAACCCGTCGGAGCAGGACTGCGGCCGGCCCGTTGAAGACCACCGATCGTTTACGTTAACATCGATGGCCACCCATGAGGCACGATCCCTGGCTCACCACGTTCGGCGGCATCGGGACGCGGCCGTCAGCGCTTCGCTGCCCAGAAGACGTAGACCGCCCCGTACGGCACGGCCGCCGTCGCGCCGTCGACACAGGCGCCGGCCGGGGCGACGCCACCCGAGGTCAACAGACGGCTGATGTACGCGACGTTGCCGAGAATGCCGGTGCCGCTGTGGGTGTCCACGGTCAACAGCAGCTCGGGGATCGTCCCCGGCCGCGGGCTCTCCGCGGTCTTCTTCGCCGTGATCAGTGAGCCGTCCCGCTCGGACTGCCAACTCGGGCCCCCGAAGTGGTGGACCCGGCCGCCCGTGCCGAGGAGCTGAGCCTCCGGCACGGACGCGCCGGTGAACACACCGCCGGCACACGTGTAGGTCTGCGTTCCGCGCGTGACGACGTACGCGCCGACGGGGCGCGCCCCCGCCGGCGGCTTGATCGCCGAGGCGATGCGCGGGATGTCGACCCGGCGTGCGTCGGCGCCCACGGCTGCCGGCGCGGCCACGGCTGCCGGCGCGGCCACGGCTGCCGGCGCGGCCACCTCGGTGGCGGACGCTTGGTGGGTCACCGCGCCGATCGCCGCCACGACACCGGCCATGCTGATGACCGCGAGGGCCCGGACCCGAGAGTGAGACGTGCTGAGCATGCGATTCCTCCGCTCCAAGGGGCGCATCCGCACCCACTTTCCTTATGCACGGACAGAATGCGCAGACCGATCAATGTTTCGCCGAATTTTGCACGGACGGGTAGGCGCCGGCCCCGACCGTCCTCGCCGGACCCGACGTCGTTCGTTTCCGTCTCGCAGCGCGCCGACCACGATTACCGTCGCTTCGACCTGGGCAGGGTCCGGTGTGCGCCGCATTGGTGAATCGGAGTTCCGGGTCGGCTCTGTCCACGACCCGATCGCCCGGCTGGAACGATGCGGCGTCTACGCTGGGGCCTGCGGGAGTTTCCCCAGCCGAGCGCCATCGTGGCCTGCTCGGTCACTGGGCCGCACTGTGCGCGGAATTCGCCACCGAGCTGGCACTGATCCAGCAATGCTGTGCCCACCGCGACCGCATCAAGTCAATGGTCGACCACATGGGCGAGAGGTGAGAATGCAGGTCATCGACAAACTCGCGTGGGTGCACGTGATAGAGGGCAAGATCCTGAGCACCAGGTCGTACGGCAAAGATGCCTGGTACATTCCGGGCGGCAAGCGGGAAGCGGGCGAGACGGACCACGAGGCCCTCAAGCGCGAAATCCGAGAAGAGCTCTGCGTCGAGCTGATCAGCGAATCCATCGAGCCGATGAAGGTCTTCGAGGCCCAGGCGCACGGAAAGTCCGAGGGCGTCATCGTCCGGATGACCTGCTATCGCGCCGATTACCAGGGTGACCTCACGCCGGGTTCGGAGATCGAGGAGATGTCCTGGCTCGACTACTCCGACAGGGAGAAGTCATCCCCAGTGGACGGGCTGATCTTCGACTGGCTGCGTGACCGCGGCGAACTATAGATCACTGCGGCCGGGCCGCACCGGCCGACGGCCCATTCGGTGCCGGATTTCCACGGCCGGCAATGGCGGAATGCGACGCCGACTCTCGGCGACGGTCGGGTCTTCCCAGTCGTCAGACCGCGCCCCGGTCGACCATGCTGAAGGTGGTGTCGAGCGGGGCGTCACCGAGAAACTCGACGTAGATCACCTTTCTCGTCGGGCTCCACTGCACCGGGCCGTACTCCTCGTTGACGAGGGCGTAGGAGGTGCGCCCCTTGTCGTCCCTGCCCTCGCGGGTTATCGAGAACAGGGTGGCCTTGGTCGGCCGGCAGTCGGCTCCCACGAGCGACTTTTCCCCCTCGCCGTCTCTCTTGACGCCGAGGCACGGTCGGTGGGCGATCTCCGGGTTCACCGACTTGATCATGAAGTCGACACCGACCGGTTCGAGCACGAAGAGCGCCTCCTTGCCGGTCCCGTCGCCGACCTCAAGCTCGCCGTGCGACGGCAGCGACAGGTCGCGGTCGATCTCCACCACGTGCAGCAGGATTCGCCGCTGCCCGGCAAGGATGGCCTGGGTGGGGTCGGCGGCGGCCGACGGTGACCCGGTCGACGGGGCCGCCGCCGGCGTGGACGCGGCGGCCGACGCACCGCCGGCTGCCGGGCTCCCCGCCGCCGTCGAACCGGTCGGGCCTGGTTTGGCCTGGTCGTCCAGCAGTTTCGGGCCGAACACGAAGGCCGGCACCAGCACCGCGACCACCGCGGCGACCGACCCCAGAGCGATGAGCCAGCCACGCCGTCCCGAGCCCGCGCCTCCGGCCGACGGCGTCGACCGCTGCCCCTGGTCAGCACCACCGCCAGCGCTCGCCGCGCGCACCGTCGACATCTCCGCCAAACGTTGGGCCGCCCCGGCGGCACCCCCCTGATTCGCCACGGTCAACAGTCCGTCGAGCAGTTCCCGGGCGGTGGGCCGGGCAGCGGGGTCCTTCTCCAGGGCCCGGGAGACCAACTCCCGCAACGCACCGCCGAGGCCGGCCAGGTCCGGCGGTTGCGTGAGGATCCGCATCGCGGTGGCGGTAGGCGAGTCGCCCCCGAACGGGTTGCGGCCGGTCGCGGCGTGAGCGACAAGGGCACCCCAGGCGAAGATGTCCGCCGGCGGGCCCACCGGGTGGCCGGACGTCGCGTCGAACCGCTCCGGGGCCATGTACGAGACGGTCCCGACCACCTGGTTGGTCCGGGTGTGCTGGCTCGTGGCCTCGAACGCTCGGGCGATGCCGAAGTCGATGACCTTGATCCCGCCCGGTGCGACCAGGACGTTTGCCGGCTTCAAATCCCGGTGGATCACCCCGGCGCCATGGATGGCGGTGAGCGCGGTAGCCACCCCGACCGCGATGCTGTGCACCTGCGCGGCCCCCAGCGGCCCCTGCTCCCGGATCACCTGGGCCAGGCTGGGGCCCTCGACGTACTCCACCACCAGGTACGGCGGGTTGTGGTCCGGGTCGGCGTCCAGGACCTCGGCAGTGCAGAACGGTGGCACCTGGCGGGCGCGGTTCACCTCGCTGCGAAACCGACCACGAAACTCCTCGTCATGCGAGAACTCCGGACGGACGACCTTGACCGCCACCCGCCGTCCCTGCGGCGACCGGGCCAGGAAGACGGTGCCCATGCCCCCGTCGCCGAGCCGGTCAAGCACGTCGTACCCACCGAGGCGGGTCGGGTCCCCGCGACGCAAGCCGTCGCTCACGTCGATTGCCCGCAGACCGTGACCGCCGCGCGAGCTGTTCCGCCTATCACCCGTACCCCTTAGGTCACTCGGACGCCGCCCGCAGCCTATCGCCCACCCACCAAACCCCGTCGATGCCGTCCACCCACGCCAGGTGCGGCGAAACTATCCTCGGGCCGTGGTTCCGCGCCGCGGAGGACGCCGGACCGAGCCACCTGGCATCGATGCGGCGTACCTCGATGCCGCAGCTCAAGAGAAGGAGAACCCCATGGCGACGTTCGTCCTCGTGCCCGGCGGGTGGAAGGGCTCCTGGGCGTTCGAGGCGGTGGTTCCGCTGCTGGAGCGGGCTGGTCACACCGTGCACGCCCTGACCCTGACCGGTCTGCGGCCCGACGACGACAACGCGACGGTCGCGACCGCCAACCTCGACACGCACGCCGACGACGTGTTGCGACACCTCGATCGCGCCCACATCACCAGCGCGACGCTCGTCGGCCACAGCTACGCCGGGATGGTGATCGCCGCCGCGGCGGACCGCGCTGACGGCCGGGTCTCACGACTGGTGCATCTCGACGCCTACGTACCGCTCGACGGCGAGTCGTGCTGGTCGGCGACGAGCGAGCACTTCCGGGAAGTCTTCGCGGCCGGCGCCGCGGCCACCGGCTACGCGGTCCGCCCACCCGAGGGCGGTGATCCCCGGCGCCGCCCCCACCCTCTCGCCTCGTTCCTGCAAACGATCCGGCTCACCGGCGCTGTCGCCGAGGTCCCGAGACGCGAGTTCGTCTACTGCTCCGGCTGGGACCGGACGCCCTTCGCTGACCTCCGTGCTCGACTCAGCACTGATCCCGGTTGGCAGGTCCACGACCTGCCGACCGGCCACGACGCGATGCGCGAGGCCCCGGAGGCGGTCGCCGCGCTGCTGGTCGGCGCATGAACCACACCAGTCGTCCCGCTGCCCGTGGCCACCCACCGTGGTCCCCGGTCCCGAGGTTGACCACGGGTTTCCGGGCCTCACAGCTTTCTGACAACTCTTCGTGATCCTTGCTGCACGTTCACGCTCAGCAAGGGAGAAACAGTGACGGTGAGATCTGCGGGCCTCGGTCTGCTGACGTTTGTCGCAGTCCTCGGTCTCGGTGGCTGCTCCGGCGGGGAGCCTGAGGCGCGACCGCCTCAGGTGGCCACCGGCGCCAAGCCCTCGACCTCCGCCGCCGGGTCCGCATCCGCGTCGGCACCTGCCAAGGAACGCCCCCGGCAGCGCCTCGACGACACCGAAGCGGACTATCAGGCGCTCCTACAGCCGTACAAGAAGTGCATGAAGGCTCAGGGCATCACCGACGAGAAGGGGACGTCGGGATGGGCCAGCGGTGACGGCGCTCCGAAGGAGCAGCTCAGGGCGCAGAAAGCCTGCGAGACCTACTGGCCGTTGCCGCCCTGGGAGCTGGACTCGGCAAACCCGCAGGCCAAGGACTTCACGCGTGATGTGGTGAAGTGCCTGAAGGGCAAGGGGGTCAAGGAGGTCGAGGCCGCACCGGGCGGTGTCGGTGTCGCCGCTGGCGGCGCGGGCAACGACGCGGGCTCCATCTCGATGACCGGCGATCTGCTGGACGACTGCGAGCGCGAGGTCGCCGCGCAGAGTTAGGGCCTGTGCCGCCGGAGCGCTGGTCACGTGGTGGCCAGCGCTTCGGTCGGCGTCAGTCGGGCGGCACGCATCGACGGGTACACACCGGCGAGGACGCCGACCAGGACCGCGCCGGCCAGGCCGGCCACCGTCGAGGACAGCGGGACGACCACCGGCCACCCGTGGTAGGCGGCGTAGCCGGCCGCGGCGAGCACGCCCAGGGCGGTGCCCGCGATGCCGCCGAGGGTGGCCAGTGCCACCGATTCGGTGAGGAACTGGCCGCGGATCTGACCACGGGTGGCGCCCAGCGCCCGGCGTAGGCCGATCTCCGAGCGACGTTCCAGCACCGAGATGACCATGGTGTTGGCCACGCCGATCCCGCCGACCAGCAGCGCCACCGCGGCCAGGCCCAGAAAGAGCGCCGAGAACGCGTTCTCGGTGGCGCGTTTCGCGGCGAGTGCGTCCGACGGGCGACTGACCTGCACCTGCCCGGGTTGCTCGGGATGGATCGTCTCCGGCAGGACGGCACGTACCGCTTCCAGCGACGCCTCCCACGACTGGATGTAGAGGACCGTGGGGTGGCCGTCGAAGCTGAGAAATTCACCGGCGGCCGGCCAGCCGACAAGCACGGACCTGTCGATGTCCGGCAGCAGCGGGGTGGCGGCCAGGATGCCGACCACGGTGAACCAGGTACGGCCGATCATCACCTGCGGACCCGGTCCACCCCGGGGCACGTCGGGAATTCCGAGGCGGGCCGCAGCCACCGAGCCGAGCACCACGGTCGGGAACTTCTCGGTGACCGTGGTCAGCCACTGCCCGATCTGGACCCGGGCGTTGATGGCGGGCAGCAGATCGAGGCGGGCGGCGAGGACGGTCAGCCCGGAGCCGTCCCGCGGATCGGTGCGATCGGAGCGACGTACCAGCGTGTGGGTGTTGGCGACCGCACTGACCCGGGTGACCGGGCCGATCCGGGCGACCATGCCCACCGACTCCTTCGGCAGCAACACCGGCGGGTCCTGGTTGGGGGTGCCCACGGCCTGCAGCGTGTTCGTGCCCAGGGCGGAGAGTTCCCGCATCAGGGCCGCCTGGCTGGAGGCCGGAATGGCGGTGACGATGATCATCGTGGCGATGCCGATGGAGATGCCCAGCGCCGACAACGCCGCCCGCGTCTTGCGGGTACGCAGCCCGAGCAGGCCCAGGCCGAGCAGGTCCAGGGGTGTCAGACGTACGGCGTCTCCGCGCATCCCGGCCGTTCTCATGAGGTGGTCACCACGTTCGTCCCCTCGGTGAGGCCCTCGCCGGTGATCTCGACGAGCCCCTTCGCGAACATGCCCGTCTCGACCGCGACCAGGGTGCCGCCGGCGACCTGAACGGCGTACCCGCCCTCGCTGAGCGCGACAAGCGCACCGACCGGCACCGCCAACACCCCCTCGCGGGTCTCGCCCACGAAGTCGACAGGCACCTCCGCGGAGTCCAGGCGGGCGATCTTTCCCGGGTCGTCGACCGTGACCGTGACGGTGAGCTTCGGCGGCGCCCCGTCCAAGCCGCCCTCCTCGACCTTCAGCGCGGTGCCGACGGCGGTGACCTTTCCCGTGGTGGCACCCTCCGGCAGGGCGACGGTGACCGTGTCACCCCGGTTGATCGTGGCGGCCCGGGCCGCCTCGACCGGCACGGTGATCACCTTCGCGGTCGGCGTGACCGCCATCAGCGGGGCCTGGGCGGGATCACCGAGCTGCACGGCGAGCGAGTCGACGCGGATCGCGCCGGGCAGCACCAGGACGTCCCCGACGTCGATGCGGCCGGTGACCGGCAGTCGGTTGTCGCGTTGCCAGCGCCGGATCGCACTGGTCATCGCGGTGGTCAGTACGTCATCGTCCGCCCCGACGACGACCCGCCTGGTCGTGGGCGGCAGGGCCGCCGAGGTGCTCGGGGAGGTGGACGGCCGCGACGCAGGCTCGCCACCCGCCGCGGGGGCCGGCTGCGGGTCCGCGTCGGTGACGACGATCGATGCGCCGGTACGCGGCTGCGCACCGATCGCGTAACCCAGCGCCCGCAGGTTGGTGGCGACCAGCTGGACGTCGGGCCCGACGGTGTTGACCTCACCGAGTGTCCGGAACAGCGGCATCGCACCGTAGAACAGCGGCACCGCCCGGTTGTTCACGCGGTAGAGCTGCTTGCCGCGCGTGATCGTCGTTCCCGGGGATGGCAGCCACGTCACGATGCCGTCCCGCACACCCTTGAGCGGTTGTGCGGTGCCGAAGCCAAGATCGCCGGGCAACGCCTCGGCGGTGGACAGGTCCGTCCTGACGATCGGTGTGGTGTCAACGGCGACCGGCTTGTCGTGGGGCGTCCTGGTCGCGGCTGGCCGTCCGGCCCACACCACCGCTGCGCCGGCCAGTCCGGCGACGGCCACGAGGGCAGCCAGCCAGGTCCGTACTGTCTTCGACATGGCGGCGATCATGGCCGCGCACTGTGAGGAACCTGTTAGGCCTCGGCCACGATTCGGGCGGCGAGATCCGCACCGCCCCCGTCCTATAGTCGGCCGCATGTGCGCATACGTGCTGGTCGCGGAGGACGACGATCGCCAGGCCGAGGTGCTGCGCCGGTATCTCCAGGCCGACGGGCACCACACGGTCGTGGTGCACGACGGGCGGTCCGCGCTCGACCAGGTTCGAGCCCGGCAACCGGAGTTGGTGGTGCTGGACGTCATGATGCCGCACCTCGACGGCCTCGACGTGTGCCGCATCCTGCGCGGCGAATCCGAGGTGCCGGTGCTGATGCTCACCGCCCGCTCCAGCGAGGACGACCTGATCCTGGGTCTTGAGCTCGGCGCCGACGACTACCTCACCAAGCCCTACAGTCCTCGTGAGCTGACGGCCCGGGTCCGGACCCTGCTGCGCCGGGCCCGGCGTGCCCCGAACCCGGCGGGGATACGCCGGGTGGGCCGCCTCAGCATCGATCCGCATCGCCATGAGGTGACCGCCGGTGGGGTACGGGTCGACTGCACCCCCGGTGAGTTCGCCCTTCTCGCCGCCATGGCCGAGCAACCCGATCGGGTCTTCACCCGCGGCCAACTCCTGGAACACACGAGCGGCCTGGACCGCGACTCCACGGAACGGACCATCGACGTGCACGTGATGAATCTGCGTCGCAAGATCGAAGCCAATCCGCGGCGCCCGGCCCAACTGCTCACCGTGTACGGGATCGGCTACAAGCTGACCAGCGGCCCGACCTGATGCGTGCCCACCGCGTACCCCTGCGCCGGAGCCTGATCGTCCGGCTGCTGGCCACCTCGATCCTGGTGGCGGTCTGCGCCACCGTGACCACCGCGTGGCTCGTGGTGCAGTCGACCACCCGGGCGGTCCGTCAGGAGCAGGGCCGGTCGCTGTCCGACGACACAAGCGTCTACGACGTGCTGCTCGGTTACGCCGCGACCCACACCGACTGGTCCGGGGTGGGGCCGATCGTCGACGAGCAGGCCCACAAACTCGGCCGCCGGATCACCCTGACCACCGAAGACCGGCAGGTCATCGCCGACTCGGCCGACGGGCCGTCGCTGGACACGGCCCGACCCTCGGCGACCGTGGACCCGTTGCGCCTCGATCCGAAACTGGCCGGCGGCACGCAGCGCATCGATCCCCGCGCGGTCGGTCCCTACCGGCTGAAGAGTGCCGAGCGACGGGAACTACGTGCCGCCGCGGACCGGCTGGCCTCCTGCCTGCGGGTCGAAGGGGTGCCCGCAGAGGTGGTCGAGACGGCGACGGGCCGGTCCGCGGTCCGCTGGCCGGACGGCGAACCACGGACAACCTCGCTGTCCTGCGGCAACGAGAAGACACTCGATGATCTGACCAGGACCGAACAGGTCGCCCTGTCCACGTTGAGAGACATGACCCTGGCCTGCCTGGGAGCCGATCCCGCGGAGGCGAAACTGGCCATCGAGACGGACTTCACGCCGACGTTCGGTGAGGTCGGCAAGCGCGGCAGCGTCACCCGTGGCCGCGAGGTCAACGCCTGCGTGCTGAAGTCGCGCCAGACCCAACTTCAACCGTATGTCGCCCCGCCCGCGCTGCTGTTCGTCACCGACCCGGCCAACGGCACGACACAGCCGACGTTCAACCTGTCCCGGCCCAACATCATCAGGATCGCCACGGTCACCGGCGCCGTCCTGCTGCTGGCAATCCTGGTCACGATCCTGGTCGGGGCCCGTCTGGTCCGCCCGCTGCGCACACTCACCGAGGCGGCCCGCCGACCGGTCCAGGACCAGGCCCGGGTGCCGGTCACCACCAACGACGAGATCGGCTACCTCGCCACCGCACTCAACGACCTGTCGCAGCGCCGGGAGCGTACCGAGCAGCAACGCAAGGCGATGGTCAGCGACGTCGCCCACGAGCTACGCACCCCGCTGACGAACATGCGCAGTTGGCTGGAGGCCGCGCAGGACGGCCTCGCCCCCGCCGACCCGCAACTGCTGGCCCTCCTGCTGGACGAGACCGTGCAACTGCAACACATCATCGACGACCTGCGTGATCTCGCGTCCGCGGACGCGGACACCCTGCGGATGCACCCCGAACCGGTCTACCTGAACGACGCACTCGGTCAGGTCGCCGACGCCCACCGTGGCTCCGCCGACACCGCCGGCGTACGTCTGCGCACCGAGGCGCAGGGCGACCCGGAGGTGGTCGTCGACCCGGTACGGCTGCGCCAACTCGTCGGCAACCTGGTGTCCAACGCCATCCGACACACTCCCGTCGGTGGCACCGTCACCATCGCCTCCCGGGTCACCGACGGCCAACTAACGGTCGAGGTCGCCGACACCGGCACTGGCATCGCCCCCGACGACACACCCAAGATCTTCGACCGGTTCTGGCGCGCGGACAGCTCCCGCGCCAGGAGCACCGGCGGCAGCGGACTGGGCCTGGCGATCGCCCGCAAACTCACCGAGGCGCACGGCGGCACGATCTCGGTCGACAGCACCCTCGGCGTCGGGTCGACCTTCACCGTCCGGATACCTGTCACGCAGCCCCTGACCGTGTGATCCTCGGCCGGTCACCGAGCCACCAGCCGTGGCTGTTCCCCAGGTCGCGACGTAGTGGATGCCCGTGGCCCGGATCCGATCGGCGTTGATGGCCACCTGTTCGTCGGCTTCGCTGACGGGGTGCAGGTCGGGGAAGAAGTACGGTGCGTGGGTGAGCAGCCTGGTGTGGAAGCGGGCCTGGAGCGCCTGGCTGATCGCGTCGCCGCGGTGCAGGCCCTCCCGCCCGGCCCAGCCTTCCAGGTAGTCGTGCCAGGGTTGCCCGGAGGTGCGCCACTGCTCGTGGTGGCTGTGCAGCCAGCCGCGCTCGCCGTTGTCGGGCAGCCGGTCGAAGCTCCAGCGTGCGGTCGCCTCGTCGAACCTCTCGTAGGCCCACTCGACGACGATGAGTACGCCGCCCGGCGTGAGCGCCGCGGCGGCCCGATCCAGGACCTCGTCCAGGTCGGTGACGTGGTGCAGCGAGGTACAGGCGACGAGCACGTCGACCGGCCCGCTCAGCTGGTGCTCTTCGAATTCCGTCCGGTGGTATCCGGGTCCGGACGGTGCCACCGGGTCCACGCCCACGGCGTCGAAGCCCTGCTCCCGCATGGCCGGGACGAAGCCACCTTCCGGGCCGCATCCGATCTCCAGCACGCGGGCCGGTGCCGGTGGCAGGTGGGCGCGCACGAACGGCCAGCGGGCGTCGAGCCAACGCTGCTTGGCGGTTGTCGTGTCGATCATCGGTTCGGTCCTCTCCTGATCGCTATCTGGTGTGCAGCAGGCGCACCGACAGCGGCCCGAAGATCGTCGTCAGCGCGGTGCAGGCGAGCAGGAGCCAGCCGACCTCGCCGCCGGGCGTGCCGCCGGACATGAGGTCCCGGGCGGCGGTCACCAGGTGGGTGACCGGGTTGACGTCGACGAACGCTTGCAGCCATCCGGGCAGGGTGGCCGGGTCGACGAAGATGTTGCTGAACAGCGACAGCGGGTACAGCAGCGCCTGGGTCAGGCCGAGCACAGCGCCGGGCGACCTCATGGCCAACGCCAGCGTGGTCCAGAGCCAGGACAGGCTGATGCTGAAGAGGACGACCAGGAGCACCGCGGCGGCCACGCCGAGGGCGTTGCCGTCCGGGCGGAACCCGAGCGCGAGGCCGAGCCCGATCACCACCGTGGAGGCGAGCAGGTATCGCACGGCGTCGCTGAGCATCGCGCCGATGAGCGGGGCGGCGGGCCGGATCGACAGCGTGCGGTACCTGTCGAACGCGCCGCTGGCGAGGTCGATGCTCAGCGCGGCGCCGGTGGTGCCGGTGGTCACCAGCAGTGTCATCACGAGGATTCCGGGGACCAGGTAGCCGGTGTACTCGCCGGTCGATCCGCCCACGGCGCCGCCGAACAGGTAGGTGAACATCACGGTGAACACGACCGGGTGCACGGCGATGTCGAAGATCTGGACGGGCGTACGCCTGATCTTGAGCAGGGCGCGGCGGCCGAACGCCAGGCTGGCCGTCGCTGTGTTGGGCCGGGCCGGCCGTGCGCGGGTGAGCACCGCACCGGACAGGCGGGCCTCGGTGACGGTGTCGATCGTGGTCATTCGGGATCTCCCGTCGGTCTGGTGTCCACACTGGTCGGGTTGCCGGTGATCGCGAGGAACACCTCGTCGAGGCTCGGCTGGCCGAGGGTGAACTCGGTGACCTCGATCTGCGCCCGGGACAGTTCGGCCAGCGCCTGTGCTGCGGACGCGGCGCCCGCAGGGCCCGCCTCCGGGAGTAGCGCGGTCAGGGCGACCGGGTCGGCGTCCAGCGCTACGCAGTCACCGAACGCCCGTGCCAGCACCTGTTCGGCGGCTGGCCGGACGCCAGGTTCGGCCAGTCGTACCCGAAGCGTGCCGCCACCGACCGCGGCCTTGAGTTGGCCGCTGGTGCCTTGGGCGACGAGCCTGCCGTGGTCGATGACGGCGATGCGGTCGGCGAGCCGGTCCGCCTCGTCGAGGTACTGGGTGGTCAACAGAACGGTGGTGCCTTCGGCGACGATGCCGCGGATCATGGTCCACACGTCGTTGCGGCTGCGTGGGTCCAGTCCGGTGGTGGGCTCGTCCAGGAACAGCAGGTCGGGTGTGATGATGAGGCCGGCGGCGATGTCCAGCCGGCGCCGCATGCCGCCCGAGTACGTCTTGACCAGCCGGTCAGCCGGTTCGGCCAGGGCGAACGCGGCCAGCAGCTCCTCAGCCCGGTTCGCCGCGGCCGCCCGGGAGTAACCGTGCAGCCGGCTGAGCAGGACAAGGTTCTCGCGGGCGGTGAGGCCGTCGTCGAGCGAGGCGTACTGTCCGGTCAAACTGATCCGGTCCCGTACGGCGGCGGCCTGGCGGACCACGTCGTGGCCAAACACCTGGGCGGTGCCCTCGTCCGGGCGCAGCAGCGTTGCCAGCATCCGGATGGTGGTCGTCTTGCCGGCGCCGTTGGGGCCCAGTACCGCATGTACCGTGCCGGCGGGGATGTTCAGGTCGATGCCGTCGACAGCGCGCGTGCCGCCGAACGTCTTGACCAGGCCGGTGGCTTCGACGGCGAGCGGGCTGGAACTGGTCATCGGGTCCAGCCGTCCTCGGCGACCAGCTCGCCCTGTTCCGCGGTGACATCGCGGGCGACGGCGAAGGCGGCGGCGGCCTCCGGCAGGTGCGGCGCGCCGGCCAGGGCCGCGCTCAGGATTTCCGGCGAGTCCCACCGCCACATGTCCACCCAGGTCCGCTCGTCGACGCGGATCAGCCTGGTCTCGGTCGGGCCGCCGTACTGCGCTCTGATCGCCGCGATGAGCTGGCCGCGCCGTTCCAGCACGAGGTCGGCCTCCGCTGCGTCGGCGGTGAACCGGGTGGTCCGGATGAGAGACATTGCTGCACCCCTTCTATAGAGCCCATTCTTAGAGTTGAGCTCTAGTGTTACAGTGCAGTCATGCCACTGGTCAAGAGCACCGGCAAAAAGGGCGAGAAGTCGCGGCAGACTCGGCGGCGCATCCTGCAGGCTGCGTACGAGCTGTTCGTCGATCAGGGCTACGGGGCCACCACGCTCCAGGGCATCGCGGAGCGGGCCGGTGTCGCGGTGCAGACCATCTACTTCGCGTTCGGCAACAAGCCGTCGCTGCTCAAGGAGCTGGTTGACGTCACCATCGCCGGTGACGACGAGCCGATTCCCACGATGCAGCGGGCCTGGTTCCGCGACGCTCTGGCGGCTGACACCGCCGAGGCGCAGTTGCGGGCACATGTGGCCGGCACCTGCGAGGTGCTTCAGCGGGTGGCACCGATCATGGATGTCCTACGCGCTGCCGGAGCACAGGACCCAAGCCTGGCCGGGATGTGGCAGCAGGACACCGATCCGCGCCTCGAAGTCCAGACCGCAGCCGCGCGCAGCCTCGTCGCCAAGCCCGGCGCCACGGCAGACCTGACCGTCGAACACGCCGCCGACCTGCTCTACGGCCTGCTGAGCCCGCAGCTGTACCTGCTGTTCATCCGCGACCGAGGCTGGACTCCAGACCGCTGGGAGCAGTGGGTATACGACACCCTGCACGCGCAGCTGTGCCGTTAGCGCAGGGTCGCCTGCCCGGGTGACCTCGCCGACCAGCCGTCCAGGGCTTGGCCGGACGACCGTGATCGCGTGGAATCGGCAGTAGTGCTCTCACTCGGCGAGTCGGCTCCCGCACTGGCCTACTGCTGGCGCCATGTCGCGGCGCACACCTCTATCCACCGCGACGCTCTCTCCGGGTCGGAGGAACCATGAAACCTCGTGGCGGAACTGCTCCCAGTCGCCCATGGCCCCGATGATGGCAGGGTCACGTCGTGCGGCCGGGTCACATGGCTGGAGGGGTGGCTGTCACCTCAGGTGGGCGGCGAGCGGAATGTTCTGCGCTCGGAGGGCGGTGGCGATCAGGCCGGCGATCTGTCTGGCCCCGGCGGCCTCGAAGTGGGTGTGGTCGTTGCAGAAGAACGCACCGACCGCGCCCGTCGAGTAGTTACCGTTGTTCGGGCACAGCCGGAGCGTGTTGTAGAGCGCCACGCTCTTCGCGTGCAGGTCGATGACCGGTACGCCGTTGGCGGCGGCCGCAGCCGTCGTCTCGGTGACGAAACCGCGATTGCCGACGGCGGTGCTGCCGCTGCAGGTGATCGCCGCGACCGGGGTGACGAAGATCGGCTTCACGCCTCTGGCCTTGGCAGCCGTAGCCATCACGCCGAGCAGTTCCTTGAAGCGGTTGGTGCCGACGTGCCGCGGGCAGGCCGAGTCACCGTCGTTGATGCCGAACTGGATGATCAGATAGTCGCCGGCCTTGAAGCCGCTGTCGTTGTTCAGCATCGCCGCCCACCGCGCGCTGTAGGCAGTCGAGCTGAGCGTGCACTCGCCGGCCGAGTTCTTGGTGGCTGTCACATTGCCCTCGTACAGCCACGTCTGGATGCTGCGACCGCCGACGGCGCTGTTCTGCACTGTGACGTTCGACGTGAGGTAGGACGCGAACTGGCTGCCCCAGCCGATCGGACAGGAACTGGCGTTCATCATCGTGGAATCGCCGGCCATCCACACCTTGACCGGCGCGGGTGCCGGTGAGTCGGAGGGCGTCACCGGTGGCGTGCTCGGGCTGGGGCACGGCGTTGCCGTCGGCGTTGGTGTTGACGTCGGTGTTTGCGTCGACGTCGGCGATGGCGTCGGCGTGGGCGTCGGTGGACCGGCACAGGTGATGCCGTTGAACGAGAACGACGACGGCACCGGGTTGCTGCCGCTCCACGAGCCGGTGAAGCCGAAGTTGACCGAGGCGCCAGTGCCGATGGCACCGTTGTAGCTCACGTTGGTGGCGGTCACCGCCGTGCCGGTGACCGTGACGGCGGCGTTCCACGCCTGCGTCACGCCCTGCCCGGGGGCGAGGCTCCAACCCACGGCCCAGCTGGTCACCGCGTCACCGAGGTTCGTGACGACGACATCGGCTCCGAACCCGCCGGTCCACTGGCTGGTGACCCGGTAGGCGACATCGCACGCCGGGGTGGCGGCCTGGGCGGTGGCGAAGCCGAGCCCGCCGGCCACGACGGTCAGGACCGTTGCCACCAGGACCACGAGACGCGATCGGCGAACCTTCATCGGGTCACTCCTGCCTTGATCGGAGAACTCGCCATCACGTGGCGGCGGTGCACGGGGAGCCGTTGAGGGCGAAACCTGTGGCTCCGCCGAGCGGGCTGTCGGTGACAAATCCGAAGCTTGTCGAACCGGCGGCCGGGATCACCGCGTTCCAGGAGACGTTCACCGCCGTGGCCGCGGCGCCGGACTGGGTAACCGTGGAATTCCAGGACTGCGTGATCCGCTGACTGCCCGGCAGGGACCAGGTCAGTGTCCAACCGTCGACCGGGACGGTGGAGGTGTTGCTGAGCGTCACGTCGAACTGGGCACCCGTACCCCAGTCACCGGTCTTGCGGTAGCTGACCGCGCAGTCTCCGCCTGCGGGACTGGTCGGCGCGGGACTGGTCGGCGCGGGCGTGGTCGGCGCGGGCGTGGTCGGCGCGGGCGTGGGGGACGGGGTCGTGTTCAGTGCGGCGCTGAGGACCGGGGCCAGCCGGTCGGTGATGGCCTGGTGGCCAGCGTCGTTCGGGTGCACCGAGTCGCTCAGACCGCCGGACGGCAGCCAGCCGGTGGTGTCCACGTAGAACACGTTGGCATCGCCCGCGGCGTTTCGTGCCCGCACCGCCGCCTCCGTCTCCGCCGCATAACGACCGATGAACGTCCGCATGGCGAAGAGCTTGGCGTTCGGAAACCTGGCCCGGATCCTCGTGAGGAAGGTGGTGTACGTCGCCTGGAAGGCCGCGGCGCTCACGCCGTGGCTCTTGTCGTTGGTGCCCAGGTTGATCACCACGCCGTCGGCCGTGTAGCGGGAGAAGTCCCACTGGTCGGTGCCGACCTGACCACCGGACGACATCCAGTAGCGCGTCGACTGCGCCCAGCATCCATCGGTCGTCTCGGCCAGACACATGCCCCCGATCGCGATCTGGGTGTGGTCGTAGCCGAGCCTCTCACCAACCTTGAAGCCGTAGTCCGTCACGGCGAGCTGACTGCTCGTGGCGCCTGCGGTGATCGAGTCACCGACGAACTCGACAAGCTTGGGGCGGGCCGGCGGCTGGAACGTTCGCGCGCCCGAATCCATGATCAGCCCCTGGAAGACCGCGTCACCGGTGTAGGAGCCGGCCACCTGCCGGTAGCTGACGATCAACGTGTGGTTGCCGGCGGCCAGGGCGGTCGGCGTCAGGTTGATCGTGCCGGAGCCGGTGAAGGACGTGAACGCCCTACCGTCGATGCTGGCCCACAGCTGGATGGTGTTGCGCTGCCTGAGCTTCACCGTCTTGCCGGTGAATCCGACCCGCAGGTAGGCGCCGGCCCAGTAGGGCACGTACGCCGAGGTGTTCGTCTTGTTCCACCGGCCGACGAAACTGATGTTCGAGTCGGTCGGCGTGCCGTCCCCGACCGCGGCCTCGGCGCTGAGGACCGGCAAACCTGCGGCGAGCACCCCGGCCGCGACCGCGATGAGCGCCGCGGTACGTGTCCTCGTCAGCGCGTTCACCAATGTCCCGAGTCTGGTGCGCGGGCGCACCAGACGATGACCCGGTTCGAGGGCGCGGATCTTCGTCATCGGATCGGGTTCCAGCCGTCGTAACCCGCCAGGTAGGCGGTGGGTGTGTACTGGGTGGCGGTGGAGGCGCTCATCTGGGGCCGGTTGGCGTTGATGCCGGCACCGGCCCCGGTGCTGCCGTACTCGGCGAACCGGGCGGTCTTCCACGAGAAGCCGGACATGTCGGTCCAGGGATCGGTGCGGATATGTGCGCCCATCGCGACGCCCCGGTAGAGGACCTGACCGCGGGCGTTGACGTCGCCGCTCGGGTGCCAGGGCCGGCCCAGATAGACGGTCCTGGCGGGAGCGTTGCTGGTCAGTGTGGTTCCCCAGAACAGGAAGCCGAACTTGTTGTTGATGTCGGTGGCCGCGGCGGTGACGTAGCCGTTGTTCGACGAGGAGCCCCGGGTGAGCGAGTGCACGGTGCCGTTCTGGAACACCATGGTGCCCCGCCCGAAGATGAAGTCGACGTCGCCCTCCACGTAGGAGTTCCGGACGTAGAGTCGCCGGACCGCGCTGACACTCGGTGCGTTGACCAGCAGCGTGTCCTGGTTGCCGAGGATCCGGACGGTGTCGAACTGCACCCGGTCACCGGAGGTGTTCACGGCGACGGCCTGCTCGGCGTCGAGGTTGTTGGCGGCCTCGTTGAAGTCGTTCGACATGGTCAGGTTCTTGATCGTGGTGTCGTTGGCGTTGACGAAGACCGAGGCACTGCCGGACGTGCCGTACGTGCCGCCACCGGGCTTGGTCTGGCCGGACGCGTGCCCTTCGACGATCACCACCTGGGCGGCGGAGCCGCCGGCCCCGGCCAACGTGAGGTGGGGCTTGTTGGCGGGAATGGTGACCACGCCCCGGTAGGTGCCGGGTTTGATGGTGATGGTGACCGGGACGCCGTTGTTCGCCGCGACACTGTCGATCGCCGCCTGCACGGTCGTGTAGTTGCCGCTGCCGTCGGCGGCCACGGTGATGGTCGCGGCCGCGGACGCGGCAGAGGTCATCGGAACTGCGGCGGCGAGAGCGCACACCGTCACCGCCGCCACCGAGCGCACCCGGAGAATCCTGCCGGACGTGGTCATAAGCGTTCTCCGATCCCACAGGCCCTCCGCCGAAGATCACGCAGGCCGGCAGACGACGACAGAAGTTAACGCTAACATCGACAAACGGAAATATAAAGATGAGTACGGGGAGGGCCTGGGTCGTCCGGGGCCGACGCGGACGAGTTCATGCTGGCCGGCCCGAGCCGGCCGACCGGGCCCACTGACACGGCTCCACGTACCCACCAGCGCACCCGCCTCCGACACGCGGCCTAGCAGGCGGTGTTCTGCCTCGGCAGGTGCCCGTGCACCAGGTACGCGGTGACCGTGCCGGTCAGGCAGGCGTTGGCCTGACCACTGAGCAGAGGCACGTGTGTCTGCCTGTCCACGGTGACCAGCCGGGAGCCGGTGATGGACCGGGCCGTCGCGATCGAGTTGGCCGGCGGCACCGAGGCGTCGCGCAGCGCGGCGACGACGAGCGCCGGCGGCGCCCGGTTGCTGGCAAGCGGCGGGGTGTTGTCCTGGCTCACCGACCAGGAGGCGCAGGGGTTGAGGTTGGCGATCGAGGGGCCGAAGACGGGATAGCGGGTGCCGAGGTGGGCCAAGTCGTGGCGGTAGGTCGCCAGGTCACGCGGCCACGCGTTGTCGCCACAGCGGAAGGCCATGTTGACCGCGGTGTGGTTGTCCGGCGGCACGCCCGGGGTCCCGGGCAGGGCGGCCGGTCGCGGGTCGAGCGGGATCGGCGGCGGCGTGCGGGCGAGGATGGCGGCCAGGTTGGTCGCGACCACCGGCCACAGATGCTCGAAGTACGTCGCGATGACCATCAGGGAGCCGAGCTCGCCGGTGGTCCAGGCGTGATCTCCGGCCACGATCGGCTCGATCGCCGCCTCGGCGAGAGCCTGGCTCAGAGTTTCCACGACCTCGGCCGGCGTCGCGCCGAGCCCGAACGCCGCGCTGTTCTCGGCGAGGTACGCGGTGAAAGCGGCGTAGTTCTCCTCGAAGGCCGGGATCCGGTTCAGCTCGTAGGGACGCCAGGCGAGGTCGTAGTTGACCGGGCTGTCCAGCACGAACCGGTCCACCCGGTGCGGGAAGAGTGTGCCGTACGCGACGCCGAGCATCGCCGCGTAGGAGCCCCCGAGGAAGGACAGCTTCCGCTCGCCGAGGCTTGCCCGGATGACGTCCATGTCGCGGGCGGCCTGTGCGGTCGTGGCGAACGGCAGCGCCCAGCCGGCGTGCCGGGCGCAGGCGCGGGCGTACTCGCGGGCCTGCGCGGCGGTGTCCTTCAGGGACTGGTATGTCGCGGTGCGCACCCAGTAGCCGCCCGGCTCCTCCTCCGGCTGGCCACAGGTGATCGGAGTACTGCGTTCGACGAAGCGCATGTCGAACCCGACGATGTCGTACCGGGCGAGCACCGCGGGATCGACGATGGCGGCGAGGTTCAGCGGCTCGGGGACACCGGCACCACCCGGCCCGCCGCCCGTGGTCATCAGCACACCGCGGCGAAGCGCCGGGTCGGTCGCGGGGAGCCGAGAGATCATGATGTCGATCGTTGGGCCGGCTGGCCGCGCGTGGTCGAGCGGCACCTGGACGGTGGCGCAGCGCAGGCGCGTGTCATCGACACCTGGGCAGGCCCGCCACGCGAGGGTCGCCCCGCTGGCCGCTCGGGCTGGGGCTGGGGCGACGGTCATGGCCAGGCAAGCGACAACGACAGCGGCTATCGCACGCATTCACGCCCCCGAGCATTGACTCCTGTTTATCTTTGTCGTACACGCTAGGGCGCAGGCCCCCACACCGCAACGTGGCTCTTCAACACTGCTCCGCGCGCCCCTGGTCGCCGCTCGCTCGACGGTCCTCGACTGACAACGGCGCCCGACCAGCTTCGAGGCCCTGATCTCCGGCCAGAGCCTGTGTCGAAGTCGGTCACAGCCGCGTAGACGCGACCCGCGGTCCCGACCTGCTCCGCGATGGCCCACCCGTTGCGCTTGGGCGCCCCACAGGCCAGCGCCGAGACATACCGGCCCGCCTGCTGCCGCGTCGGCGTCCGAACGAAACACGACCGCAGCCGCCCCAATAACTAGGCAACTTCTGCCGACGCGAACCCGCCAACCCGTTGGCAGGATCGGCTCTGTGATCAGTTAGCGCTACGCATAGGAGGATCCGGATGCGAATGTCTCTCCGATCGAGAGCGGTCGCTGGCGTCTCGGCGGCGGTCGCCGTCGCCCTCGTAATCACGGCGACCCCGGCGGAATCGGCCCCGCCCGCAGCCGGCCCGGCCGGGTCGAATCAGGCCGCGGCGGTTCCGGCGTCGCCGGCGGACTGCCTGTTACCCGCTGCCGACGTCTACAACGAGCATGAGGGACCGACCGACTACGCACGCTGGCTCCAACCGACCGGTACGTTGCGGGGGATCGTGCTGTTCGCGGGGTTTCCTGGTGTGACTCCGCCCGCTGGCGAGCTGGCGCAGCGGACGAGCCTGCTGTCGGGTGCGCCGGCTTGGTTCAGCCAGTCCTCGTACGGCGGGATGACGCTCCAACTCACCTTCGACACGGTGTGGCGTCAGCTGCCGAATTCCCAGACCGCGTACAGCGATTACAACGTGGACTTCAACGCCCAACGGGCGTACGTGCAGGACGCGGTGAATGTCGCAGACGCCGCGATCGACTTCAGCCAGTACGACCTCGTTTACGTGGTGGCCCCGAGTAATGCGTCGTCGATACCCAACTCGCCGTCGTTCATCGCGAACGTGGGTTGGGGTGCGTGGGCCGACGGCGTCGAGCTGCGACACGGGGCCACGTTCGGCCAGGACCTGTCCCACTGGGGCTACAAGGTCCTCAACCACGAGACGGGCCACGTCTTCGGGCTGCCGGACCTCTACTCGTACGCCGCCGACCAGCACCAGGCGGCCGGCGGCTGGGACCTGATGGGGCTCATCTCCGGTCCCGCGCCCGATCTGCTCGCCTGGCACAAGTGGAAGCTCGGCTGGCTGGCCGACAACCAGATCGTCTGCCAGGCCGGCTCGGGTAGCACGACCGCCACGCTGACGCCGCTGGGCGCGAGCGGCGGCACCAAGGCGCTGGTGGTCCGTACTGGCGAGCGCGACGCGGTCGTGGTCGAGAACCGGCAGGTCAGCCAGCTCGATGTGAGCTCTTCCTGCTTCCAGCCGGGGGTGCTCGTGTACCAGGTGACCACGAAGGTCGGCGGGGGCGGCATCCCGCCGGGCAGCAACACCCCCGTCCCGGGCGGTCCGCGACCGATCCGCGTCGCCGACAGGCTGCCCAACTCGACGATCGCGGGCTGCGACGCGCGTGCGGCCGAACTCGCCAATGCCACCCTCACGGCCGTCAACCACGCCGTCACCGTCGCCGGCGTGACGGTCCGGGTGACCGAGCATTCCGGGTCCAACCGCAGCGTCCAGGTCACTGTCCCCTAACGCACGGATAGCCGCTGTCCGGCCCACCTGGGATGCCTTCCCGGGTGGGCCGGACGACGTGCCCGGCCAGCCAGCCGAGAGTCGTACACCGAGGCCAACGTGGCATGGGACCCGCGGATGTTGGTCGATTCGCTCCCTGACCGCTTGGAGTGCCACCGGGCGAAGTCCCGAGCCCTGTGCTGCTACCGGTGGGTGGTTGGCGGCCTCACGTCGGCGCCGTCGGGCAGGCGATCCGGGCTCAGAGGCCGGCTCCGCTAGGCCTTGTCCATCTCGCCACCATCGCCGAACCCCCGACCGAAACAGGTGCCCCTACCCCAGCCACTCCCCGCTCACGGCACGAAGTCGCAGGTCAAGACGCCGAAGCGCGGTGGCAGGCCAGCACAAACGACGACACCCACAGCACACCCACGTGACAGCCACGGTCGCGAAGAGCCAGACAGCAAAAAGGGCCCGACCCGCTCAACCGCGGGTCGGACCCCTGATGATCTTGTGCGCCCGAAGGGACTCGAACCCCTAACCTTCTGATCCGTAGTCAGATGCTCTATCCATTGAGCTACGGGCGCTCGTGCTCAGCCAGTCTACACACCCGGCTTTCGCGCGGAGACTCCGGGATTCGAACCCGGGAGGGGCTTTAAGACCCCAACCGCATTAGCAGTGCGGCGCCATAGACCAGACTAGGCGAAGTCTCCCTGGTGATCCGCAGACCACCGCGCCCGAGAATACAGGTCGCCCCCCGCCGGGAGCAAAACGACTTCCGGGGTACGCCCACCGCAGCCGCCCGCCCCCGTGTTTCGACGCTGTGCGGCGGCGTGATCGGGACTACGCTCCATCGATATGCAGGAGCAGCCGCCGAGCGAGTCGACCCGTCGAGAGCCTGCTGAACGGGCGCGTCGGCGCTCCCCGCGGCCCACCTTCACACCGCCGACCGCCGCCGAGCAGCCCGGGGAGACGGCGGCACCACCGGCGGCCGCCCCGGCGAGCCCGCGCCCTCGACGGGCCAAGGCCGCCCCGGCGGTGCTCTTCCAGCCACCGGAGCCGGACCGCCCGCTGCCTCGGCAGCCGGCCCGCTCGTCGTCCTCGCGAAGCGCCGCACCCGCCGCCGACCAGGCCGGTCCGCCCGCCGAGGCCACGCCCGCCGCCCAGGCCGGCCCATCCGCCGAGGCCACGCCCGCCGCCCAGGCCGGCCCATCCGAGACGACCCCACCGGCCGCCGCCCAGGCCGGCTCACCCGAGGAGACCCCACCGGCCGCCGACCAGGGCGGCCCACCGGCAGGCAGCCGGCCACCATCCACCGCACCGCCGGCACGCACGCCGACGGCCCGCGCCACCCCTCGTAAGGCCACCGCTCGGAAGACCGCGACGTCGACCGCCGCAGCCCCGGCCGACCCCGCAGTCGCCGGCACGACGGACGGCCCGGCCGGACAAGCGCCAACCCCGGGCGAGCAACCCACGACCCCGGTCAGCACGACGACCGCCCCGGTCAAGGGGGCCGCGTCGAGCAGGAAAGCCACCCCGGCCAAGCGAGCCGCGCCCACCAGGGCGGCCGCCCCGACCGAGAAGGCGACCAACCCGACGACGCAGGCCGCCACCCCGGCCAGGCGCACCGCCTCGGCCGCCAAGCGCGCCGCGACCCCGCGCCGGAGCGCCGCCCCCACGGAAACCACCCCGGCACCACAACTCGCGGCGACGCCGCCCCAGGGCCCCGCGCGCACGGAACCCACCCAAACACCGACCCCGCCGCAGCACGCCGCGCCCACCGACACCACTCCAGCAACACCGACCGCAGCGCCCCCACCCCAGAGCACCCCAACACCACAACCCACGGCGGCCCCGGCGCTGGTCGGTGAAACGGTGCCGGGGCGTACCCCGGAATCGGAGCTGCGGGCGGTCGCCGCGCGCGTGCTCGATCACCCGGGCTTCGCGCCGGAGCTGTTGGCTCTGGCGGCGGTGCGGTCGCTCGGGCCCGGCGCGGCCGACTGGGTCGCGCGGCTGCGCGACAGGTATCCGGACGCTCCGGCGGACGGCCTGGCCCGGCTGGTGACCCGGCGGTACGTGCGGGCGGCGGGGGCGGGTGGGGCGACCGCGGCGTTGGCCGGGTTCTTCGCGCCGCTCGCCGAGTTGGCCTCGGTGCTGTGGACGCAGGCGAACCTGGTGTTGCACCTGGCGGCGGTGTACGGCAAGGATCCCGCACATCCCGATCGAGCCGTCGAGCTGCTGGTGCTGACCCAGGTGCATCCGGACGCGGCCAGCGCACGGGAGGCCCTGACTGCGGCGCAGACGGCGGGCGATCCGGTCGAGGGGCCCTGGCCGCGGGCGGCGGAGGCGGCCTGGCGATTGGCCGCGCCGCTCACCGCGCAGGCTGGTGGCTGGGTGGCGTTGCGGCTGGTGGCCCGGCTACTGCCGGGCGCGGCGGTGCTCGCGGCGGCGCTTGGTGACGCGGCGGCGGCCGACCGGCTCGCGGCCCGGACGGTGGCGGTCTACCGGCCGCGCTGACCGGTCAGAGCCAGTCGAACCACTCCCGGGGCAGTGCCGCGTAGCCGACGAAGGCGACCACGTCGAGCAGGGTGTGCGCGATGATCAACGGCAGCACCCGCCGGGTACGCAGGTAGAAGAGGCTGAAGATCACGCCCATCACCGCGTTGCCGACGAACGCGCCGAAGCCCTGGTAGAGGTGGTACGAGCCGCGCAGCAGCGCGCTGGCCGCGATGATCGCGGCGAGCCGCCACTGGAGTTGGCGCAGCCGGGTGACCAGGTAGCCGACCACGATCACCTCCTCCAGCACGGCGTTCTGCACGGCGGCGAGGATCAGCACCGGGATGGCCCACCAGACCGGTGGCAGCGCGGCCGGCACCAGCGTGGCGTTGAGGCCGAGCTGGGCCGCGACGAAGAACAGCGCCAGCCCGGGTAGGCCGATCAGCGCGGCCAGGCCGGCGCCACGGGCCAGATCCTGGCCGGGCCGCCGCACGTCCACGCCGAGGGTCCGTGCCGGGTCGCCGGGGTCCCGGCTGAGCAGGTGTACGGCGAGCAGCACCGGAAGCAGCGCGAACACGATGCCGAGCAGTTGGTACGTGAGGTCCAGCCAGGGCCGCGGCGACGCTGAGGTGTTCAGCGAGGCGGTCTGCTTGGAGAGCGGACCCTCGGCGGTCAACTTCGCGATGATCGAGACCAGCGCGTAGACCGCCGACTGGCCGAGGGACAGGCCGAGGACCAGCAGCGTTTCGGTGCCCAGCACACGGCGGGACACCGGGCGGGTCAGCTCAACTGTCACCGCACCACTCTGCCCGACGACCGGCACCTGTGACACGACTGACCAGCCAGCATGAGCGGATCGCACATTCTGTGCGACCAGTCGACACTCTCCGTGGAGATTCTATGGGCGCCCGATCCGCTGCCGACTGGAGGAGGAGCGCCCCGTGGACAACCTCGCACGGTTGCTGAAGGAGAGCTGGACCTTGGTCGAGGACGATCGGGCTCGGCTGAGCGCCCACTTCTACGCCCGGGTGTTCCTGCTCGACCCCGCCCTGCGGCACCTCTTCCCGGTGCAGATGAGCGGCCAGGGCGACCGGCTCCTGGAAGCGATCATCACGGCGATCCACTCGGTCGACGACCCGGAGCGCTTCGACGAGTTTCTCCGGGCGTTGGGCCGCGACCACCGGAAGTACCACGTCGACGATCGGCACTACGCCACGATGGGCGTCGCGCTGCTGGACGCGCTGCGCAGCACCGCCGGCGACGGCTGGAACTTGGAGTACGACCAGGCGTGGCGGGAGGCGTACGGTGCGGTCGCCGCGCTGATGGTGGCCGGGGCGACCGACGACGACGGCCCGCCGTTCTGGCACGCCGAGGTGCTGACCCACAGACGGTACGGCCCGGACACCGCCGTGCTGACCTGCCAGGCGTTGCAGCATCCACTGCGCTGGAAGGCCGGGCAGTACGTCAGCCTGGAGGTGCCGCGCCACCACCCCCGGGAGTGGCGGAACTACTCGGTGGCGAACGCCCCGAACGACGACAACGTGCTGGAGTTCCACGTGCGGTCGCCGGGAGCTGGCTGGGTGTCCGGCGCGCTGGTGCGTCGGGTGCGGCCGGGTGACCTGCTCCGCCTGGCGGCGCCGATGGGGTCGATGATCCTGGACCGCTCCTCGGAACGGGACATCCTCTGTGTGGCCGGCGGGGTCGGCCTGGCACCGATCAAGGCGCTGGTGGAGGAGTTGGCCACCTGCAACCGCACCCGCTGGGTGCACGTCTTCTACGGTGCCCGGCAGGCAGCCGACCTGTACGGCCTGGCCGGGTTGCAGGAGTTGGTCGCCGCGCACCCGTGGTTGTCGGTCACCGCGGCGTGCAGCGAGGACCCGGACTTCGACGGTGAGCTGGGCGACATCCCGGATGTGGTGGCCCGGTACGGCCCGTGGACCACGCACGACTGCTACGTCTCCGGCTCGGCGCGGATGGTCCGGTCCACCTTGCGGGTGCTCGCCGCGGACGAGGTGCCACCGCCACACATCCGCTACGACACCTTCGGTGACCTCTAGACCTTCCTCCCCCCACACCGGGGCGCGTGCCCCCGCCCCCTGGGGCACGCGCCCCGGTCCCTTCTTGGTCAGTAGCGCCAGGGGTGCCCGGTCTCCCGGTATTCCTCGACCGGCACCAGCGGCACGCCGGGTGCCATCCGGTCGACGTAGAGCCGGCCCTCCAGGTGGTCGATCTCGTGTGCGACAAGCCGAGCCATGCCGAACTCGAACGACGTGATGATCCGGCTGCCGTCCCACTGGGCATGCTCCACGTCCAGGCGCAGCGGCCGGGGCACCAGACCTCGGTGGTCGAAGAAGGACAGGCAGCCCTCGTACTGTTCGTCGGTGTCCGTGGCGGCGTCGACCACCCGGGGGTTGAGCAGCACGACCGGCTCGGCCGAGCGGTCCGGGGGCCGCACCACTGCCGCGGCCCGGCCGATGCCGAACTGCGGGGCGGCGACGCCGACCCCCTTGTTGAACGGGTGCAGTTCGTCGAGTCTGGCCAGGGTCGTGGTGAGCCGGTCGACGACGTCCCGCGCGACCTGCTCCTCCGCTGGCAGGTCGAACGGGCGGGTGTGTTGGCGGAGCAGGTCGGCGCCGCGTTGCACGATGCCGAGGCCGCGCATCCGGTCGCTGGGCCGCACCCGGACACCACCGGGGCCGGGGTCTGGCTCGGTGTCGGGGCGGGCACGGAAGCGCCACTGCATCCGGTAGCGGGCGTTCAGCGGCGGGTCGTCGGTCTGCCATTCGTAGATCGCCCGGTCACCCTCGTCGTGCCGCTGTGGTGCCGTCCGCAGCGGGCCCTCCTCGGCGGAGAGCGAGGTCTCCTCGCCCCAGACCTGTGGGTCGAGCGCCGTGGGCAGGTCCAGGCGGACGGCGAGGTGTCGGGTGGGTAGCCGGACGGCCCGCTGGAACCAGGGGCCCCACTTCTCGTGCCCGACGCTGTACTCGTACTCGATGGTGACCCGGTCGCCCGGATAGAGCGGGAAGCGCCGTTCCCCGTTCTCGAAGAGCAGCCAGATTTCCTTGAACGCGTCCCGGTCGTGCTTGGCTCGCCAGTGCATCGGCTCCGGGTCGCCGCTGCCGTCGTCTCGACGGGCCTGTAGTTGCAGCTCGGCGAACGTGAGCTGGTGCTCCCGGTGGTGTCGGTTGGAGCGGCCGGGATCGTTCGGGTAGCGGTCGACGGCGACCCGGGCCAGGTAACGGGTGACCGGCTCGGTCCCGGCGTTGTACAACTCACGGTGGATGACGCACCGGTAGCCGGCGTCGGTGTGGGTGAGGGTGGCGAGTTCCCGTTCCACGACGAGGCCGGTGCCGGGTGGCAGCCACTGCCCGGGCTGGTACGACTCGCGGTGCGGCTGACCGCTGCGGGCGTGCCGGAGATCGTTGTACTCCCGGAAGCGCTGCCAGATCGCGCCGTTGGCTTCGAGGACGGCCTCGGCACGGCGGGCGAAGTCCTCGGTCGGGCGGTGCCGGCGCCCTTCGACGTGGCTCACGTAGGACGGGTCGAACCCCATGAGGACGGCCAACTGCTTCTTGGACAGCCCGCGCCCGGTGCGTTGGCGGGCAAGCTCGGCCGCGAAGGACTCGGCAGCCCGTTCGAGGGGTGAGGTCGTCATCGGCTTCCTCGCGGCCGGGAGTATCAGTTTCACGTTCCGTGGCCAAGTGCACACATATCTGGCATGTTTTCGACACATCACTTGACAGTTCACCGGCGAACGTCGGTTGTGACAGTGGCTGTTCATGGCAACCCCCGTCGAGCGTCCGGAGTCCTTATCCGCGTGAGAGTTGATCCGAGTTTCGACAGCTTCGTCGAGCAGAGGTCGGCAGCGCTCCTGCGGCTCGCGTACCTCCTCACCGGGGACCGGGGCCACGCCGAGGACCTGCTGCAGACCGCCCTGCTCCGCACGATGCGTCGCTGGTCCAAGG
This sequence comes from Micromonospora sp. NPDC049171, assembly GCF_040648275.1. Lineage (NCBI taxonomy): Bacteria > Bacillati > Actinomycetota > Actinomycetes > Micromonosporales > Micromonosporaceae > Micromonospora > Micromonospora sp. NPDC049171. Next base: position 29,187 of record NZ_JBEZDJ010000044.1, read on the forward strand.
CCCGCGAGGCACCTGAGCCGTACGTCCGGCAGGTCATGGTCAACCTGTCCCGGGACCGGATCAGGGATCTCCTGCGGCGGCCACGCGAGACCGCGCTGCCGGACAACCCCGATGCGTTCCGTTCCAGTGATGCGGGTTTCGACGGCATCGGGGAGCGGCAGACGGTCGCCGCCGCGCTCGCACAACTTCCCGTGCGGCAGCGACAGGTGATCGTGCTCCGCTACTTCGAAGACCTCTCCATCGAGCAGACGGCGGAGCTGATCGGCTGCTCGATCGGAACGGTCAAGTCGTACACCTCCCGTGCGCTGGCGCGGCTGCGCGAACTACTCGGCGACCTTCACGAGACCGAAGAGGCAAGGACCTTGCGATGACCGCTCTCGACGACGAACAGCTTGGCCGGTTGCTGGGCGACCGGCTCCACGAGGAGATGTACACGATGACCGCACCAGCAGATCTCACCGAGACCCTGCACCGCAGGAACAGGCGCCGTACCCGGGCGTTGGGCCTCGCCGTCGCCACGCCGGTGATCGCCGCCGTGGCGCTGGGGGCCTCGCTGGCCCTCACTCCCGGCGGCACCGGAGGCGGCGGCACCACGGCGGAGAGGCCGGACATGATCACCGTCGGCTACGTCGCCGAGCAGACGGCCACCGCCCTGAGTGAACTTCCGGGGTACGTCCAGCACGAGACCGCCCAGCACCAGGGCCGTGACGGCAAGCCGGCGAGCTCGATCGAACTCTGGGCCGACCCCTCCACCAAGCGGGATCGGCAGGACAACAAGATCCTGTTCGGCGACGTCCGCTCGTACACGTTGGCGCTGGACGGCTCCACCGCCGTCGAGCTGAACCACGACAAGAAGAAGTGGTGGACCTACCAGATCAGCTCGCTCAAGCCCCTCGACACCAACCAGGTCCAGCACCTGCCGCCGTCGCTCAACCCCGCCGACCTGAAGCGCGCGGTCGACAGCGGGAAGGTGACGCTCGTCGGGAAGGAGCAGCTGAACGGCAGGCAGACCCTGCACCTGCAGTGGCTGGGCGGCCCGGACAGCGCCATGGACGCGGCGAAGGCCGCCGAGGAGTCCATGCAGATCTGGGTCGACGCGGATTCCTACCGGCCGGTGCGGGTGATCAACAAACTGTTCACCGGCACCACCACCAGCGACTACGAGTGGCTGCCCCGCAGCGAGGCGAACCTGGCGAAGGTCACGGTGACTCCTCCGGCCGACTACCGGAAGCTGCCCTGCCAGCCCACCCCGGCGAAGGACTGCGGCTTGAACGACTGAGTCGCGTTTACGAGGCCCCGGATCGCGGTACGCGGTCCGGGGCCTCCCCGTCTGCCGGAATCCGGCAGCATGTGTCGCTCGAATTACAGCCACTCGGGTATCCCGGCAAGCTTGGTTAGGCTAGCCTTAGCTCAGGACGGCACTGGCTCGTCCGCCGGGGCGTACTCCTCGGTCACGCAGACGGGGGATGACTCAGGTGACAGCGGTGATGCCGAGGCGGGGCGCCGTCGCCACGCCACTCGCCCCCGTCACCGCAGCGCTGCGGGCCATGTTCGGCACCGACGACGTTCCCGGGCTCGCCCCGGGCCTGGTCGTCGACGACGAGTTCGGCTGGGCGCCCGCCACCACCCTGCTCGACGGCAGTCGGCTGCCGGAGCTGCTGCGCGGCGCCGCCGTCCGCTGGGGTGGCACCCCGCACGCCTGCGCCGCGCTGGCCTGGAAGTCGTACAGCTACTGGACCGCGCTGCCGGTCGTGCTCGGCTGGGCCTCCGCCCGACGGGTGCCGCTGCTCGATCCGGCCGACGTGCTGATCCACTTCGAGGACCACCGGCCGTTGCTCACCATGGGCCTGCGTCGTGGCACCACAGTCGCGGTGCTGCCGAACGACCCCCTGGCGCTCGCCGGCCTGCCGGAGGTGCGGGTCGTCGCCGACGAGGCGGAGCTGCTTGGCGCACTGCGCGCCTCCCTGCTCGACGCCCACCTCGCACCGCTCATCACGGCGATCCAGTCGGAGGTCCGGGTGGGCACCCGGACGCTGCTCGGCTCGGTCGCATCCGGCATCGCGCACGGCATCCTGCGGGCCGCCGACGGTCTGCCCGGCTCGACGGTGCAGACCATCGACACCCTGCTCGGCGCGCTCGACCTGGCCGATCTGATCGAGCTGGTGCCGGGGCCGACCGGTGAGCCGACCGTGCAGCGGCGCACCTGCTGCCTCGCCTTCACCCTGCCCCGTCCGAAGGTCTGCCAGGGCTGCTGCGTCCGCTAGCCACTCGTCGGCTCAGTCGGTGAACGACCGGACGTCCCACACCCACACGCCGCCGGTGAAGCTCGGCTGGAGCCCGGTCAGCTCGGTCATCCCCCGACGCAGCGCGGCCTCGTGCTCGTGCGGCCCGAGGATGACCACACCCGCCCGCCAGAAGCGCAGGTCGTCGACCGCGCGAACCCGCCCCTGCGGGGTGATCGGCGGCACCGCCCCGGTACGCCGGATGGTGGCGAAGAAGCTGCTGGTGGGGCGGGGCGGCGCACCGAACAGCGCGACGCGCGGGGCCTCGGCGTTCGGGCGGGTGTCCGGGCCGAGGAAGTAGCCACGGGCTAGCGGCATGTCCAGCCGGGTTGCCGCGGACCACCGCAGTGGCTCCGCGTAGGTGGTGTCCGGCAGTGGCAGGGTCACCACACTGCGCCCACCCGTCACGTACGGACGCCAGGCACCACTCGTCACAAAGGTGGGGACCGGGTCGAGACGGGTCACCGGCAGCGGAGTGGGGACGATCGGCAACAGGGCCATCGTGAGCACGATGGCGGTGACGATGCGGACCTGCCCCCGGGCGGCCGGGTGCGCGTCGGCCAGTTCGCGGGCGCGTTCGGCGCCGTAGGCGAGGAGCAGCCCGATGATCGGTGTGATCGCCAACGCCCACCGCGTCGGCACCACCGAGTGCAGGATCGGCAGGTTCTCCAGTGCCGCCCAGGGGCCCGGCACGCCCGTACCCCGGTTGTCGAAGCGGACCTCCCGACCCAGCGAGAGCACCGCGAAGAGCAGCCCGAGCGCGGCGAGCGCGAGCACCACGACCGAGCGTCGCAGCCACCAGACCAGGCCGACCACCAGCACCACCAGCGCCCAGCCGAAGAAGCTGTTCTCCTCGGTCGGGTTCTTGGCCAGGCCCGCGGCGGTGCGCGGGCTGCCGGCGAGTGCCTCCCGGGAGTACGCGACGAACGACGCCAGGTCGCTGGAGTAGCCGCGGATCAGCCGGGACAACCCGGAGTACGCGTCCGGTCCGAAGAACTGCACGTAGAGGGGGTACGCCAGCAGCAGCGCGGCGACCCCGGCGGCGACGGCGAGACCGGCGAGGAAGGACCGGGCGCGGGAGCGCAGATCCGCCCGACCGACGGCGAGCACGCCGACGATCACGCCGAGCCCGATCGCGGTCATCAGCAGGATCTCCAGGTTGAGGAAGGCCTGCCAGACGATCACGAGCGCGAGCAGGATCCCGTTGCGCAGCCAGCGGCCCGGGTCGCCGAGTCGCAGGGTGCGCCAGATGATCAACGGGACGACGAACTGCGACACGATGTTCGGGTGCCCGTTGGCGTGCGACACCATGGCCGGCGCGAACGCGCAGAAGCCGGCGCCCAGCCACGCCGGCCCCCGGCTGCCGATCAGCACCCGGGAGAGCAGGAAATACCAGGCGGTGGCGGTGGCAATCATGCCGAGGGTGAGAAAGACCAGGAATGCCACACGTGGCCCCAGGAGCAGGGTGACCGGCGCCAGTGGCAGCGAAATGGATAATACGGACGTATTGGCCATCAGATTGACGCCGTCCGGGACGTTCATCTGATTGGAATGAAACGGGTACGCGAAGTGCGTCACGACTCGCGCACCGTGCGCCATCATCCATTCGAACTGCGACTGGTCGGACCGGTTGTCCCGCACGCCGCTGCCCGGCTCCAACCAGAGCCGAGCGGTCACCCACAGGCCGAGAAGCGCGAAGCTCAGCACGGCGAACAGGTCCGTCCGCCTGCCCCCACGGGAAGGCCGGGCACGACCAGGGCTCCCCCGCGCCGACGACGCGGCGGCCGGCCCGTCGCTGCCGCTGGGCGAGGCCGACTCAGGAGTAGTCATGACAATTCACAGGGTAGTCAGGGCCTGACGCTGCCGTGACATGTTTCCGGGTACTGCCGTACTATGTGCCGGGTTCGCCGACCGCCGATCACGAGCCCACCCCCGACCATAATTCGGCCACCCCCGATGCCCCGATTCTTCTGCCGTCCCAGCGGATGATTCACTCTGTCGGTCCAGGCACGGGTCGAGTTCATATCGTGAGGAATCGACGCATGGCAGAAATCACTGGGGATCAGCGCGTTCAGTCCGAGGTGTTGGAAGGCCTCGCGACGGCTGTCAACCACCGGCGCTGGTTCATCGAGCTGGCCGTGCCGTACCTCGGCGACGACCCGATCGAGATCGGCAGCGGCCTCGGTGACTACGCGCTGGAGTGGTCCGAGCTGCTGCCCCGGTTCACCGCCACCGAGGCCGACCCGGACCGGCTGGTGCAGCTCAAGGAGCGCCTCGCCGACCGACCCAACATCGACGTCCGGCAGATGCTGCTGCCGCAGAGCGACCGGGGCAACTACAGTGCCGCGGTCTCGTACAACGTCCTGGAGCACATCGAGGACCACGTGGGTGCGCTGAGCAGCATGCGCGACCTGGTCCGACCCGGCGGTGCCGTGATCATCATCGTGCCGGCCTTCCAGTTCGCGATGAGCCCGGCCGACGTCGCCACCGGGCACGTCCGCCGCTACACGAAGAAGACCCTCCACGCGGCGATGACCGAGGCCGGCCTGACCGTCGAGAAGATCCACTACGCCAACGCGCTGGGCCTGATCGGCTACTTCATGGCCACCAAGGTCTTCCGGCTGATGCCGAAGGAGGGCCCGATGGTCAAGGTGTACGACACAGTCGTCCTGCCCGCCACCAAGGCCGCCGAGCAACTGGTACGCCCCCCGTTCGGCCAGTCCGTCTTCGCGGTAGCCCGAGTACCGTCCTAGACCCCCACGCGCCCCGCCCCCGCGATCTTGCACTTCCGGTCGCCCAAACGTTCCTTTACGCGGAGATCGTCGGGGCTGAAAGTGCAAGATCGCGGGGTACGGGTCACTCCTTGATCTGGTAAGTCGGGCGGATCACCGCTCGGGCCAGGGTGTGGAACGTGAGGTTGAAGCCCACGTAGGCGGGGCTTGCGTCCGGGGTCAGGTCCAGGCGGTCGACGTCTACCGCGTGCACCGCGAAGACGTACCGGTGCGGGCGGTCGCCGGGGGGTGGGGCCGCACCGCCGTAGCCCTGGTCGCCGTAGTCGTTGCGGACCGCGAACGCCCCGCCGAGGTCGGTGCCGGCCGCGCCACCGGCGCCGCTGGGCAACTGCGTGACCTCGACCGGCACGTTCACGAGCACCCAGTGCCAGAAACCGCTGCCGGTCGGCGCGTCGGGGTCGTAGCAGGTCACCGCGAAGCTCTTCGTCTCGGCGGGGAAATCCGACCAGGTGAGCTGCGGCGAGACGTTGTCACCCCCGGTGCTGCCATGCGCGTGCCGGGCGTCCATCGGCTCACCGTTCTGCACGTCGTCACTCGTCAGCGTGAACGAGGGCAGCGTCGGCAGCAGCTCGTACGGGTCCGGGGCGATCGGTCGTTCCAGGGTCATCGGGACGCGTCCTTCCGGTGTGCGGAGCTTTCCGCCTCTTCTTACCCCGTCGAGGGGCCGCCGACGACCGGTTGGGCGCTGCCGGGGAACGCCGCGCGGATACGATCATCGCCGCAACAGTCCACGGGGGAAATTCTTGAGCATCTGGCGTGACTTCCTGATCGCCGTCGTCACCGCGCTGCGCAAGCCGGACGAGCAGTCGCTCGCCCGAGAACGGCGACGTGCGGTCGAGCGGCTGGCCGACGAGACGATCCGCGAGGAGCGGCGGGCCGCGAACCCGCCAGAGTGACCGGGACGCGAGGCGGCGAGCCGCTTCGGGACGAACAGTCAAGATGACCCGATGGGGTGGATCTCCTGGCCGCGGCCGGTAGTCACGGCGGAGAAACACCGACCGACGCTGTTCGAGGTCTTCTTCGACCTGGTGCTGGTCTTCGGGCTCATCCGGGTCACCACGTTCATGAGCGAGCGGCCCTCGTCGGAGACCCTGACGCAGGGGCTCCTCGTCCTCGTGCTGCTGTGGAACTCCTGGTTGGTCTACGCCTGGTTGGGCAACTACGTCCGGCTCGACGTCGGGCTCACCCGGGCCGGCGTCACCGTGGCGATGGCCGCTGTCTTCCTCATCGCGCTTGTCATCCCCGAGGCCTGGCAGACCGGCCCGCATACGACGAAACCACGTCTGATCCTGGTGCTGGCGTACGTCGTGGTGCGAGTGATCGACTCCGCCCTCTTCCACTGGGCGGCGGCGGACGACCCCCGACTGAGCCGCACCGTTCGTCTCTACGCCCTCACCACCGCGCTGTCCTGGCTACCGCTCGTCCTCGGGGCCGTGCTCGGCGGCACCGCGCAACTCCTGCTCTGGGCGGCGGCACTCATCGTCGACATGAGCGGTGGGGTGCTCGCCCTGCTGGTGAGCGGGTGGCCGGTACGCAGCCCCGGTCACTTCGTGGAGCGGCACGGCCTCGTGGTGATCATCGCGCTCGGTGAGTCCCTGATCTCGGTCGGTGCCGGGATCGGCACTCGGATGATCCGCACGCCGACCCTGGTGGCGGCGCTGCTCACCCTCGTCCTCACGATCTGCCTGTACTGGCTGTACTCCGCGAACACGGCGCACGCCGAACGAGCGTTGACGATGGCGCCCGGGCTGCGACGGGGCTTCGTGGCCGGCAACGCCTACAGCGTCGCCCACCTCCCGCTGCTCGCCGGGACGATCTACGTGGCGCTGGGAGTCGAGGAGGTGCTCGCCGCCCTGACGCACGAGAAATCCCACGCCACCCTGAACTGGGCCCCGACCATCGCGCTGTTCGGCGGGGCCGCCCTGTACCTCGTGGGCAGGGCGATCTTCCTGGGTCTCAGCGGCCAGTCGGTGCGGCTGGAGCAGTATGTCGCGCCCGGTCTGGCGCTGCTGTTGCTGCCCGTCGGTCGATACCTGCCCGGTCTGGCCGCACTCGGCCTGCTCACCGCGTTCCTCGTCGCCCTCCTCAGCTACGAGGCGTGGACCAGGCGATCCGCGACGAACGGCGGGGCACAGTGAGCGGGCTGCTCAACACGCCCACCGAACAAAGCGCTCGAACAGTTCAGCCGCCGGGATGGCGGGCATTTCAGTCATCGCCACCACGTGCAAACTGCCCAGGTACATCGACAGACCGACCCGATCACCGCCATACGCCTCGGACAGCCGTACTCGGGCTGGCGCGCAGGGCCACGGGGTGTCCTGCTCGCAGGTACGGCAGGTCCACTCGGGCCGGCGCGGAATGTGTTGGTCGGCGAGGCGGCTCGCCAGAACAGCGGCAGCCCGTTGCCCCTGTACCGATCGGGCATCCGTGGCCGCTCTGACAGTGGTGGGGACCTCGCCCATCATCGGCCAGCCCCGCCGTCGCGTTTGCCGGCGGAGTGACGCCGAGCCTGAGCCAACAAGCGTTCCCGCGCAGCTTCCTGCTCCGCGCGTTGAATCGCCGGGCCGGTGGCACCGAGCGGTACAGAAGCCGCCAGTCGTCTGGCGTGCCGACGGAGCAGGTTGAACGGCCACATCATTGCGGTGCCCTCCCGTCTCAGAAGTGGCGGGCATCGCCCCAACTCGGAGCTAATGCCGCACACCCACTGCAATCGCGAGAACACGTTATGCAGCGACGAAGGGCGTGAAGGGTACGCGGTGTACCCGGCGACAGGAGGTACCCCTACAACTCCGGCACCGCGATCCTGCTCTCCAACTGGATCGCCTCGTCGCGGATGGCGGCCGGCGCCTCCCTGGCCAGCCGGCCCGCCAACTCCTGTGCCGCTGGTGAGTAACGGACTGTCTCGGGAGAGGTGGACTCCGCGAGGCTCAACAGGTGAAGCGTCGCCTCTCGTGCCCCTTCCAGGTCGGCGGAGCGCGCCAACTCCACGTAGTGCCGGCCGCGCCGTTCAGTCGACGGAATCGATGCCGGGTCGAGCGAGTGCGCCCGCCGTTGCGCCTCGTCAGGATCACCCAGGTCGACCGCGCACATCACGGCGTACACGTCGACCAACGGCCGCGACACCCGGGTGCGAAGGCCAACGAAACCGGTCGGCAGGGCCTGCTCGACCACCCGACGAGCGGCATCCCAGTCGGACCAGGCGCCCTGGTCACCGGCACGAGCCCGCGTCAACGCCGTACAGAGATGCAGGTCGGCCAACATCTCGGCCCACTCGCTGCCACCATCGGCAACTCGGGGCTCGATCAGGCCGCGAGCCTCCCGCAAACGCTCCAACGCCTCGTCACCCCGGCCGACGGCGCGCAACAGGTGCGCCGCGTACCAGGTGGACTGGGCAATGGCCAGGGGGTCATCAGCATCGAGGGCCGCAGCCATACCGCGGTCGACGGTGAGCCAACACAGCTCGCGATCACCGTGCCAGGCAAGGTAAGCCTGCGCGAGGTGATGCGCCTGGGCGAGCAGAGCGAGACTGTCACGCCGATCGTCGCCGGTGTGCAGCCGCGCCGCTCGCTGAGTTGCTCCGAGCAGCCCGGGAAGGACCACGCTCACCTCTGTGCGCTGATGCCGAGAGGTGTGCCAGGTCTGCCACGCGGAGTCGACAGCGCCGCGCAGATAGTCGGGGGACTCCGGCTCACCAGAGACAGAAATGTGCCAGGCGGTCAACGCCCGACGGACATCGCCGATCGCGGGGTGGCTGGGTCGGCCATCCAGAGACAGGGTCACCTGCGGCCCGAACAGATCACCAAGGTCACGAACGCCGAGGTGCGGGGCGATCTGCTGGGCGGCCCGCAAGGTCAGGCTCCGACGCCCGTTCTCCACGAATTTGATCGTGGTCGGCGACAGTCCGGCAAGGCCGGCAAGCTGCTCGCGGGAGAGGCCGGCGGCTCGACGAAGCCGCTCGACGCGCTGGCCGGGGGTGGGTTGCTGATCCGCCATGAGGCACCTCGCCGCATTGGGTACATCGAGTACCCCTGACCGTACGCCGCGATGAGGTGCCCGTCGATGCCTACTCGCTGCGGCAGTTGATCGACTCGCATTCACTGGTGTCGGGTATTCCTGACACCGAACACCCCGGCTTCCGGGAAGCCGAGTGGATCAAGCTCGGCATTCGGGTTGGCGGAGGGTGTGGGAAGTAACCGCCACCACCGACACACGGAAGCGCCCCCGGTCATACCGGCCGGGGCGCTTCGCGTTATGCCTACGAACTCCTGGACTGTCGCATTGACGACCCGAGTAGGGCGTTTCGCCGCAGGTGTCTCATACCGTGCTCAGTCTCGGTCTTATCCCGTTCAAGTGGCTGTGACCGAGCGCGCCTGTTAGTCGATCTTCTGGGTATGTAACCTCAAGAGGCAAGGAGCGTTTACCAAGTGTCACGCCCCAAGCACAGGTACAAAGAACTTGAGGACGTTCTCCAGGACGCCGAGCGCAAGGACTGGAGGATCACCGGCGGTGGGAAGAGCTACTTCAAGATGTACTGCCCCTGTCCGGAGAAGCACTGGAAGACCGTGAAGTGCACCCCCTCGGGGGCGAACTACTTGAGAGACCTGATCGGGCAGCTCAAGCGGGCTACATGCTGGGAGAAAGGTTGATCATGCGGCAGCATCGCATCGCGATCCAGATGACGCTCGAAAGCGACCCTCACGGAACTGACGCCCAGTACGAAGACTTCCTCGACGCCGTCCAGGAGCACCTGGACGAGCTGGAGCACGAGGTGCAAATGGCCGCGAGTCTCGCTGACCGCACGGTCGAGTTCGCCACGAGCATCAAGGCCCCTGACTTCGAGAGCGCCGCCAACGCCCTGCTGGTCCAGATCCGCACAGCCCTACACGCGGCCGAGTGCCACACTGACGACTGGCCGCAGTACGTAGCGACCGACCGCAACCTGCGGGAGCTGCAAGAGGCATGATCTAACGCCCTACTATGCGCCCTCGGCTGTGATGGCTGGGGGCGCTCGTCGTCTACCGACACATCGGGTGGTGCTTCGGCCGTCCCCCGCTGAGGCCAACGCACACGATGAGCAGACCCAGCCCATCGCCACACTTCGATCCATCAGCGGCAACGGCGGCGCGGAGTACCCCCACCAGCCCCCCAGCAGCATTCAGCCCTCGTCGGGAAACGGGGGCTGAGCTGCGTCTACGTAGATCACCAGCAGGCGGAGGGTGTGGGATTCGAACCCACGAAGACATCGCTGCCTTACCGGTTTTCAAGACCAGCGCCATCGGCCACTAGGCGAACCCTCCTGAGCCGCCACCCGCGGGCGTACGGCCACGCACAGTCTGCCACGACTCCCTCCGGTCGGCCCGGCGTCCCTCCCCGAACGCGACGACCAGGCCATCTCGGCCGTCCACAGTGGGCTGAAGGGTGCGCCTGCGGCACCCGACGAGATCGGGAAGACTGGGCCCATGCGAGCCATCACCATTCCGCAGCCCGGTGGACCCGACGCGCTGGTCTGGGCCGAGGTGCCCGACCCGGAGCCGGGCCCCGACGAGGTGATCGTGGATGTGCGGGCCAGCGGGGTCAACCGCGCTGACCTGCTGCAACGGCAGGGGCACTACCCGCCACCGCCGGGTGCGTCCGCGTACCCCGGGTTGGAATGCTCCGGGGTGGTCACCGAGGTGGGGTCGGAGGTCGCCGGGTGGGCGGTCGGGCAGCAGGTGTGCGCGCTGCTGGCCGGTGGGGGGTACGCCGAGCGGGTCGCAGTTCCCGCCGGGCAGTTGTTGCCGGTGCCGGCCTGCGACCCGGTGGACGCCGGGGCGCTGCCGGAGGTGGCCTGCACGGTCTGGTCGAACCTGATCCAGGTGGGTCGGCTCGGCGCGGGTGACACGCTGCTGGTGCACGGCGGGGGCAGCGGGATCGGCACGTTCGCGGTCCAGTTCGGGGCGGCTCTCGGCGCGACGGTCCTGACCACCGCGCGGGAGCCCAAGCACGCCCGGCTGCGGGAGTTGGGCGCGGCCCACACGATCGACTATCGGGAGCAGGACTTCGTCGAGGAGGTCCGGCGGGTCACCGACGGTCGGGGTGCGGATGTCGTCCTGGACATCATGGGTGCGTCCTACCTGGGCCGGAACGTTTCCGCGCTGGCCACCGGCGGCCGGCTGGTGGTGATCGGGATGCAGGGTGGGCGCAAGGCCGAGTTGGATCTCGGCGCGCTGCTGACGAAGCGGGCCAGCGTCGCGGCGACGTCACTGCGCTCCCGACCGCTCGCCGAGAAGGCGGAGATCGTCCAGGGCGTACGGGACGAGGTGTGGCCGTTGATCGAGGCCGGCACGGTCCGACCGATCGTGGACCGGCGGGTGCCGATGAGCGAGGCGCCGACGGCCCACCGGCTCGTCGAGTCGAACGACCACTTCGGCAAGGTGCTGCTCACCCGCGGGTGATCAGACGAGCGTGTCGTCCGCCGGGCGGGGCAGCATCAGACGGGCGCCCGGCCCCTCGCCGGCCAGCGCGTCACCCGGGTTGTTGAGTGTGCAGCGTTGCAGGGACAGGCAGCCGCAGCCGATGCAGCCGTCCAGGTCGTCGCGGAGGTTGGTGAGCAGCCGGATCTTCTCGTCCAACCGGCCGCGCCAGCTCGCGGAGAGCCGCGCCCAGTCCTGCGGGCTGGGCGTGCGGGCCTCGGGCAGCGACTCCAACGCCGCCCGGATCTCGTCGAGCGAGACGCCGACCTGTTGGGAGATCCGGATGAAGGCGACCCGGCGCAACTCGGCGCGGGCGTACCTGCGCTGGTTGCCGCCGGTACGGTCGGCGCGGATGAGCCCGAGTCGCTCGTAGTAGCGCAGCGCCGACGGCGCCACACCGGAGCGGGCGGACAACTCGCCGATGGTCAGTAGATCCTGCATCACCAGGCCCTTGAGTTGAAGTCCACTTCAAGTCACACAGTAGTGGCATGACCACCACACTGACCACCGACACCGGCGCCCGGCTTCCCGGGCTGATCCGACGACTGACCGGCGACGAGAAGCACGCGCCCAGCGCGCACTCCACCATCGACGTGCTCCAGGTGCTCTACGACCGGGTGCTGCGGGTCACCCCCGACACCGCCGACGACCCGGAGCGGGACCGGTTCCTGCTCTCCAAGGGGCACGGGCCGGCGGCCTACTACGCGGTGCTCGCCGCGCACGGCTTCATCCCGGACGCCTGGCTCGACGACCTGGCCGGGCCGGACAGCCGGCTCGGCCACCACCCGGACCGGGTGCTGGTGCCCGGCGTCGAGATCGGCTCCGGCTCACTCGGTCACGGGCTCGGGCTGGCCGTCGGCACCGCCCTCGGCCTGCGAGCCCAGGGGCTGCTCACCCCCCGGGTGTACGTGCTGCTCGGCGACGCCGAACTCGACGAGGGCGCCAACCACGAGGCGATCGCGTACGCGGGGGCGACCGGCCTGGACAGCCTCACCGCGATCGTGGTGGACAACTCGTCCGCCACCCATGGTTGGGCCGGCGGGATCGCCAGCCGGTTCACCGTCAACGGCTGGACCGCCGACACCGTCGACGGCCGGGACCACACCGCCCTGTACGCGGCGCTGACCGGGCACCGGCCACGACTGCCGCACCTGGTGGTCGCCCGGGTCGAGAGCAGGGGATGACAGTCATGCGTAACGCCTTCATCGACACCACCGCCGCCCTTCTCGACGAGGACCCGCGTACCGCACTCGTGGTGGCCGACATCTCGGCCAGCCAGTTCGCGCCGGCCGGTCACCGGCACCCGGACCGGGTGCTCAACGTCGGCATCCGGGAACAACTGATGATCGGTGTGGCCGGTGGGCTCGCCCTGACCGGGCTCCGCCCGATCGTGCACTCGTACGCGACGTTCCTGGTGGATCGGGCGTACGAGCAGATCAAGCTGGATCTGGACCACCAGGGCATGGGCGCCGTACTGGTCAGCATCGGCGCGTCGTACGACGGGTCGGCGGAGGGCCGGACCCACCAGTCGCCCGGGGACGTGGCGCTCTTCGACTCGCTCGGCGACGGCTGGAGGGTGCGGGTGCCCGGCCACCCGGACGAGGTCGCCCCGCTGCTCCGGCACGCGGCGACCGGTGACGACCCGATCTACCTGCGGCTCAGTGAGCAGCGCAACGCCGAGGCGTACCCGGATGCGGACCGGCTGCGGGTGCTGCGGCGGGGCGGGCCGGGCGCGCCGCTGGTGGTGGCCGTCGGGCCGATGCTCGATGCCACGTTGGCGGCGACCGAGGCGATGGACGTGACAGTCGCGTACACCCACACGCCCCGGCCGCTCGACACCCTCGGGCTACGGGCGCTCGCCGGGACCGAGGTGGTGCTCGTCGAGCCGTACCTGGCGGGCACGTCGAGCGCCCTCGTCAGCCGGGCGATGGCGGACGTGCCGCATCGGCTGCTCGCGCTCGGGGTGGGTCGGACCGACCTGCGACGCTACGGAAGCCCGGCCGACCACACCCGGTGGCACGGCCTGGACGCCGCCGGTCTGCGGCGGTCGATCAGCGCGTTCCTGGGCTCAACGCGCGGCTGACTTGGCGGGACGGCGGCGTGCGCGCTCGCGGCCGAGGATCCAGATCGCCTCGACGCCGTCCTTCCAGGTGATCTTCTTGCCCTCTTCCCGGCCACGTGCCCGGTAGCTGATCGGCACCTCGTACGGGCGGATCCGTTGACGCAGCAGCTTGCCGGTCACCTCGGCCTCCATGCCGAAGCCGCGCGAGCGCACGTCGAGCGACCGGTAGAGCGCCACCGGCATCAGCTTGAAGCAGGTCTCCAGATCACCGATGTACGAGTTGAACAGCACGTTGGCCGCCATCGTGACGCCCTTGTTGCCCATCACGTACCAGAAGCTGTAGGCGCTGTGGCTGCCGAAGGTGCGGTTGCCGTAGACGACTGTGGCGCGCCCGTCGAGCACCGGGTCGAGCAGCTTGGGGATGTCCTGCGGGTCGTACTCCAGGTCGGCGTCGAGGATGACCATGTAGTCGCCCTCGGCGCTGTCGACGGCCGTCTTGATGGCGGCACCCTTACCGGCGTTGCGCTGGTGGGTGATGACCCGCAGGCGTGCGTCGTCGGCGCGACCGAGGACCTCGCCGGTGCCGTCCCGGCTCCCGTCGTCGACGACGACCAGCTCGATCTCGCACGGGTAGTCCACCGCCAATGCCTGCTTGAGGGCATCCGCGATGCGTTCTTCCTCGTTGAAGACCGGCATGAGGATCGAGAGCTTCACGGGAATCTCCACGGTGGCGACGACACGTCGGGCATAGCCTAGCCCGGCTGGTCAGCGCGACGGTGGCCGCCACCGCCGGGCAGTCGACGTGGCAGTCCCAGACCGATGGTGTTTACTTCCCGCCATGTCGGCTGCCGGCTCCCTGCTCGCGGTGGTGCCTGCCGCCGCGGTGCTCCTGCTCACCGTCGTGACGAGGCCGCGCGGGGCCGCCGGGGTGGCACCGCTGCGGCTCGCCGTGGTGCGCGCCGCCCTGCTCAGCGGGGCGTACGCGGTGCTCGTCGTCGAGGTGCTCGGCGCGTCGCACGCGCTGACCCGGCCGGCGTTCGTCGCCGCCTGGCTGCTCTTCCTGTGCGCCTGCGCGGCGGCGGCTCGGGTGCGTTGGCGTCGGGACGCCACCGCCGCGCGGCAGCCCGCCGCGACACCCCGACGGGTGCCGGTCGGCGCGGCGGTGGCCGCCGGCGTCGGTCCGGAGCTGCCCGCGCCGAGCATCGACGAGGGCCCAGCCGGGCGGGGGGACCGGCCGGTCGGTCGGTCCCGCGGCGGCCTGCTCGCCAGGGCACTGGACAGGTGGCGTACGGCGGGGCGGGGCGAGCGCCTGCTCGCCGGCACGGTCGGCGGGCTGGTCCTGGTGGAGTTGCTCGTCGCGCTGCTGGCCGAGCCGAACAACTTCGACTCGCAGACGTACCACCTGCCGAAGGTGGAGCACTGGGTGGCCCAGGGCGACCTGGACTTCTGGCCCACCGCCATCCACCGGCAGGTGACCATCCCGCCCGGAGCCGAGTACCTGCTGCTGCACCTGCGCCTGCTGACCGGCGGGGACCACCTGCACAACCTGGTGCAGTGGGCCGCCGGGGTGCTCTGCCTGCTGGTGGCCGCACGGATCACCGCGCAACTCGGCGGCGGCCGGCGGGCTCAGTTGTTGACCGCGTTCGTGCTGGCCACCACGCCGATGGTGGTGCTCCAGGCGACAAGCACGCAAACCGACCTGGTCTGCGCGGCCTGGGTGGCCTGCGCGGCGACGCTGGTGCTGGACGGGCTGCGTCGGCGGACCGGCTGGGGCACCCTGCTCGGGCTGGGGGCGGCCACCGGGCTGACCGCGGTGACGAAGACCAGTGGCCTGATCGCGGTGGGTCCACTGCTCGTGCTCTGGGGGTTGGCGCAGCTCCGACTGGCCCTGGCCAGCCGGGCACCGGCTGCCGAGGGGTCGACTGCCCGCCCGGTCGCCGGCGCGGCGCGCGTCATCGGTGGTTCGGTGCTGATCCTGCTGGTCGCGGCCGTGGTGGTCGGCCCGTTCCTGGCCCGGGTCACTGCCGAGTTCGGGCATCCGCTGGGCCCGCCCCGGCTGCGGGAGTCGATCCCGATGGAACGGCACGACCCGCCGTCGATCCTGGTCAACGCGCTGCGGATCGGGCACACCGCGTTCGACACGCCGCTGGCGCCGCTGCGTAATGTCGGCGGGAAGGCGATCATCGGCGGCGCGGACGCGATCGGGGTCGACCCCCAGGACCGGGCGATCACGTTCGGCCGGGAGATCTTCCCGGAACCCGCCTGGTACCCGGACGAGGACCGGGTGGCGTTCCCGATCGCCGGGGCGCTGGCGTTGATCGGCGCGGTGGTCGCGCTGGCCCGACCGCGCCGGATCGACAGCGGGCAGGTCGGGCCGCTGCGGGCGTACGCGGTGGTGGTGCTCGCGACAGTCCTGCTGCACACCGCGATGATCAAGTGGCAGCCGTGGGGCAACCGACTACTTCTCTACGCCCTGGTGCTGGCCGTGCCGCTCGCCGGGCTGTGGCTGGACGCGCTCCTGCGGCGCCGCGCCAGCGCCGCCCGGAACGCGACGAACACGGCCGGCCCGGGTGGGCGGCGACGGTCGCTGGCCACCCTGACGGTGGTCGTCGTGTTGGTCACCTCGGCGCTGGCCGGGATGCTCGCACTGTCGTACGGCTTCCCGCGCCGACTCGTCGGCTCCGGCTCGGTCTTCACCACCTCGGACTGGGACACCCGGTTCCTGCGCCGCCCGCAGTGGGCCGACGAGTTCCGCTGGGCTGCCGGGGCGGTCCGCGACAGCGGCGCGCGGCGGATCGGGCTGGTGGAGCAGAACGACAACTGGGAGTACCCGTGGTGGCTGCTGCTGCGCCAGCCGGACGGCCGCTCGCCGGAGCTGGTGTCGTTGCAGTCGGTGCTGCCGGAACGGCTGCCGGCCGACCCCACCTCGGTGGACGCGATCGTCTGCACCGGCGCCAAGGCGGCCTGCGCGAAGCTCGTTCCGGCCGGCTGGCGGTTGGAGTTCCGCGACTACGTGGGCTACGCGTTGCCACCCGGCCGCTGATCCGGCCGGACACTCGGACCGGACCCGCACCGCCAGGCGGCCGGCGCCCGGATCGTCCGATCCGGGCGGTTCGGCAGCCCGCGCGCAAGGATCCGAGACGCATTCACATCGGTTGATCCGCACGTTACCGTCTGGTAACTCAGTCGACGTCCCGCGACTGAGCCGAAAGGAGTGCGTCGATGCCTGCAATCCCCGCCAGGCCCGAACGCGCGACCCGACGACGGGCCAGCACCGTGGTCGTCGCCGTCGCCGCTCTCGTGCTACCGATGCTCGCCGGACCTGCCGCCCCCGCCGCCGCCGACCGACCGGCCGCCGCCGCCGACCGACCGGCCGTCCAACCACTCCCCGCCAACCTCGAGGCCGTCCGCGCCGCCGAGGCCACCGCCCTCTACGGCAGCCCGGCGATCCGCCCGATCGAGCAACGCCGCACCGCGCTGGTCACCATGGGCGACAGCGAGATCTCCGGCGAAGGCGTCGGCAACTACGTCCCCGGCACCCACCAGGACGGCAACTGGTGTGACCGCTCGTACGACCAGGCGGTCTTCCGCACCGGCATCCCGTCCGACACGCAGTACAACATCGCCTGTTCCGGTGCCACCCCGTGGAACCTCATCGCCGGCGGCCCCACCCAGCACAACGAGCTGAACCAGGGCGACTACCTGGGCATCAAGGCGCGCAACACGCACGTGAAGCTGATCTGGGTGGTGGTCGGCGCGAACGGTGACGGCACCATCCAGTTCGGCCCGGTCGCCACCGACTGCGCCATCCGTCGGGTGTTCTTCCAGGGCGCCTGCTATCCCACCTACACCGACCAGTGGACGATCCGCACCGACGGCAGTCGGCAGGCCGTGACCGACGCGCTCACCGACATCCGGCAGACCATGACCAACGCCGGCTACCTACGCTCGGACTACGAGTTGGTGCTCATGTCGTACCCGAGCCCGGGTAGCCCGGACGTGGAGGACAACCCGAACTTCCCCGGCTGGTACTCCGGTGGTTGTCTGCTCTACCTGGCCGACGCGGCGTTCGCCCGCAACAAGGCCGTGCCGCTGTTCGAGTCGGCGCTGCGCGCCGCCGCCACCGCGACCGGCACCCGCTACCTGGACGCCAGCCGACTCTTCCACGGGCACGAGGTGTGCACCGACAACACCTCGGTCCGCGGCCTGTTCATCGAGGTCGGGATCTGGAACGAGAACGCCGCCCGCCAGTCGTTCCACCCGAACGCCCGGGGGCACGGCATGTTCGCCCAGTGCATCACCCAGTTCTGGAACTCCGGCCAGGAGCGGGCCAGTTGCGTCGACCCGGCCAGCACCGGCGGCAGCGTGCTCTACCCGGGCCTGCTGGAGTTCAAGCAACTGCGCAACCTGGCCACCGGCACCTGCGTCGACGGCCGGGGCTACGACTCCCGCAACGGCACAGTCCAGCAGCCGCACTCCTGCCACGGTGGGCGTAACCAGGGCTTCTGGTACGACTCGACCCGGCGGTCGCTGCACTCGGAGCTGTCCCACGACCGCTGCCTGGACGTGTCGAACAGCTCGATGACCGCCGGCACCGCGATCAACATCTACGACTGCAACGGCACCGGCGCCCAGCAGTTCGTGTTCGTCGGCAACCAGCTCCGGCCGGCGGCGGCGAGCAACCTCTGCGTGGCGTTCGACAACCCGTTGCTGGGCAGCTCCCGCCTGCGGTTGGCCACCTGCGGAAGCAGTACCCGACAGCAGTGGTCGTACGAGGCCCGTACCGCCGCCAACCCGGTCGGCTACGGGCACGACGACTTCATCGGCTCCCGCGTCTACTGACGAAGGAGGGGCCCTGGCGTCGGCCAGGGCCCCTCGGGCCTGTTTCATAAGGACTGGCCGGCCTGCGGCGGGCCCGGACGACGACCGGCGGCGTTGCGGTTTCGTCCGGATACGACACCGGTATCCGGACGAAACCGCGCCTTGCCGGATCGCCGCCCGGACTCCGCCTCGGCTCGAC
>NZ_JBEZDJ010000045.1:0-43214 GCF_040648275.1 Micromonospora sp. NPDC049171
GGCCCGTCCGGGTCGAAGCGCCCGGCCCGGATGGCGCGCAGCAGGTAGGACTCCTCCAACTCGCCGACGTCGGGTGGGGGTGGGGGGGAATCGGGTCGCGCGGTGGTGGGGTTTGGGGTGATGATCTCGCGGTGCGGATGCATGCCGACCAGGTGGACGTGAGCGCGGACGTGGTTGCCGCGCTGGTGGCCGAGCAGTTTCCGCGTTGGCGCGGCCTGCCGATCCGGCCGCTTCCCTCGGCTGGCACGGTGAACGCCCTGTTCCGGCTCGGTACGGAGTTCGTGCTGCGGTTTCCGCTGCGGCCCTCCGCCGATCCTGACCTGGGCGCCGCGCTGCGGCGGGAGCAGGAGCACGCCGTACTGCTCGCCGCGCACCTGCCGGTCGCGGTGCCCGAGCCACTCGGCCTCGGTGCGCCGGGCGACGGGTACCCCGGGCCGTGGACGGCGTACCGGTTCATCCCCGGGGAGACGGCGCGGCCGGACCGGATCGGCAACGCCGACGTCTTCGCCCGTGACCTGGCCGCTGTCGTGGTCGCCCTGCACGGCATCGACAGCGGCGGACGATCGTGGTCCGGGGCTGGTCGGGGCGGGCCACTGGCCGACCAGGATGCCGGCGTACGGGCTGCCCTCGCCGTCAGCGGCGACCTCACCGACACCGCCGCGCTCGCCCGGGTGTGGGACCGGTGCCGGCAGGCGGGTCGGGCCGACCCGGCCGACGGGTGGATCCACGCCGATCTGATGCCGGGCAATCTGCTGGTCCGCGATGGTCGCCTGGTCGCGGTCATCGACCTGGAGTCGGTCAAGGTCGGCGACCCGGCGGTGGACCTGATGCCGGCGTGGAACATGTTCGACCCCGGGCCGCGGGAAACGTACCGGCGGGCGTTGGGCGTGGACGACGCCACCTGGGAGCGGGGGCGCGGTTGGGCGCTGGAACAGGCGATCAACGCACTGCCGTACTACGTGGAGACGAACCCGGTGATGGCCGGCATCGCCCAGCACACCCTGCTGGCCGTACTCGACTGAGTCGGGTCGCGTACCGTCGGCTCGTGGGTGAGGGCGACGGCCGTGAGTGGCGGGAGCGGCAGCGGCAGGCGGTGCGGGCGCACGCCGACGCGGACGCTCGGCGGCGGGCCGCCGAGCAGTCGCAGGCGGCGGAGTTGGTGGCCTGGTTCGTGGCGGAGGCGACCTTGCGAGGGCTGCCCACCACCCGGCTGGTGGCCCGGGGGTACGACGGGCGCGGGCGCTACCGGACGAGGCTGACCGGCTGGTACGTCGACCGGGCCGGGACCCGGGCGGTGGACGTGGACGGTCGGTTCCACCTGTTGACGGTGCCCGGGGGCGTGCGGGCCCGGCTGTTCGGGGTCGACCCGCAGCCCAGCCCGGCGCCGTTGGTGATCGGGGCGGGAGGCCGC
This sequence comes from Micromonospora sp. NPDC049171, assembly GCF_040648275.1. Taxonomy (NCBI): domain Bacteria; kingdom Bacillati; phylum Actinomycetota; class Actinomycetes; order Micromonosporales; family Micromonosporaceae; genus Micromonospora; species Micromonospora sp. NPDC049171. Next base: position 1,412 of record NZ_JBEZDJ010000045.1, read on the forward strand.
GACGGCGAGTCGATCCCGTTGCGGACGCTGCTCACCCGGCTGCTGGACGGCGGGACCGGCGGGCCAGGTTCCACCACCAGACCTGCTGCACCACGAGGGTGAGCAGCCCGGCCAGAACGATCGCGCACAGGTTGATCACCAGTTGGAGCGCCGAGCCGCCCGCCTCGTCCCACACCCCGTAGGCGGCGGCCACCGCGACGTTCGCCGCGGCCGGCACCGTGGTCACCGAGATCAGCACCCCGACGAGGCTGCCGGACTTCTTGGACGTCAATGACAGCATGCCGGCCACACCGGCGAGCAGGCCGACCACCCAGGACAATGCGTCCGGCCGCCAGATGAAGTCGGTGAGCGGACGGTCGGCGAGCAGCATCTCCCGACTGACCAGGCCAGCGGCGGTCAGTGCCCAGGTGCTCAGCACGGTCGCCATCATGGCCGCCAGGAAGCCGACCGAGAGCGCCTGCACCGAGCGGCCGATCACCCCGAGCCGCCGGCGCAGCAGCGCCACGCAGAGCGCGGCCAGGGGGCCGAACTCCGGGCCGACCACCATCGCCCCGACGATGAGGATCGGCTGGTCCAGCAGCACGCCGATGCCAGCGATCATGGTGGCCACCACGATCAGTACGAGGTAGGTGCCGGACAGCTCGGTCTGCTCGCCGGTCTTCGCGGCGATCTCGTCCCAGACCACCGCGTCCGCGCCGCTGCCGGGGGCCCGCCGGGCGGCCCGGTCGGCCGCGCTCGAGAGGGTCAGCTCCACGTCGTCGGCCGCGATGCCACCGCTGGTGTCCACGCCGATCCGCTGCAAACCCTGCAACACCTTGTCGGCGCTTTCCCGCACCACGTCGCAGAGGATGAGGTCACCCTTCGGCTGCCGGGCGGCACCGGGCAGCACGGCCAGGTGCGTCACCCCCGCATCGGCGGCGAGCAGGTCGACGACCTCGGACGACCGGTCGGCCGGGGCAATCACCCTCAGGTGCAGCACTCGTTCTCCCTGGTGTGGACGTATCGCCAGCGCGGCCGGCAGCACTCTACCGGCCGAGTCTGTTGGCCAGCCGAACGCGAAGACCGATCGGGTGGATTCGCCGCGCAATCGGCAAAACCACTCACCGAATCCCATACCGGCTGATACAACCATTTGGGTCTTCCCTATCGTTCGATCGGAGGCGCCGTCCGTGGATCTGATCCACCACCGTCCGCCCGTGGCGCGCAGCGGCGGACCAGGCGTGGCCGACCCGGTCTTCCTCTCCCCACCCGACGTCGGCGAGTTGGAGGAGTCCTACCTGCTGCGCGCCATCCGGGCCGGGCGCTTCGACCCGGACGGGCCGGAGTTGGGCGCGTTCGAGCAGGAGCTCGCCGCGCGGGTCGGCGTGGGCCACGCGCTCGGGCTCTCCTCCGGCACCGCCGCTCTGCACCTGGCACTGCTCGCCGTCGGCGCGGGGCCGGAGACCGTGGTGGTGGTGCCCACGCTCACGTTCGCCGCCACCGCCAACGCGGTCACCTACACCGGTGCCGAACCGGTCTTCGTGGACTGTGACGCGTCCACCGGCAATCTCGACGTCGACCTGCTCTCCGACCTGCTCGGTCGTCTCGTCGACGCGGGCCGACGCGTCGCCGCCGTGTTGAGCGTGGACATCAACGGCCGGTGCGCCGACTACGACAGGCTGCTGCCGCTCTGCGCGGCCATCGGCGTCCCGGTGGTGGAGGACGCGGCGCAGGCCCTCGGCTCGACCTACCGGGGGCGATGTGCCGGCACGTTCGGCCGGGTCGGGATCTACTCGTTCAGCCACAACAAGGTGATGACCACCACGGGTGGCGGGATGCTGGTCTCCGACGACCCCGCGCTTGTCGCCCGGGCCCGCCACCTCGCCACCCAGGCCCGCGAGCCGGTGTCGCACTACGAGCACCGCGACGTGGGTTACAACTACCGGCTCAGCACGTTGCTCGCCGCGCTCGGCCGCGCCCAGCTCACCCGTCTGGACAGCATGATCGCCCGGCGGCGGGCCCTGCGCGACAGGTACGCGCGGCTCTTCGGCGGCGTCACCGGCACCCGGATCCTCGGCGCCGGTGACCCCGGCTCGAACTGCTGGCTGACCTCCGTGGTGGTCGAACCGGAGCGGACCGGCTGGCAGCCCGCCCACCTCGCCGAGCACCTGGCCCGCCACGGGGTGGAGTGCCGCCCGATGTGGAAACCGATGCACCGCCAACCGGTGTACGCCGACCGGGAGGTCGCCCGCACCGGTGTCGCCGACCGCCTCTTCGCCACCAGCCTGTCCCTGCCCAGCGGCTCCGCCCTCACCGACGACCAGGTGGAGCGCGTGTTCGCCGCGATCACCGACTTTCTGGACGGACACCGATGAACCGGCCCTACGACATCGTCAAACGAGTGCTGGACGTGGTCCTGGCCGCCACCGGCCTGCTGCTGGCGTCGCCGGTGCTCGCCGCGGTGGCGCTGGCCGTCCTGGTGACCATGGGTCGGCCCGTGCTGTTCCGGCAGGCCCGCCCGGGTCGGCACGGCCAGCTGTTCCACCTGGTGAAGTTCCGTTCGATGACCGTCGGCGGCGAGGATCAGGCGCCGGCCAACGACGCCGCCCGGCTCACCACCTTCGGCCGGTGGCTGCGGACGACAAGCCTCGACGAGCTGCCGCAGTTGTGGAACGTGCTGCGCGGCGAGATGAGCCTGGTCGGGCCGCGTCCCCTGCTGCCGGCGTACCTGAGCCGCTACAGCCCGGAGCAGCTCCGCCGGCACGACGTCCGCCCCGGCATCACCGGCCTCCAACAGGTGTACGGGCGCAACGCGCTGAGCTGGGACGACCGCTTCGCCCTCGACGTGCGCTACGTGCGGCAGCGCTCACTCGCCCTGGACCTGCGGATCCTGCTGCGCACGGTACGCACGGTCGTGCGCCGGGAGGGGATCACCGCGGCCGGTGCGGCCACCGCCCACGAGTTCCTCGGCCCGGCCGAGCCGGCCACCGTGCACGGGGTGCCCGGCCCGGCAAAGCCGGCCACCGTGCACGGGTTCCCCGGCCCGGCCGAACTGGCCGGCGCCGGCGGTCCTGGGCCGGCGGAGGGCCGCCGGTGAGCCTGGACATCGTCGTCGTCGGCTGCGGCGGGCACGGCCGGGAGGTGCTCGGCGTCGTCCGGGCCGTCAACGCCGCCGCCCGCGGCGGCCCGGTGTGGCGGGTACGCGGCTTCGTCGACGACGAGCCCAGCGAGGTCAACCTGAAGCGGGTGCAGCGGCTGGAGGTGCCCTACCTCGGCGGCACCGCCCGCCTGGGCAAGCAGCCCGCCGGCACCCACCTGGCGCTGGGCATCGGGGATCCGACCGCCCGGCGGTCGGTGGACCAGCGGCTGGCCGCGTACCGGCTGCCGGCGGCGGTGCTGGTGCACCCGGACGCCACCGTCGGCCCGGACACCGTCTACGGCGAGGGTCTGATCGTGTTTCCCGGCGCCCGGGTCACCACGAACGTCACACTCGGTCGGCACGTGCACCTCAACCAGAACAGCGCGGTGGCGCACGACTGCGAGGTGGGCGACCACGTGTCGGTCAACCCGTTGGCGGCGGTTTCTGGTGACTGCCACCTGGGCGACGGTGTGCTGATCGGGGCCGGTGCCGTGGTGTTGCAGACGCTGCGGGTCGGCACCGGCGCCACCGTCGGTGCCGGGGCCTGCGTGGTCCGCGACGTACCCGCCGGCACGGTGGTCAAGGGAGTCCCGGCCCGGTGAGCGTCGGCCCCCGCGCGAACCGTCCGCTCGGTGTCCGCCAGCTACGGATCGCGGTGGTGGTCAAGACCAACACCGGCGGACTGTGGCTGCTGCCGCAGGTGGAGGAGTTGCGGCACCGGGGGCACGAGGTGACGGTCGTGCTGCCGCGGGGCGCCGGCCGGCTCACCGACGAGTTGGCGCACCGCGGTGTCGAGGTGCTCAGCTCCCCGTACGACTTCACCATGGGCCGGTACGCGCCCATCGGGCTGCTGCTGTTGCGCGCGCTGCTGCGCCGGCTGCGCCCGGACGTGGTGCAGTACCACCTGATCGCGTCGGCGTACGCGGTGCGGCTGGCCACGCTGGGCCTGCCGGTGCGCCGGGTGCACATGGTGGCCAACCCGGCGTACCTGGAATCCCGGTTGGTCCGGTCGGTGGAGCGGTTGCTGTGGCGGCTGGACGACGTGCTGGTCTGCGGCTGCCGGTACGCCTCGGCCCGGTACGGCGAGTTGGGGTGTCCGCCGCACCGCCGCCCGGTCGCGGTGTACGGGGTGGACACCGACGCGTTCAGCCCGGACGCCACCGGCCCGGATCAGCGGGCCAAGCTGCGCGCCGAGTTGGGCATCGACCACGGCGTGTTCCTGGCGGTGATGGTCGCGCACGTCTACCCGCCCAAGTGGTTGATCCACTCGGGTCGGGGGGTGAAGGGGCACGAGGTGCTGCTGGCCGCGTGGCGGACATTTCGCCGTCGACACCCGGACGCGCACCTGCTGCTGGTCGGTGGCGGCTGGACGGCCGCCGGTGAGACCTACCGGCGGCAACTCGGCGAACGCTTCGGCATCGCCGGCGATCCGGGGATCACCTGGGTGGAGTCGATCCCGGACGTGCGGCCCTGTTACGCCGCGGCGGATGTCAGCGTCTCCCCGTCGCTCGGTGACGGCCCTGGTGCGGCGGTGCAGGCTGGCGCGATGGGTGTGCCGAGCATCGTCAGCGCCGCCGGTGGCCTGCCCGAGGCGGTGACCGATCGCTGCGGCTGGGTCGTTCCGCCTGGTGATCCGGCGGCGTTGGTGGAGGCGCTCGACTCGGCGTACCAGGGTTGGGTCGCCGGCACGCTCAGCCTGTGCGGCCGGTTGGCCCGCCGCCACGTCCTGACGTCCTTCGACGACCTGCGGGCGGCGGCCGAGGTGGCGGACATCGTGGAGGACGTGGCGGCCGGGCGGCGGTGAGCACGACAACGGGCGGCCGGTGGTCGGTCCCGCCGGACCACCGACCGCCCGCCGCGGTGTCTCAGTGCCGGATGCCGGCCCAGTCGTGGTGCCGACGCACGGTGGAGAGGATGAAGTCGACAACCCGCCGGGAGGTGTCCGGCACCTGGTAGTCGACCGGGCAGGGCACGCCCTGCGCGGCGACCTGCGCCACCGTCACCTCGACCGCCTCGACCACGCCCTGCGGGTCGAGACCGGTCATGATGATCCCGCCGGCGTCGAGCGCCTCGGGACGTTCGATGGACTCGCGCAGGGTGACCGCGGGGAAGCCGAGGATGGCGGCCTCCTCACTGATCGTCCCGCTGTCGGACAGGGTGCAGAACGCCTTGGTCTGCAGGTGCACGTAGTCGAGCAGACCGAACGGATCGTGGAAGGCGATGCCGTCCAGCGCGCTGGCGTCCGGGGCGAGTGCCTCCAGCCGTTTGCGGGTGCGCGGGTGGGTGGAGACCAGCACCGGGTAGCCCCATCGGTCGCGGACCGCGACCAGGCAGTCCAGCAGCCGCCGCAGCCGGTCGGGCCGGTCCACGTTCTCCTCCCGGTGCGCGCTGACCAGGAAGTACCTGCCGCGTTCCAGCTCCAGTTGGCTGAGGATGGTGGAGCTGGCGATCGGTGCCCGGTAGTGCTCCAGCACCTCCCGCATCGGCGAGCCGGTGTGCAGGATCCGGCGCGGGTGCAGGCCCTCGGCGAGCAGGTTGCGCCGGGCGTGTTCGGTGTAGACCAGGTTGAAGTCGGCCACGTGGTCGACGAGTCGCCGGTTCGTCTCCTCCGGCACGTTGAGGTCGAAGCAGCGGTTGCCGGCCTCCATGTGGTAGACCGGCACCCGCATCCGACGGGCCATCAGGGCCGCGATGCAGCTGTTGGTGTCGCCGAGCACGAGCAGCGCGTCGGGCCGCAGCTCGGTGATCGCCGCCTCCATGCCGACCAGCACTCCGCCGAGCACCCGGCCCAACGACGCGGTGTCGACGCGCAGGAACCGGTCCGGTTCGCGCAGCCGCAGCTCCTTGAAGAACACGTCGGAGAGGGTGCTGTCCCAGTTCTGCCCGGTGTGCACCAGCACGTGGTCGACGGTCTCGTCCAGCCGGCTGAGCACCCGGGACAGTCGGATGATCTCGGGACGGGTGCCGACGACTGTCATCACGCGGGTCATGTGGTCTCCCTCCGCAGGTCAGTCACCGGACGCCCGCCGGCACCCGGTGCTCGTCACCGACCGGCTCCGGCCACGTGTCGGGCCGTTCCGGGTCGAACAGCTCGTTGGTCCAGAAGAGGGTGAGCAGCTCGTCCGGGCCGGTGTTGGTGATGTTGTGCGCCCACATGGTCGGCATGTCGATGACCACGGGTTGCTCGCCGCTGACCGGGAACCGGAGAACGTCGGTGTCGCCGACCCGGCGCAGGCTGATCTCGGCGGTGCCGCGCAGCACCACGAACCGCTCCACCTTGGCCAGGTGGAAGTGCTCGCCCCGGGTGATCCCCGCTCGGGTGGTGGAGCAGAAGGTCTGCCCCGCTCCGCCGTGCGCCTTGACCGTCTCGACGAGTGCGCCCCGGGCGTCGGCCCGGGTGGGCAGGGCCAGCGGGTAGTGCGCCGGGAAGCAGTGCGACCGGTAGGTGTTGAACAGCCGTACGTCGTGCCGGTCGCGCAGCGGCGGGATCTCGCCGGTGCGGTAGGTGTCGGCGTACGAGGTGAGCTGGGCGGCGACCTCACGGACCCCGATCCGCAGCGCCGGCATGGCCGGGTCCCAGGAGCCGCCCGCGGTGACGCCGGCCAGCCGGGCGGCAGCGTCGGTGACGTGCACCAGGTCCAACTGTCGGTCGGCGTGCACCTCCGGCTGATGGCCGTCGGCGAGGACCCGGCAGAACGTGGCGACGGCCGAGTTGTACCAGGGTCGGCCGTGCTCGCCGTACAGGTTGGGCAGCAGCACGTCGTCCAGGGGCACACCGGTCTCGGCGAGGATGCCGGCGGCGGTGGCCTTGGCGTCGCCGTACGGGGTGCCGTTGCCGGCCTGCGTGGAGTTGGCGAAGACCACCCGGTCGGGCGGGTCCGGGCAGGCCCGCAGGCCGTTGGCGAGCTGGGCGGCGAGCTGGACGTTGCCAGCGGCCACCTCGGCGGGCTCACCCCGGTTGACCCCGGCCAGGTGCAGCACCCGGTCCGTCCCCGCGATCTTGCGGGCGACCACCGCCGGGTCGACCAGGTCGGTACGGGTCAACACGGTCGGCTCGGGCCAGCCGAGCGCGCGCAGCAGGACCCGCAGGTGCCAGCCGAGGAAACCGCCGGCGCCGGTGACGGCGAGGCTCAGCACGCCAGCACCGGGTCGCGCAGCGCCAGCTCCGCCCGGACCTCCGGCAGCGACCTCAGCAGGCGCACCACATCGGGTACGCCGAGTCGGGTGGCGTTCGCCGAGTTGAAGTCCTCCCCGGGCCGTTCGCCCAGCTCGCCCTCGGAGACGTAGAGCGCGTAGTTGAGGTCCCGTGCGTCCAACGGCACCCGGTAGAAGTCGCCGAAGTCGTCGGCCTGCGCCAACTCCTCCCGGCTCGCCAGGGTCTCGTGCGACTTCTCGCTGTGCCGTACGCCGATGATGTCCAGCTTGAACGGCACGTCGAAGAGCTGGCAGACCGCCTCGGCGAGATCGCTGATCGTGCAGGCGGCCGCCTTGCGGATGAACACGTCGCCGGGGCGGGCGTGGTGGAAGGCATGCTCGACCAGGTCGACCGAGTCGGCCAGCGACATCAGGAAGCGGGTCATGGCCGGGTCGGTGACGGTGGGCGCGCGGCCCGCCTTGATCTGCTCGATGAAGAGCGGGATCACCGAGCCACGCGAGTACATCACGTTGCCGTACCGGACACAGGACACGGTGGTGGCGCTGTTCGGGTTGTTGCGGGCGTACGCCTGGGCGACCTTCTCCATCAGCGCCTTGCTCATGCCCATCGCGTTCACTGGGTAGACGGCCTTGTCGGTGCTGAGCACGACGACCGAGCTGACGCCGTTCTGCGCGGCGGCCTCGACCACGTTGCCGCTGCCGAGGATGTTGGTGCGTACCGCCTCCAGGGGGAAGAACTCGCAGGACGGCACCTGCTTGAGCGCCGCCGCGTGGAAGACGAAGTCGACGCCCCGCGTGGCCCGCAGCACCGTGTCGATGTCCCGGACGTCACCGACGTGGTAGCGCACCCGCCCGTCACCGATTGATCGCCGCATGGCGTCCTGCTTGGCCTCGTCCCGGCTGAGGATCCGCACCTCGGCGACGTCCCGGTCGAGCAGTCGTCGGGCCATGGTCTGTCCAAAGGATCCGGTCCCGCCGGTGATCAGCACCCGGCGGCCCGCGGTCATCACGCTCATTGGTTCTCCCGTTCGTCACCCGACGGGCGGTTCTCACCCGTCGACCCGGCGCGGCACAGCGCTGCGCGCCGTGGCGGGGGCGCCGGTCTCCGGCGGTCAGGTGGAAGCCCCGCCGGATGCGGCACACGGGTCAACGAGGGGCCCCAGCAGCAGATACGTGCTTGAGCCGCAAACGGGCCAAACGAGCCATAGGGCACTCAGAAAACATGTCGGTCTATGCACGGATTTGGCCACTTCGTACTGTCGCACCTGGTAGAAACGGTTCGGTGCCCCCGCGCCGGGCGACGGCCGGTGACGGCGGACCACTCCCGGGCCAGTCAGGACACGAGCGATCACCGGACCGACCCCCCCCCCCCCCGAAGGGACTCCCATGCCGCGCGGCCACTCGTCCGGCCCGGTTCGTCGCGGGTCGGCCGTGGTCGCCGCGCCGCGCCGGAACGCCCGGACGCCGCGACGCGGTCTGGGCCGGGCCGACGCGGGGTGCACGCGGTGACCGACGCGCCACCGCGACACGGTCCGACCCACGCTGCGCGGCACCACCAGGCCGGCGGTGCCCGGTTGGCGCCCGCCCCGCTGACCCCTGTCGAACGGCGACCCGCGGCGCACACCGGCCCCGGCCCCGCGCCGGTCGCGCCCACCGGCAGCCTGCCCGCCGTGCTGGTCCTCTGCGTGGCCACCTACCTGGTGGCCCGGCCACCGTGGTGGTCGTTCAACTACGTGGCGATCCTCGCCGTGGTGGCCGTCGTGCTGACCGGCCGGCTGCCCCGGCTGCGGTCGGTCGACACCGTCGCGCTGCTCACCGCCGGTTGGGCCGCCGCCAGCCTGCTCTGGACGAGCCACCCCGACCTCACCGGGCCCGCCGCCTACCGGTACATCTCGGTCTGCGTGCTCTTCGTGGCCTGCCGGCACGTCGTACGGGGACGACGGGACCTGCTGCTGGTCGGCTGGACCTTCCTGCTCGGCTGCGTGGTGGTCGCCGTCGAGGTGGTCACCGGCGCCCGGTCCCAGGGGCAGGTGCTGCTCTTCGCCGAGCGCTACGGCATCGACGGCAGGGAGGTGAACGGCACGGCGTACACCCTGGCCGCCGGGGTGGTGCTGGCCCTGGTGCTCGCCGCCGCCGGCGCGCACCGGCCGGTGCTGCGCCTCGCGCCGCTGGCCCTGGCCGTGCCGCTCGGGTACGGCGTGCTGCTCACCGGCTCGCGCGGTGCGGCGATCGGCATCGTGTTCGGTCTGGTCGCCGCGCTGGCCACCCGCGTGGCGCCCCGACTGACCGGGATCACCGTCGCTGGGCTCGCCACCGCGCTCGTCGTCCTGGTGCCGTTCGGGCTGACACCGAAGGCCGAGCTGCTCTGGCTCGACGCGCTGTACGGGCGACCCACCGGCGACATCTCCGGACGCCTCTCGATCTGGCCGTACGCGCTGTCCACCTGGTCGGAGTCACCACTGAACGGATCCGGCGCGGGGGTGTTCATCAGCACCAACCCGTTCGACATCGGGCCGCACAACCTGCTGCTCACGGTCGGCAACGACCTGGGGCTGGTCGGTGTGCTGCTCTACTTCGGCGCGCTGGCCGCGGCGCTCGTCACCGCGGCCCGCACCGGTCGGGCCGGGCTGCTGCTGGCCTGCGCGTTCACCGGTGTCATGTTGCCGATCTGGCTGACCGGCCAGTGGGAGACGTCGCTCGCCTTCTGGTTGGTCCTGGCGCTGGTCACCGTGCTGCCGGGAATCTGGGGGCCGCCGCGTCCGCCCGTGGCACCGCGGCACTCGGCCGCCCGCCCGCCTCCCGCAGCACCTCGGCGAAGCGGGCCGCCACCTGATCCGTACGGTGGTGCCGCACCGCGTACGCCAGGCCACGCCGGCCGAGCCGAGCCCGAAGCCCGGCGTCGACGCAGAGCGGGGTGAGCGCGTCGACGAGGGCCCCGGGGTCGTCGCTGCCGACGACCGGGCCGGCGTCGGCCGCCGCCAGGTGCGCCATCGAGGCCAGTTCGGCCGGGCCGAACCCGAAAACGGGACGGCCGGACGCCAGGTACTGCGGGATCTTGGTGGACAGCGAGTAGCGGGTGTAGCGGCGGTGCTCGGCGGCGAACGACTCGACGTGCACCAACACGTCGGACCGGCGCAGCACACCGGCGACCTCGTCGCTGGTCAACGAGCGGCCCAGGTGCACCGCGGGCAGCCCGGTGAACGCGCCCGCGTACCGCGCGAGGTCGGTCGCCGGGGCGTGCACGGTCAGCCGGGCCGGCGTGCCCTGGGCCACCAGCCGGGCGACGGCCTCGCCGACCCGGCGCAGCGACCGCCACCGGTCCAGGTGCAGCCCACCCACGTAGACCAACTCGACCGGGGCCCCGGCCGGGCTCTCCGGCGCACACCTGTCGGGATCGGCGAAGTCCGCGGCGTCCACGCAGTTGCCGAAGGCGGCGAAGGGCAACCGGTAGCGGCGTTCGAACTCCCGGGCCATCGCCACGCTGATCCCCATTCCGTACGAGGAGTGCCGCAGGACGTCACGGAAGCCGGCACGGACGGCGAGCCGGGGCAGCCCCAGCACCTGACCGTCGGTGTAGAGGGTGGTGGGCCAGTCGTCCATGAAGTGCGGCACCAGGGGCACCCGGCACTCCTGCGCGGCGGCGACGGCGAGGCGCATCATCCGGATGCTGCCCAGCGTCGTGTAGATGACGTCCGGCCGCTGCGCGCGCAGCCACCGGCGGACGTCGTCGGGGATCCGGACCGGGCTGAGGTCGACGAAGGCGCGCAGTTGGGTGCGCAGCCGGGCACGCACCGGGCCGGGCCCCGGATCCCGCGCCGGACCGGCCGCGCTGCCCGAGCCGGCTGAGCCGGCCGCGCTGCCGGGGCCGGCCGAGCCCTTCACCAGGGCCCGGACGGGTCCGCGGACGCGTTCCCACTGCCGGAACAGGTGGTACTCCACCGGCGCGTTGCGCGGCGCGAACCGGGCGAACCTGCCCACGGCGTCCGGGCCCGGGGCGCGGTCCTCGGCGTAGAGCTGGGCGAGGCGGTCCCCCGGCCAGCCGGTGAACAGGTTCGACAGGGTGATGCCGGTGCCGGTGGAGCGGTCGAACACGGCCGCGCTCACCACCAGCACACGGGGATACTCGTCAGCGCGCACTGTCCTGCACCAATCTCTGCTCGGTGACCGGGCCGCGGTGCAGCCGCAGCGTCCGGCGATATCCGTACAGCGCCGCCGGCACGACGGTCAGCGCGTAACCGGCCGCGCCGACCCAGGGCACGGCGGCGACGGCGATCCGGTCGGCGGCGTACCACTTGCCGAGCACCGACACCACCAGGAACGCCCCCCAGCCGACCAACTGCGGGACGAGGACGCCACCGGCGTTCTGCACCATGAACCGGGGCGAGAGCGCCGACTGCAGCAGCCACCAGACGCCCAACCCGGCCAGCAGCCACCGGTCGCCGCCCATCGGCACCGGCAGCCAGGCCGCGAAGAGCCACTCACCGAAGGCGACGAGTACGGCGGCCGGCAGGCCGGCGGCGAGCACGGACACCACTGTCATCCGGCGGGTGGTCCGGCGTACCCAGTCCACCTGGCCCTGGGCCAACGCCTCGCCGTTGGCCGGCCAGAGTGGCACGTTGACCAGGACGACGAGCTGACCGAGTTGGGACAGCAGCTTGGCGGGCACCACGTAGCCGGCGACGGCGGACAGACCGAGCGCGTGCGCGATGATCAGCGTGTCGGCGTTGGTGGCGAACGAAATGACCACGGTCAGCAGGAAGAACAGCCCGCTGAGCCGGGTCAGTTCCACGGCGGCGTGGGCCTGCACGGCCCTCGGCGTGGGCCGAATCCCCGGCTCCTGCCGGCCGAAGAACCAGAGCGTGTTGAGCAGGTTGACAAGCAACGGCGCGGCGACCGACAGGGCGACCACCAGCAGCGGCGACCAGTCGGCCCAGACCACGCCGAGCACCGCGCCGAGCGCGGCCAGACTGCCCGCGGTCTGCCAGACGTTGCTCCGGCCGACCTGCTGGTAGGCGTACTGGACGCGGGCGATCAGGCTGAGCGGCACGTTGAGCACGAACGCGGTGAGACAGATCAACGCGATCATCCGGGTCTGCTCCGGGCCGACCTGACCTGTCACGTTGAACAGCGCCGACCAGGGCACGGCACCGGCGAAGATCCAGAGCAGGCCGGTGAGGGTGAGCGCGAGCCCCGACAGGGTCAGGTACGCGCTGGAGACGTAGCGCCGGGCCTGGACGGTGTCGCCGTGCGCGTAGCAGGGGGCGAGCTTCGTCATCAGCCCGCTGCCCAGCCCCAGGTCGGCGAAGGCCGCCATGCCGGCCAGCGCGGCCACCGCCATCCACAGTCCGTACAGGTCGTTGCCGAAGTAGGGCAACGTGACAGGCACCAGCACGATCGGCACAACGAGCCCCGCCAGCCGACTGAGCAGCGCGGTCGCGACCCCGGAGACGAGCCGGCGACCACGGTCGGGGCGGCGACGGTGCGCGCCCGGTGGGCGGGCGCGCCGGGCCCGCTCGACGACCCCGGACGACATCGACGCCCCTACTGGCTGGCGAGCACGTGATCGGCCATCCAGGACACCGTGCGCTCCAGGCCGGTACGCAGCGGCACCGGCCGCAGACCGGGAAACAGCTCCCGCAGGCGGGTGCAGTCGGCCTGCGAGTCCCGCACGTCGCCCGCGCGCGGCGCCTCGTGCACCACGGGCAGCGGCCGGCCCAGCACGTCCTCCAGCTCGGCGACCAGGTCGAGCAGGGAGATCCGCGCGCCGAAGGCCAGGTTCACCACGTCGGTGGTGGACACCCGACGGACGATGGCGTCGACGATCACCGAGGTGACGCTGCCGACGAAGGTGAAGTCGCGGGTCTGCCGACCGTCGCCGTGCACGCGCAGCGGCTCACCGGCGAGCGCGGCGGTGACGAAGCGGGGCAGCACCGCCGCGTACGGGTGGTGTGCCGCCTGTCGTGGGCCGTAGACGTTGAAGAAGCGGAACGGCAACACGCCCAGGTCGTAGCAGGCGGCGTAGGCCACCGCGTACGCCTCGGCGGCCAGCTTGGAGACCGCGTACGGGGAGACCGGGATCGGGCGCAGCCCTTCCTGGCGGGGCAGCACCGGGTTCGCGCCGTAGACCGACGACGAGGACGAGAGGATCACCTGCTGGACGTGGTGCCGGCGAGCGGCCTCCAGCACCATCAGCGTCCCGGTGGCGTTGGCGTGGTGGCTGGGCAGCGGCCGCTCGATGGAGCGCGGCACGGAGCCGAGCGCACCCAGGTGCACCACGCTGGCCGCGCCGGCGAACGTCTCGTCCAGCAGGTCCGGGTCGAGCACGGTGCCCCGGTGCAGCCGGACGGGCTGACCGTCCAGGTTGTCCAACCGGCCGGTGGAGAGGTCGTCGACGACCACGACCTCGGTCACCTGGGGTGCCTCGTCGAGGGCCCGTACCAGGTTGGCGCCGATGAACCCGGCACCACCGGTCACGACTACCTTCAACGCGTCCCCCGTTCGGCTCGGCCCCGGGTGGCCGGCGCTGCGGTGTCCGCCCGGTGGGCGCGTGGCAGCGGTCGCCGGCGGCCACTAGTGTGACAACGAGCGCTCTTCTCGCAAGTCACGCGAAACGGGCGCCACCCCGCGTGTCCTCCGTTCCCTTCCGTCAGTTGTCTGCCCTGGTGGGCGAGTTGACGTCGACGGGAGTGCCGGGCACATGCGAATCGGACTGATCAGTCAGTGGTACCCGCCGGAGAGCGCCTTCGTGCCGGGTCAACTGGCCACGGAGTTGGCCCGTCGCGGCCACGAGGTGCGGGTGCTGACCACGTTTCCGAGCCTGCCGCTCGGGCGGACCTACCCGGGTTGGCAGCAGCGCTGGAACCACCGGGCCACCGATCGCGGGGTGGCCGTTCGCCGGGTGCCCGCGTACCCGAGTCACGACCGTTCCGGCCTGCGCCGGGCGGCGAGCTATCTCTCCTTCGCCACCACCAGCACCCTGGCCGCCCCGCGTCACCTACGCGGTGTCGACGCGCTCTACGTCTACCACCCGCCGCCCACCGCGTACGCCGCCGCCGGTCTGCTGCGGATGCTGCGCGGCGTCCCGGCGGTGCTGCACGTGCAGGATCTGTGGCCGGAGTCGGTGACGGCGTCCGGGATGGCCCCGCCGGGGCTGGCGGGGCGGGCGATGGACCGGGTCCTGACCGCCACGATGCGGCGGATCTACCGCGCCTGCGCCGGCATCGCGGTGATCGCGCCGGCGATGGCCGAACAGGTGGTCGAGCGGGGTGTCGACCCGGGCGCGGTGCGTACCGTGTTCAACTGGACCGACGAGGCGCTGTTCCGGCCGGTGCCCGGCACCGACTCGGCCCGGGAGACGATCGGGCACCGGGGGCGGACCACCGTGATGTTCGCCGGCAACCTGGGCTTGTTGCAGGGCGTCGACGTCGCCATCCGAGCGGCCGCGGCGGCACCGGACGCGGTGGACCTGGTCTTCGTCGGCACCGGGCTGGGCGCGGAACAGGCCCGGCGGCTCGCCGACGAGTTGGGCGCGGCGAACGTGCGGTTCGTCGGTCGCCGTCCGGCCGCCGAGATGGCCGAGTTGTACGCCGCCGCCGACTACCAGTTGGTCATGCTGCGCGACCTGCCGTGGTTGCGCGGGACGGTGCCGTCGAAGTTGCAGGCCGCGCTGGCCTGTGGCAGTCCGGTGTTGATGTCGGCCGACGGCGACGCCGCCCGGTTGGTCAGCGCGGGCGGGGCCGGGCTGGTCTGCCCGCCGGACGACTGGCGGGCGTTGGCCGACCAGTTCGTCGCCGCCGCCCGGGTGCCGGCCGAGCAGCGGATCGAGATGGGCCGTCGGGGCCGCCAGCTCTATCAGGACCGGATGTCGTTGCGGGTCGGCGTCGACCAGATCGAGGACCTGCTCAGCAAGGCCGCCGCGAGCGGTCGGGGCTGAGCGCCGCGCTGGTCGGGCAGCCCGGCCAGGCCAGCGAGGAAGTCACGCACCCGGCGACCCTGCACGGCCGGGTTACGCGTCTCCCGCACGAAGCGGGCCCCACCCGCCCCGCGCGCCCGGGCCTCGTCCGCCGGCAGTTCCAACACCCGGCCGACGGCTGCGCGAAGCCCGTCGGCGGTGTCCGGCTCGGCGAAGGACAGCCACGGCGCGTACTCCGCCGGAATGCCGGGCAGGCGGGTGCTCACCACCGGCACCCCGGCGGCGAGGTACTCGATGATCTTCGACGGGAAGGACCAGCGGACGAAGTCCTGGTCCACCGGACGCGGGTTCACCAACACGGCCGCCCGGGCCAGCCGGGGCAACAGCTCCGACCGGGGCAGCAACGCGGGGGGCACGATGCGCCGGTCCACGGCGGCCTGGTCACGCAGCCAACCCGCCAGCTCGCCCCGGCCGTACACGCACAGCCGCAGGTCGTCCCCGGCCAGCCCGCGGAACGCCTCGACCAGCCGGTCCACGCCGTAGGCGCGGCTCAGGCCCCCCGCGTACACGATGTCCCTGGTCGCACCGCGCGGCACGGGCGGGCCCGGCGGCGGCACCACCCGGGCGCCCTCGCGCAGCTCCGGCGGCGGCACCACCCGGGCGCCCTCGCGCAGGTCCGGCGGGTCGGCGGCCCAGATGCCCTCCAGCACCAGCCGGGGCCGGCCGGGCGCGAAGTCCTCGGCGAGCGCGGGGGTCAGCGCGATCACCCCCGAGCAGCGGGCCAGGGCGGCCCGGACCAAGGCTACGTCGAGCCCGCGCAGCAGCCGGACCAGCCGGCCGTCGGTGGGCAGCGCGACACCCGGCGGGTCGGTGAGCACCGGCACCACCCGGACGCCCCGACGGCGGGCCCGCAGCACACCGAACCAGAGGAACGGCGAGTGCACGCCGTGCACCAGCAGCACGTCGGTGTCCCGCTCGCGCAGCGCCCGAGCGCCGGTGCGCCAGGCGGCCACGAACCGGGTGAGGTGCTTGAGGCCGAGCAGGTTCACGAACGCCAGCAGCTGACCGTCCACGTCGTCCTGCCGGAACCGCCCCGCCCGGAACCGGATCTGCCCGTTGCCGGGCCAGGTGGACACCGGCGCCGCGGAGAGCAGGTGCACCGGACAGTCGGCGGCCCGCAGGCTGCGCACCAGGCTCCAGGCGAAGGTGTGCGTCTGGGTGGGCATGATGGTGTCCCGGGCGATGATCTCGGCGAGCAGGTCGTCCGGGACCGTGAAGCCCAGCAGGGTGACGCGGGGGCTGCGGGGCCGCGTCACCGTCACTCCCCGAGGATCTGCTGGTAGACCCGGTCGAGGCGACCGAGCATGACGTCGAGGCTGTAGTCCTCGGCCACCACCTTGCGACCCAACTCCCCCACGTGACGCCGCTCGGCGGGGTCGTCGAGCAGCGGCGTCAACGCCGCGGCCAGGGCGTCCGGGTCGCCGGCCGGCACCAGCCGGCCGCCGCCGGAGCGCAGCACCTCGACGTTGCCACCCACCGCCGACGCGACCACCGGCAGCCCGTACGCCATCGCCTCCAGCAGCGCGTTGGAGAGGTTCTCGTGCAGGGTCGGGAAGACGAAGAGGTCCGCCGCGGCGAGCAGGTCCGGTACGTCGAGACGGTTGCCGAGCAGGCGTACCTCCACGTGGCCGGACTCGGCCAGCGCGGCGGCGATCCCGTCCCGGTCGAGCCCGTCACCGGCGACCAGCAACACCCGGCGGGTCGCCGACGGCGGCAGTCGGCGCGCCGCGTCGGCGAGGACTGCGTAACCCTTCTCCCAGGTCAGCCGGGACACCGCGATCATCGCCACGTCGTCGGGGCGCAGGCCCAGCTCGGCCCGGGCCCGGTCCCGCTCGGCGTGTGGACGGGCCGGCAGCGGCACCCCGTTGGGGACCACCCCGACGAACTTCCCGCCCAGGTCGGACAGGAAGTCCCGGCCGGCGGCGTACGCGCAGACGGTGCCGACGTGGGTGGCCAGCCGCAGCGTCGCGGGCTCGGCACCGTGCACGAGCAGTCGGCGCCGCCAGGCGCGACCCGGTTGGCGCAGGTCACGGACGGTGCCGTGCACGGTGACCAGGATCCGCGGGCAGCCGGCGAGGCGGGCGGCGAGGACGCCGTGGAAGCCCTCGTTCTGCAGGCCCCGCACGTGCACCAGATCCGGGCGGACTTGTCGCAGCAGCCGCACCCACTCCCGCAGCAGCGGCACGTTCAGGCTGCCGTTGCCGGCGTGTTGGTGCATCCGGACGAACTCGTACCGGTCGGCCAGGGGCGAGGCGAGCACCCGCCGCACGGCGGTCAGCGGGCCGTTGGCACCAGCGGTGCCCGCCGAGTGCTGCACCACCACCGGTCGGCTCACCGCGGGGCTCCGGCCGACGCCCGCCGGGTGTCGCGCACGGCTGCACGCTGCATGTCTCCTCATTCCGACGGCCGTCTAGACTAAGCAGTCATAATGGCACGAATCACCTAATTTCCCCGAGGGGTAGACCGTGGGCGAGCCCACCACCAGCCCGGACCTGATCTCCGCCCTGCGGCCCACCGCGACGCCAACGGTGCTGGCGCTGGCCGCGTACCGGTTTCCGCATGGTGACGCGATGTCCAACCGGCTTCTGCAACTGGCCCGGTCGGCCACCCCGCCGGGGGGAGTGACACTGGTGGTCAACGACTGGCCCGACGACGGGTCGCGTCCACCGAGCACGGTGGACCTACCCGCCGACGTCCGCCTGATCACGCTGCCCCGACGCCGCCTGGGTGGCGGGGTGCTGGGCCGCCTGTCGCACCGGCGCCTCCGGCCGCTGCGGGTGCTGGCCGCGCTGCGCCGCGCGGGCGTCCGTCCGGGCGAGTTGGCCGGCGTACACCTGCCGCTCGGGTTGTGGGACCTGGCGACCTGGGCGGTGCTGCGCGTGGCGGTGCGGTGCCCGGTGACGGTGGACGTGCTGGAGCAGCATGACCGGGCCCAGTTTCCCCGGGGCTGGCTGACGCCGTACTTCCTCCGACACCGCTGGGCGTCCTTCTGGGCCGGACGACTCGCCGACCAGCTCATCGTCATCTCCGAGCTGCTGGAGCGGCGCTTCGTGCGCCAGGGCCGGCGGACCCTGGTGGTGCCGCCGCAGGTCGACAGCGCCGACTACGCCGACCCCGCACCAGCCTCGCTCGGCGACGGCCTCCGACTGCTCTACGCCGGGTCGGCAGGCGTGAAGGACCAGTTGGCCGTGGTGCTGGAGGGCATCCGTCTGCTCCCGCCCGCCGATCGGGCCAGGGTGCACCTGGTGATCGCCGGGATCAGCCGGGAGCAGGCCAGCAGTCTCTCCGACCTCGGGGAGGCCGGGCCGACCGACCTCGACGACCAGGTGAGCTTCCTCGGCCGGGTGCCCCGCGAGCGGGTGCTCGCCGAGTTGCGCCGGGCGCACTTCTCCGTGCTGGTCCGCCCGCGGGCCGGGTACGCGCAGGCGGGCTTCCCCTCCAAGGTGCCGGAGAGCCTGGCCGCCGGTTGCCCGGTGCTGCTCAACCTCACCAGCGATCTGCGGCGCTACCTCGTGGACGGTCGGGAGGGCATCCTGCTCGACGGCTCGGCAGCCGAGGATGTCCGGCGCGGCATCGCGCGGGCGCTGCGTCTCGACGACGCGGCCTGGCGGGCGATGAGCCGCGCGGCCCGGGAGCGGGCCGACTGTTTCGACTATCGCGGCTGGACGCCGGTGGTCAGCGACTTCGTCACGGGAGTCGGGCGCGGCTCGGGCACCGGCAGCTCGGCGAGGCCGGCCAGCTCGGCGGCGGTCAGCCGCCGGTCGGCCGGGTAGAGCTGCCGCTCGTGGGCCCGGATGGTCTCCACCGGCCACCGCAGGCGGATCACCCGGGCCGGGTTGCCGGCGGTCACCGCGTACGGCGGCACCGACCGGGTGACCACCGCGCCGGCGCCGATCACCGCGCCCCGGCCGATCGTCACCCCGTGCAGGATCACCGCCCGGGTACCCACCCACACGTCGTCGCCGATGGTGACGCCCCGGTCGTGGGTGTCGTCGCCGGCCTCCTTGTCGACCGCGATCATCGGTACGCCGACCTGCTCGATGCGGTGGTTGCCACCCCGGATCGTCACCTCGGGGCCGAACATCACGTTGTCACCGATGCGGATCCGACTCCGGGCCGCCATCAGGATCGGCCGGTACCCGAGATCAACATTGTGGCCGACCTCGATCGACTCGCACGTGTAGACGCCGTCCGGATCGAACGTGAAGTTGTCTCCCCGGGCGGCGAACCGGCCGACGAGGGCAAGACCCCGGATCGCCCGACGGACCCGCGCCCCCGCGCACAGGAGACGGTCGAGTGACCCGAGCACCGGGCCGAGCAGTGTTCCAGGTTGGTCTAGGCGGACGCGCATCAGATGGCCGTCCCGACGCCGGCCCGCTCGGGCACCGTACGCATGTCGCCCCCGCATCTCCGCCGATCGTCCAGGTCGGTCCAGGGGCCGATGATAACCTCCACAATAGGTGTAAAGCGCTCGAAGTTCCCGTACGCGCCGAGCGTCCGAGATGACCAGAATCGTGACGTCGTGCGCATCTCTGGTGACCTGAGCAGCGGCACGAACCCCCGACCGAAGGGGCCGCCCCTCCCCTCGCCCGACCGGCCAGTTTTGGCCTCGCCCGACCGGCCGTCGCGACGCTCACGGCTCGTGCCGTGGGCCACCGCCGGCCAGAAGGCCGCCGAACTGGCCGTGTCCGACTGCGGGTTTTGGGGTTGATCGGGGGAATGCGGGTCGTGTGTCACCAATCAGGGTCGTCATCCGGTTTCTGCCCCGATGGGACGCTCGCCCGGCGTTGTCCCCGACGCCGTTGGAGGTGGGATCGTGCCGATACCCGGTGTTCTCGTGACCGGCGGTGCCCCGTGAGCGGCACCGTTTATCTGTCGCCACCCGACATCGGGCCGCTGGAGGAGTCGTACCTGATCGCCGCCCTGCGCTCGGGCTGGGTCGCACCGGTCGGCCCGGACCTGGACGCCTTCGAGCAGGACGTCGCCGCCCGGGTCGGCACCGCCGGAGCCGTGGCCGTCAACTCCGGGACCGCCGCCCTGCACCTGTCGCTGCTCGGTGTCGGGGTCGGACCCGGCGACGTGGTCATCGTGCCCACGCTCACCTTCGTCGCCACCGCGAACGCGGCCCGCTACATCGGGGCGCGGCCGGTCTTCGTCGACTGCGACCCCCGGACCGGCAACGTGGACGTCGCCCTCGTCGACGAGGTGCTGCGACGGCTGCGCGCACGCGGTGAGCGGGTCGGCGCGGTCGTCCCGGTGGACATGTTCGGCAGCTGCGCCGACTACCACGCCCTGCTCCCGGTCTGCGCCGACGCCGACGTCCCCCTGGTGGAGGACGCCGCGGAGGCCCTCGGCGCCGGCCACGGGGGGCGGCCCGCCGGTTCCTTCGGGCGCGTCGGCGTGCTCTCCTTCAACGGCAACAAGATCATGACCACCTCCGGCGGTGGGATGCTGGTGTCCGACGACACCGCTCTCCTCGGCCGGGCCCGTCACCTCGCGACGCAGGCCCGCGAGCCGGCGCGGCACTACGAGCACCGCGAGACGGGTTACAACTACCGGCTCAGCAACCTCCTCGCGGCACTCGGCCGAGCCCAGTTGCTCCGGCTGGACGCGATGATCGCCCGACGCCGCCACCTGCGCGACCACTACGCCAAGCTCTTCGCCCCGGTGCCGGGCGTCCGGCTGCTCGGCGCGGAGGACACCGAGTCCAACTGTTGGCTCACCGTCATCACCGTCGAACCGCAGCGGTGCGGCTGGGGGGTGGACGACCTGGCGGCCCACCTGGCCGAGCGGGACATCGAGACCCGGCCGGTGTGGAAACCGATGCATCTCCAGCCCATGCACGCCGGTGCGGAGAGCCTGCTCACCGGCGCGGCGGAGCGACTCTTCGCCAACGGGCTCACGCTGCCCAGCGGAAGCGCACTCACCGAGGCGCAGATCGCCCGGGTGTCCGTCGCGATCGAGGAGTTCCTGAGCCTCCGGACAGGAGCCTGCACGGTGTGACGACCGGGGTGCGGGAGATGGCCGTTCAGGTGGCGTCGCGGGGCGTACCGGCGCGCTGATCTTCACCGGGACGGGCACGACTTCCCGCCATCTGCCGGAAAACGCCCACAAAATACGAAACTGCCTGTAACAAGGACAAAGGGATTTTAGTCCCTTCTGTCGTACGCGGCGGAAGCGGTCGAAGACGGTTCAGGGAGCCAGCACATGCCGCAGGAGACTGAGCACACGGAGCGCGCGGACCGAACGACTCGGCGGGCCAGGGCCCGCCGCCGTACCGCGGGTTTCCTCGCAACCGACACCACCGCCTGGGTCAGCGGCTTCGCCGCGGCCGTGTGGACCCGGTTCGAGTTCGATCTCCCGGCGGGCCAACTGGGTCGGGCCGCGGCGATCGGTGTGCTCGCGGCGGTCGTGCACGTGGCGGTGGCGGCGGTCCGCCGGCTCTACTCCGGACGGCACCCGCTGGGCAGCCTCCAGGAGGTCCAGGGCGTCGCCGGCACCACCATCCTGACGGCGGCCATCGTGCTGCTCGGCCTGCTGTCCTCCGGTGACCGACCGGTGCCGGCGAGCACCCCGCTGGTCGGCGGCGCCCTCGCCCTGCTGCTGATGCTCGGCGCCCGGTTCGCGTACCGGCACCGCCGCGACCTCTCCATGCGTCCCGACGTCCGGTCCTCCACACCGGTCCTGCTGTTCGGGATGGGCAACGCCGGTCAGGAGCTGCTGCGGGCGATGCTGGGCGACCCGCGCGGCCGGTACCTGCCGGTGGGCGCCCTCGACGACGATCCGGACAAGCGCGACCTGCGCATCCGGGAGGTGCGCGTGCTCGGCGGGCGGCAGGACGTCGAGACCGCGGTGCGGCGTACCGGCGCGAAGGCGATCATCTTCTCGGTGGCCAACGCCGATGCGGCGCTGATCCGCCAGATCCGCGAGGCCACGCTCGCCACCGGCGCGTTGTTCAAGGTGCTGCCGCCCGTGCGGGACCTGGTCGACCACCGGATCACCGTCACCGACGTGCGGGACGTGCAGATCGGCGATCTGCTCGGCCGCCGCCAGGTGGTCGGTGACCTGCCGCTGAGTACGAACAGCCTGACCGGACGACGGGTCCTGGTCACCGGTGCCGGCGGGTCGATCGGCTCGGAACTCTGCCGTCAGGTGATGAAGGCCGACCCGGGCGAGCTGATGATGCTGGACCGGGACGAGTCGGCCCTGCACGGTCTACAGATGTCGCTCGCCGGGCGGGCCCTGCTGGATGGCCCCGAGCTGATCCTCGCCGACCTGCGCGACGACGAGGGCCTTCGGCGGATCATCCGGGAACGCCGCCCGGAGATCATCTTGCACGCGGCGGCACTCAAGCACCTGACCCTGTTGCAGCGCCACCCCGGCGAGGCGGTCAAGACGAACGTCTGGGGCACGCTGTCGGTGCTGGACGCCTGCCGGGACGTGGCCAAATTCGTCAACATCTCCACCGACAAGGCGGCCAACCCGATAAGCGTGCTCGGGTACTCCAAGCGGATCACCGAGCGCCTGACCGCGCACGCCGCGTCCCGGTTCCCGGGGACCTTCCTCAGCGTCCGGTTCGGCAACGTGCTCAGCAGCCGCGGGTCGGTGGTGACGGCGTTCCAGCGGCAGATCGAGGACAGCAGGCCGCTGACCGTCACCCACCCGGACGTCACCCGTTACCTGATGACCATCCAGGAGGCCGTCCACCTGGTGCTCCAGGCCGCCGAGATCGGCCGGGACGGGGAGGCGTTGGTGCTGGACATGGGCGAGCCGGTCCGCATCGCCGACCTGGCCCGGCAGATGGCCGAGCAGGCGTCCAGCACGATGCCGATCGTCTACACCGGCCTTCGTCCCGGGGAGAAGCTGCACGAGGACCTGTTCGGCACCGGTGAGGTGGACACCCGGCCGTTCCACCCGTTGGTGTCCCACGTGGCCGTGCCGGCGCTCGACCCGATGGAGGTGAGCGGGCTCGACCCGTACGACGACGCGGTGAAGCTCACCGAACACCTGGCGCTGCTCTGCGCCCAACCGATCGACCCGACGGTGGGCGGTCCGGTGGGCGTACCCCTGCAGTCGCGGTGACCGGCGCGGCGGGCGGTGACCGACGACCACACCCAAACCCCCGCACCGACAGTTATGACCGTGAGGAACCCCAACGCGAGGCCGCGTCGCGGCGACCGCGTCGCCAGGCGCGTCCCTCCGGCGTTCGCCGCCGATCGATAGGACCGACAGATGCGGACCCGGCACGGCAGGCCTCAGCGGTACGAGCCGCTGCACGCCGCCGCATCGCCCAGGCCGCGGCGGGCCGTCCAGACGATGGAACCACCCGCGCCGGTCGACCCCGCTCCCCCGGCCCCGCGCCGTGGTCGCCGGCTGCTGTCCTGGATCGCCACCGCGGCGCTGAGTCGGGCGGTCAGCGCTCTCGTCCCACTCGTCCTGCTTCCCGTGACCCTGTCGTATCTGGGCACCGACCTGTACGGGCTCTGGGCCGCGGTGCTCGCCGTCACCGGGATGGTCGCCTTCGCGGACCTGGGCGTCGGCCTCGGGCTGATGACCAGACTCGCGCCGTGCCGGGTGGACGGCGACTCGGACACCGCCCGGCGGTACGTCTCCAGCGCCTACGCCGCGGTCTGCGGGGTGGCGCTCCCGACGTGTGGCCTGCTGTGGCTGGTCGGTGGGTTCGTCCCGTGGCCGTTGCTCTTCAACGCGACAGGCACGGCGGCGCGGGACGCCCACCTCGTCGCCCTGGTGTGCCTGACCGCGTTCCTGCTCAATATTCCCCTGTCGCTCGTCGCCCGCGTCCAGTACGCGTATCAGCAGGTGGCGGCCAGCAATGTCTGGCAGGCGACGTCGAGCGCGCTCTCGCTGCCCCTCGCACTCGGCGCGGTGTACGCGAAGCTGCCGCCGATAGCGGTCATCGCCAGCATCGCCATCGCGCCGTTACTGGTGAACATCGTCAACACCGTGTGGACCTTCGGCTGGCGGCTGCCGCACCTGGCGCCCCGCCTGAGACTCGTCGACGGTCGGGGGGTCCGGGAGCTGTTCGGCCTGGGCGGCCTCTTCTTCCTGGTCACGCTGATAATGGTGCTGGCGGACAACGCCGACCCGTTGCTCATCGCGCACGTGCTGGGTCTCGCCAGCGTCACCGCGTACGCGGTGCCGGCCAGACTGTTCAACCAGCTCGGCGCACTGGTGACGCTCGTCAACCAGCCACTGTGGCCGCTGCACGGTGAGGCCCTGGCACGCGGTGACCTGGCCTGGATACGCCGAACCGTGCGGCGGATGACGATGGTGTCGACACTCATCGCCGTGCTGCCGTCGATCTTCCTGGTGGCGTACGGCGAGCAGTTCTTCGCGGCCTGGTTGCCGATCTCGATAGGCAACCGGTCCCTCCTGCTGGGCCTCGCCTGCTGGTGGGTCGTGCTGGCCGCGATCTCGCCGCGGTTCATGGTGCAGAACGCGGCCGGAATCGTCCGCCCGCAACTGTGCGGCTATCTCCTCTACCTACCACTGTCCATTGTCGGAAAACTGCTCGGCCTGCACTGGTGGGGGGTGGCCGCGACACCGTTCGTCGCCGTCGTCATCTACACCGTGACGGTCGTCCCGGCGGCCCTCTACGGCTACCGGCGGGCACTGCGAATACGGACCACCTGAGAGAGGCGGATACACAGATGGTGTTCGACGAGGAATTTCCGCGGGTGCTGGTGGTGAGCCACACGCCCTTCAGCCGGGTCAGCGGGACCGCCCTGACCCTGTCGAACCTCTTCTCCGGCTGGCCCAGGGACCGTCTCGCGCAGGTGCACACCGGCAACATCACCCCATCGACGGAGGTGTGCGAACACTTCTTCCACTTTCCGCCGCGAGACCACTACCTGCCCATCCAGTACTACGCCATGCGGATGTCGGGCTGGAACGGCCGCACGCCGCTGCAACAGAGCCGACCGATCGCCGCCGTACACGCCGCGGCGGAGACCCGTCCCACCATGGCCAAGATCTACGCACAACTGCGGGCGAGCGCCGATCTCAGCCCGATCCGGGTTCCCCCGGCGCTCATCGAGTGGATGCGCGACTTCCAGCCCGACGTCGTCTACTCGATGCTCGGCAGCGTGCGGCTGACGAGGATCACGGCGCTCGCCGCGCGCACCTGCGACGTTCCGGTGGTGCCGCACTTCACCGACGACTGGCCGGCGACCCTGTACGACAACGGTGAGCTCTTCGGTCGGGCCGACCGGTCCGTGCAGGAGACGATCGCGAGACTTCTCCGCCTGGCCCCGCTCGGCATGGTCATCAGTCAGCCGATGGCCCAGGAGTACGCGCGGCGTTACCGCATTCCGTTCAGCGCGTTCGCGAACTGCGTCGACGAGACCTTCTTCGCCCCACCCCGCGACGCGACGCGGCAGCAGGGGACGACGGAGCTGGTCTACGTCGGCGCCCTGCACCTCAACCGCTGGGAGTCGCTGCGCGACATCGGCGCCGCACTGGACGACCTGGCCGAGGCCGGTCTGCCCGTCCGGCTGACCATCCACGCACCGGAGAAGGACCTCAGCCAGTACGCGAGACACTTCGCCCCCCTGCCACGGGTGCGGCTCGGGCCGTCGCTGGCCAGCGACGAGGTGCCCGCCGCCCTGCGCCGCGCCGACGTCCTCGTCCACATCGAGTCCTTCGACGAGGAGATCCGCCGCTACACCCGCTACTCGGTCTCGACGAAGATCCCCCAGTACCTCGCCTCGGGCCGTCCGATCCTCGGCTACGGGCCCCCCGAGGTGGCGTCGATGCACCACATCCAGGAGGCCGACGCGGGCGTGATCGTCGGTACGAACGACACCGGGGCGCTGGTCCGCGGCCTGACCGACCTCTGCCGGGACGCGGCCCTGCGGGAGCGGCTCGCCCGCAACGGCACTGCCTTCGCCCGGCAGGAGCACGCCAAGGAGAACGTGGCCGCGCGGTTCGCCGCCACGCTCGGCGCGGCGGCGCGCACCGGGTCCGTCACCGCCGACGCCGCCCGCGGGCAACTGACCTAAGGAGGTGCTGCGATGAGACGTACCGGATGGGTCGCCTGTGTGGGTCCGTTCCTCTTTCCGTGGGGGGAGGCGGGGTCCCGCCGGGTCTACGGCCTGGTGGCGTCGTTGGCCGCCGCCGGCTACGACGTGGTGGTCGCCAGCGGCGGGCCGGAGCCACGCACCGTCACGCCGTTGCCGGGCGTCGACGGGCCGGGTTCGGTCTCCCACCTCGGTCTGGCGGAGCGGCCGTCGCCGGAGGCCGGGCCGATCGGCAGCTCCGTTCAGACGCTCGTGCGCTGGGGTCAGCGGACGGTCCGCTGGCTCGACGCCCAGCCGACCAGGCCCTCGCACGTCCTGGTGCACGGCGGTCAGGCCCAGTACATGTTCCACCTGCAACGCTGGTGTCGTCGGCACCGGGTGCCGCTGATCGTCGACGTCGTCGACTGGTTCAACGGACGCCACGTGCGGGGTGGCTACCTCGGCCCACTGCACGCCAGCATGAAGCTGGCCCTGCGCCACTACTACCCACGGTGCGACGGCATCATCGCGATCAGCTCCCACCTGGAGGCCCACTACCGCCGCGGCGGCAAGCCCCTCCTGCGGGTGCCACCCACTCTCGACGTCAAGAGCCTGACGCTGGACGCCCGGCAGACCGCGGGCGACTCGCCGCTGCTCACGCTCGCCTACGCGGGGAATCCGCACGGAAACCGGAAGGATCTCCTGGGTACCGTCATCGAGGCGGTGGGCAACGTCCAGCGCGACGGCGCGAGCGTCGAGTTACGCGTCTACGGCCCGACGCTGGACGAGGTGCGCGGGCTCTTCGACGCTCGGCCGTTGCCCGACGGTGTGCGGTGCCTGGGTCGCCTGCCGCAGGTCGAGGTGTCCAACGCCCTGCAGGGCGCGGATTTCACAGTCCTGGTCCGCAGGCCGGAGCGGGCGGCGGAGGCGGGCTTCTCGACGAAGTTCTGCGAGAGTCTCGCCAGCGGCACACCGGTGATCGCCAACCTCACCAGCGACATGGGCAGATACCTGCGCCCCAACCTGGAGGGCCTGGTCTGCCGGGACCACACGGTGGCCGAGGTCACCGAGGCGTTCCGCGCGGCGACGCGGCTGAGTTCCGCGCAGCGCAGCGTCATGCGCCAGGCCGCGCGCAGCCAGGCGCTCGAATCGTTCGACTACCGGGCGTACGCGGAGCCTCTCGGCAGGTTCTTCCGGCAGTGGGGCTGACGGCCCGCCAGTGCGGCACCGCCGGACCGGCCGGACCGGCCTAGCTGGTGGCGGCCCGCGCGACGGGGGTCGGGCCCGCGGCGGGTTGCCGGCGTTCGCTGAAGAGCGACTGCATGACGTGCAGTGCCAGTAGCGTGGCCATCCCGACTATCGATTCCGGTGCCATCCCGAGCTGGTTGTTCGCCGGCACGTAGATGACGAGAATGCAGAGCTGCGCGAAGATCAACGTCGGGACCACCCGTCGGGAGGACACCGCCGCGCGCCACGAGCCGGCGAAGAGCCACCCGACCAGGCCCATGAACAACGCCGCGCCCGGGAAGGTCAGGTCCGAGGCGAGCCAGGGATAGATGGTGGCCCAGTACATGCGCGCCGGCCACCCCTTCTCGTGCTCGGTCCGGTCGGGGTAGGTCG
The DNA here is from genome assembly GCF_040648275.1 of Micromonospora sp. NPDC049171. NCBI lineage: Bacteria > Bacillati > Actinomycetota > Actinomycetes > Micromonosporales > Micromonosporaceae > Micromonospora > Micromonospora sp. NPDC049171. The sequence continues at coordinate 29,295 of NZ_JBEZDJ010000045.1, forward strand.
GGTGCTCGGTCAGGTCCACGTCGAGGGTGTGGTCGGCGAAGATCGCCGCGGACGGCGCGCTGCCGAGACCACGGGACCACTCGAAGGGCACCTGGAGGTTGTAGGACAACCCGAGGTAGCCGTGCGTCGGGTAGCCGATCATGGCGGCGATGCCCTCGGCCATCGGCTTACCCACGACCCGTTCCACGGACGGATTCACGTGCACCACGTCGCCAGTGGTGCCGAACTCGGCCGCCCGCGTCGCGTGATTGTGGATCATGTAGGTGGCCAGGAGCACGAACGCCCCGACGACCAGCAGGAGCGCCCGGCGTCGCCGGGAGTAGACCCGCGGCCGGTGCCGGACCGACGCCCACGCGACCAACATCCCCGCCGCGAGCATGATGACGACGTCGCCGAGCCCCTTCATCGTGCCGATGAAGAGGTAGAATGCGATGTGCGTCGCCGTGGCGACCACTCCGGCGAGTTGCAGCCAGCCGGGGAGACCGCGCCAGTGCACCACCAACAGCGGCACGAGGGTCACGCTGAGGACGCCGAGCGGGAACAGCAGCGTCATCCACGGGCTCGTGCTGCCGAACCCCTGCTGGTAGACGTCGAACTTGTTCACGTAGCCGGCGGCGGGCGCCTGGATGTTGGCCCACACACTGCCGGGGCCGGTGGCACCGAACTGGGTCAGCCGCGTCAGGTTCACCACGACGTAGTAGACGGCGCTGGCCAGGACCAGTTGGCGTACCAGCCGGACGCGGGCGACGGAGTGGGTGGCGGCCGCCACCGCGGGCGGACGGCGGGACATCTGCGCCACGTACCCACCGGCGAACAGGGCTGTCGCCACGAGCACGAAGGCGCAGAGCTGGTCGGGGTTTCCGACATCGCGGGCCAGCCTGGTCAACCAGAACGCCCCGAACGTGCCGAGCATCCACGCCAGCGCCAGCGCCAGCGGCAGCCAGGTGGTCGTTCGACCTGCCGGTGCCGCGCGGTTCGCCGCCACCGGCGGGTCTACGCGGTGCCCGGGTCGCGGCGCGGTGGCCGGCATCTGGAGGTCGCCGACGGGCGAGCGGTGCCGGCCGTGACTGATCCGGTCGACGGCGGTCACCGGAGACCACTCCGTGCCGGACGGCCGGCCCTGGGCGGTCGCGAGTCGACCCGGACCGGGTTCCGAGATTGCACTCGCCGACCCTCCACACTGTTGGGCGCCCGTCGACCGCCGCGGGACGACTGTCGCGCCCCGGCATGTTCCGGCACTCCGCGACGGTGCGGGTCGATCGGCTGGCTGTCAGTAGTCACTGAACGAGCCAACGACCGGGTAGTCACAGCGGTGATGGCCCCGATCACCTGGGAACGGCTCCGCCGAGAAGGGGCGCGCCGGCGCGGGCACCGACCGGTCCCGGCGGAGGGGTCGCCAGCCGGCCCGGGTCAGCCGCCATCCGACGGCCGACGGCCTGGACCGGCAGCATCGACAGCAGGGCGAGCGCCAGCCACGACCCCCGCTCGAACTCCCACACTCCGGTCAGCCAGAGCGGGAACCCGCCCACCAGGAAGAGCCCGGCGACCCGGAGTCCGACCGGGCACCGGGCCGCCCGCCGGACGAGCACCACCCCGAACAGGGCGACGACGCCCAACAGCCCGACCAGGCCCAGGTCCACGGCGACGGCGAGGACGGCGTTGTGCGGGCGGATGCCCAACGGGTTCCAGAGTTCGAAGGTTCCCGCCCCGCCGCCCACCCACAGGACGTCCCACCAGTAGGAGGACGCGTACCGCCACAACTCGATCCGACTCAGCACGTCGCCGGTCGCCGCCGAGCCGATGAGGTCGTCGGCCCACACCAGGGCGCTCTGCCCCAGACCGAGCGGCACCGTCAGCAGCAGCGTCGGCACCGCGGCGGCCGCCGTCAGCCACATCGTGCGGGGGCTGAGTTCGCTGAGCAGCGCGTACACCACCACGAGCAGCAGGGCGACCAGGGCGCCCTTGGTCCGGTTCAGGAAGACCCCGGACGCCAGCACCGGCAACGCGGCGGTCAGTCCGATGGTGACGAGCCGCCGCTGACCGCGGATCTTCAACAGGCCCAGCGCCAGCACGAACGCGGTGACGCTGGAGTAGGCCGTGAAGTTGATGTTGGTGCCCTCGATGCCGAAGCGCACCGCCATGTCCATCGCGCTGGCCTGCCCGCCGACCCCGCGCGCCTCGATGACCAGACGCCACACCGCCAGCGCGCACCCGACGATGTACGCGCCCCCGACGGCGAGCAGGTGCCTCGGCGTCGTGGCGACGTGGCGGACCGCGACGAAGAGCAGACAGGCCGAGGTGTACGCGAGGGCCACGCTGTGCGTCTGCGCGACGTCACTGGACCAGAGGACGGTCAGCTGCGCCCAACTGGCGACCGCGACCGCCAGCACGTCGGGCAGTCGGGGGCGGGGAAGACGACAGCTGAGCAGGATCGCCGCGACGGACGCCTGCAGGACGATCAACCAGGCGTTCGCCGACGACGCCTGGAAGGCCGCGACACACAGCAGCCCGACGGCGAGCGTCGTCGCCCTCGTCCGCCAGCCACCCCGACCGGTCCCGGCCGGGGCGACCGTGCCCCCACCGGTGGGGGCGAATCCGACACCGGCCCGAGCCGGCACCGGCGTACGGGATCCGAGCCGCACCCGGGTTTGCGATGTCACGACCACTCCTCCTCGTCCCCACACCGGTGGCGTCGTCACTGAAGCGGCACCGGCGACGTTGGACACCCGACAGACCGACGACCCGTCCCGACCGACACGCGTCAACCACATGACCTGAAAAAACAACCTCAAGAACGTGCCTAATGCCCGATTTGATGGCAATTGCAGCTTGCTATAGACGCCGTCCAGCCCGGGACGAAACGACGGAATCTCCGTGCCAACGCCCAAGGGGAAGGTGAAGGTGAAACCCGATCTCCGCGCGATCGCCGTGGACATGCGCGCTCTGGGCCTGTCGGCGCCACTGCGCGCGGCCTACGAGGCATCCAAGCGCAGCGGATTCCACGCCGTCCTGTTCCACGGGCGGGCGCACCGCCACCATCCGGCCGCGTTGGTGCCGCTGACGAGCGTGCTGCCGATCGGCGACGGCGCGCGGCAGCGGTGCCTGGACGACGCCGGCCACGTGCTGAACGACGGGCTCCGGGTCTTCGGTGCCCGCGTGGCGACGGGCGTGTCCGCACCGTGGAGCACCGACCCGCTGACCGGGCGGCAGTGGCCGGCGGGCGACCCGTGGTGGCGCATCGACATCCGTTCCGAGGCTCGGCTGTCGGACGTGAAGCACACCTGGGAGGCGGCACGCCACCGGGACCTGGTCGTCCTGGCCCGCGCGGCCCGTCTCGACCCGGCCGGCCCGTGGCAGGACGGCCTCGACGAGCTACTGCGGGCCTGGTGTGCGCAGTCCCCGCCGGAGCGGGGCGTCAACTGGTACTCCAGCCTGGAGCTCGCGCTGCGCGCGATCGCCTGGAACCAGATCCTCGCGTTGGTCGGTGACCGACTACCCCGCGACGTCGTGACCGGCATGGAGCGACTGCTGCTGTCCAGCGCCCGGCACCTGATGGTCGAGCTGCCGTACACGTTGAGCAGCATGCGCAACAACCACCTGCTCGGCGACGCGCTCGGGCTGCTGCTGCTCGCCCGGATGTTTCCCACCGCCCGGCGCGCGCGCCTGTGGGCGCGTACCGGCGAGCGGATGTTCGCGGCTCAGCAACGCCGACACTTCGGGCCCGACGGTCGCATGATCGAGGACTCGGTGTCGTACCACCGTTTCGTCCTCGAGATGCTCGTCGTGCGGGTGCTGCTCGGCGGCGCGCCGTCCCGCGTCCACCGTGACCTGCACGCCGCCAGCCTGCACCTGGCCCGACTCGGCGTGTTCGACGGCGATGTCCCGCAGTACGGCGACTGGGACGAGGGGCGGGTGCTCGCGTCCTCTGGCGACCCACTCGACGTGGCCGGCTCCGCCGCGCTCGGGCTCGCGTTGTGCGGTGAGCGGCTGCCGGCGCGGTGGTACGCCGACTTCGACGAACTGGCGTGGTACGCGCCCGCGCCCGGCCCCGAGGCCACGTCGGAGGAGTTCGTCGCGCGGATGCGTACCCGGTCGACCGCGACGACCTCGGGCGGCATCGCGCGTGTCGAGCGGGGGCCGTGGCGCGTGTGGTTCAAGGTGGACGGCGGTCCCTCGCACGGCCACGCCGACCTGACCTCGGTCTGGGTCAAGCACGGCGACCGGTGGCTGATCGCCGACCCGGGCACCGGCACCTACAACGGCCCGCTGGAGGTACGCAACGGGTTGCGCACCTCGGCCGCCCATCCGGTGCGCCGCCCGGACGGGCAGGACCAGCTCGTCCCGCACCGGGCGTTCCGCTGGCTGAACTCCGGCCGTGGCCACCTCGGGGCACCGCTCGTCCTGCCCGATCGCACGATCGTCTTCGGGTGGCACGACGCGTACGCGCGCGGCGAGCACCCGGTGCGCGTCGGCCGCGCGGTGGTGGTGGCCGAGCAGTACGTGGCGATCGTCGAGTTCGCCGACCCGTCGGCGACCGCCCGGTCCTGGTCGCTCACCGTTCCACTGCACCCCGACGTCGTCGTGGACGACGACACGCTCATCGCCGGCGAGACCAAGCTGGACCTCGTCGGACTGGCCGGACACGAGGCGGTGCGCGGACGGTCGGCGCCCTTCGCGGGCTGGCACAGCCGGACGTACGGACGCTGGGAGCCGGCGACGTGGCTCACGGCCGAGAGCCGGGCCGACACCACGGTGTGGGGGCTCGGCGCGATACCCGGCCCGCCGGACCCGAGCGCCCTCGACGGTCTCCGGTTTCAGGTGACCTGGACCGACGCGGGCGCCCGGCTCACCGTCACCCACCTCGGATCAGGGGAAACCCACCACGTGCGAGCACCGCGATGACGACACGCAGAGTCCTCGTCCTCAACCACTTCGCCGTGCCCCCGGGCCAACCCGGCGGCACCCGGCACACCGAGTTGTTCACTCGGCTGCCCGGCTGGACGCACGTGATCATCGCGGGTCGCCGCAACATGATCACCGGCCGGCCGCAACGGCCACAGCCGGGGTTCCACCTGGTCGCCGTGACCCCGTACCGGGGCAACGGCCTGGGCCGGGTGGTCAACTGGGCCAGCTACGCGGTGACGGCCACGGTCGCCGGCCTGCGGCAACCCCGACCCGACGTGGTCTACGCCTCCTCGCCGCACCTCCTGGCCGGCCTCTCCGGCTGTGTCGTGGCGACACTGCGGCGTACGCCGTTCGTCCTGGAGGTCCGGGACCTGTGGCCGCGGGTGCTCGTCGAGATGGGCACGCTGTCGGAGACGTCGGTGGCGTACCGGGCGTTGGCGCGCCTCGAACGGTTCCTGTACCAGCGCGCCGACCGCGTGGTGATCATGGCGCCCGGCGTACGGGCGGCGATCGAGGGCACCGGCGTGGCGCCGGAGAAGATCGCCTTCATCCCGAACGCGGCGGACCCGGAGGACTTCGTACCCAGCGGGGACCGCGCCGAGCTGCGGCGACGGTACGGGTTCACCCGCCGGACCGCCGTCTACGCGGGAGCACACGGCCCGGCCAACGGGCTCGATCTGCTGCTGGCCGCCGCCGAGGCGGTGCCCGAGATCGACGTCGTGCTGGTGGGTGCCGGGGTGGAGAAGTCGCGCCTTCAGGCGTTGGCCCTCGGCAGGCCCAACGTCCGTTTCCTCGACCCGGTGCCGAAGTCGGAGATCCCCGACCTGCTGCACGCCGCGGACGTCGGTGTGCACGTGCTCGCCGACGTCGAGTTGTTCCGTGCCGGGGTGAGCCCCAACAAGGTGTTCGACTACATGGCCGCCGGGCTGCCGATCGTCACCAACAGCCCGGGGACCGTCGGCGATCTCGTGCTGGGTGCCGACGCCGGGTACGTGACGCCGCCGGGCCACCTCGCCCACGGCCTCGCCCAGATCACCCAGGCGAGCCCGGACGAGCTGACCAAGATGGGCGCGGCGGGGCGGAGCTGGATTCGGGCGAACCAGTCGCGTACCGCGATGTCCCACGCCCTCGGGCGACTACTCGCGCCGCTCGTCGACGGCCACGCCCCGCGCTGACCCAGGTGCGCCGGCGGGCGCGGCGCGGACGCCGGCACGCGGCACCGCGCGGTGACCCGGTCGGGCGCGGCCGGGTCACGAGGTGGAGCCGGCCCGCACGCTCTCCACGTCGACCTGGGTGGGCAGCCGCGACGGGTGTTCCTGGATGCCGGTCAGGGCGGCGATCGCGGACAGCGCGGCCCTCGTCGTGCCGAACGACGCGTCGAGTTCCCGTTCGGCGGGCGCGTTCCCGGCGAGCACCGCGCGGGTGTGGGCGAGCAGGTCCTGGTGCCCCTTGCCGCCGGACACCCGCTTCACCTCCCGGCCGTCGATCTCCAGCCGCCGGAAGTCGTCGATCACCACGGTGTGCCCGCGCCCGAGAACCTCCAGGCGCTCCTTCGGCGTCCGCCGGTGCCCCCGGGTGGAGTACGTGATCGTCGCCGTGGACCCGTCCGGGTAGCCGAGCAGGACACTCACGTCCTCCTCCAGGCCCGGTTCGCCGCGACCACTGCCGTACGCGTGCACGACCCGCGGCTGCTCGCCCACCAGCCACGACGCCAGGTCCATGAAGTGGCACACCTCGCCGCGGATGCGGCCGCCCTGGCGTCGGTCGTGGTACCAGTGCGCGGCGGGCAACTGCCCGGCGTTGATCCGGTAGGCGACGGTGATCGGCCCGGACCCGGCGGCCAGGGCCCGCTTCGCGTGCACCACCATCGGCGCGTGCCGGCGGTTGAAGCCGACGAACAGGTGCCCGGAGTTGCGGTCGTAGGCGGCTCTGACCTCGTCGAGTTCGTCCTGGGTCAGCGCGAGCGGCTTCTCCACGAAGACGTGTTTGCCGGCGTCGAGCGCCTGCACCACCAGGCGGGCGTGCGAGTCGTGGCGGCTGAGGACGAACACCACGTCGACGTCGTCGCGGACCAGCAGATCCTCGACTGTCGGTGCCACGACGGCGATGCCGTTGCGCTCGGCCGCGTGCCGCGCGGACAGGCCCCGGGCCGACGTGATGGCGACGAGGTCGTCTCCCCAACCGGCCGCCTTGAGCGCGGGCAGGAACGTCGCCTTGGCGTAGGTGCCGGCTCCGATGAGACCGGCCCGCGGCGACGGCGAGGTCCGGCGCGGGCGGATCGTGATCGTCTGCCGGGACGGCTGCGCGGGAGCCGCGTAGCTGAGCTGCACCGCGAGCGAACGCGGGTCCGAGGCCAGCACGTCGTAGGCCGCCGTCGCGCGCTCCACCTCGAAGACGTGCGTCACCAGGTCGTCGACCGCGACCCGGCCACCGGCCACCAGGTCGAGATAGGCCTCGATGTTGCGCCGTGCCGTCCAGCGCACGTGCCCGATCGGATAGTCGATGCCCCACTCCTCGTAGGACCGGTCGTGCCGGCCGGGCCCGTAGCTGCGCGCGAACCGGAGATCGAGCTCGCGCTCGTAGAAGCGTCGACGGTCGAGGTCCAGGCCGACGTCACCGACCACGACCAGTCGGGCCCGGTCACGGGCGATCTCGGTGCTGCGCGCGACCGGCTCCGACGAGGGCGTCGCCGCCGTGATCAGGACCGCGTCGACACCTCGGCCACGGGTCAGTTCCATGATCTGGTCGGTGGTCGTCGCACCCGCCTCGACCAGGCCGACCGCACCGCACTCGCCGGCCAACTGAGCGGTCCAGTCGCGCAGGTCGATGCCGATGACGCGCAGCCCCGAGGCGAGCGCCAGTCGTACCGTCAGTTGCCCGACCAGGCCGAGACCGACGACCGCGACCGCACCACCGAGGCCCACCTCGGCCTGCCGCAGGCCCTGCATGGCGATGGCCGCCACCGCGCCGAAGGCGGCAGCCTCGTCGGACACCGACTCCGGGACGGGCACGGCGAGCAGACCCGGCACCGACTGGTACTCGGCGTGCCCCACCGAGGCGGTGGCCACCCGCATCCCGGGTCGGATGCCGTCGGTGGCGGTGCCGGCGGTGACGACGACACCCGCGGCGCTGTAGCCGAGCGGCATGTCCTCGTCGAGCCGGCTGCGCACCGCGGCGAGCGTCGAGCGGACTCCCCCGGTGCGTGCCCGGTTGACGACCTGGCGGACCAGATCCGGCCGGGCCCGGGCCTTGCGCAGCAGGCTCGCCGAGGCCAGCTCGCGCACGGCGCGCTCGGTGCCCGCGGAGAGCAGGGACCTGCGCGTGGCGACGAGCACCTCGGTGGGGCCGGGCTCTGGCTGGGGAACCTCGACGACGCGCAACTCTCCGCCGGACACCGATTGGACGATCTGCTTCACGCGGGTCTGCCTGCCTTCGGGAAGTAAGAACATCGTCTGCGGCGGTCACCGCTCAGGCAACGCACACCGCGACGCATCCGTCATTCGGCATTCTATGCCGATTAGATGCTTTAAACTGGATAACTTGTACTATTGGCGCGCCGTCGCTGATTCGCCCCGAAATCACGAGGAGATCCATGCCAGCCGACGCCGTTCTGCACGTCGCGGGTGCCCGTCCCAACTTCCCCAAGGCAGCGCCGGTGATCCGTGCCCTGCAGCGGCACGGCGTGCCGCAGCGCCTCGTCCACACCGGACAGCACTACGACGAGCGGATGTCCGAGGTCTTCTTCCGGCAACTGGGCCTCCCCGAGCCGGACGTCAACCTCGGGGTGGGTTCGGGCAGCCACGCGAGCCAGACCGCGCGCGTCATGACCGGCCTGGAAGAGCTGATGGTCGCCGACCGCCCGGCGCTCACCGTCGTCTACGGCGACGTCAACTCCGCGCTCGCCGCGGCCCTCGTCGCGTCGAAGCTGGGCATCCCGGTCGCGCACGTGGAGGCCGGCCTGCGCAGCTTCGACAGGTCCATGCCCGAAGAGATCAACCGCATCGTCGTCGACCACGTGTCCGACCTGCTGTTCGCCACCAGTCCCGACGCCGTGTCGCACCTGGAGACCGAGGGCGTCGCGACCGAGAAGATCCACCTGGTCGGCAACCCGATGATCGACACCCTGCTGGCCAATCTCGACCGCTTCGACGTCGCCGGCATCCGTACGGCGCTCTCGCTCCCCGACCGCTACGTGGTGGCGACACTGCACCGACCGGGCAACGTCGACGACGCGGCAGACGCGGTCAGTCTGGTGAAGGCGATGCACGCGGTCGCCGACCAACTCCCCGTCATCCTGCCGCTGCACCCGCGCGGCCGACGTCACCTCGAGAACGCGGGCCTGCTCTCACATCGCGCGCTGCGCGTCGTCGACCCGCTGGGCTACCTCGAGTTCGTCAGCCTCGTCCGTGGGGCGGCAGTCGTCGTCACCGACTCCGGCGGGGTGCAGGAGGAGACGACGATGCTCGGCGTGCCCTGCCTGACGCTGCGACCCAACACCGAGCGGCCGATCACGATCACGCACGGCACCAACCGCCTCGTCACCCCGTCCACACTCGCCGAGACCGTGGCGAGCACGGTGGCCGCGCAACGACTCGCCAACTGGCCCACACCGCCGATGTGGGACGGCGCGGCGGGTGCGCGCATCGCGGACGTCATCTCGACGACGCTCCGGTAGCCAGTACCACTCGATCACTGGCGGCACCCACACCAACACGGTCAGCCACCTCGCGCCCATCGAACTATTGACATCGTTTACGCCACACCGAAGGCTCGCGCCTACAGGTCCTTCACCCAAGGAGGCGCGATGAGACCGAGACGACTGGCGATCGCCAGCGTGGTCACCCTGCTCGGCGCATTGGCACTGACCGCACCCGCCAGCGCGCGGCCGTCGTCCGATCCGGACGCCCGGGACGGCCTTGAGGTGTACGTCGGCACCGTCGACGCGAAACAGCGGGATCAACTGCGCGCGGCGGGGGTCGACCTCGGCCACGACGCGAAGACCGACTCGGCCGGCCGCACGACTGTCGAGACGGTGCTCAGCCGCCGGCAGGCCAAACGGCTGACCGACAAGGGCGTTCCCCTGTCGGTGAAGAGGGTTCGCGGCAAGGACGCGTCGCAGGCGCTGCGGGAGCAGGCCGCGGCCGGCTGGACGGCGTTCCGCCCCTACGGGGAGCCCGGTGGCCTCCGGGACGAGCTGAACGCCACCGCCGCCCGGTTCCCCAGACTGACCAAGGTGGAGACGCTCGGCCGCAGCCAGCAGGGCCAGCCGATCCTCGCCCTCAAGGTCACCAAGAACGCGCGGACCGTCGCGGACGGCAAGCGACCGGCGGTGCTCTACGCCGGTGCGCAGCACGCCCGCGAGTGGATCACGCCGGAGATGACCCGCCGGCTGATGCACCACGTGCTGGACAGCTACGGCACCGACCGGGAGATCACCCGCCTGTTGGACACCACCGAGCTGTGGTTCCTGCCGGTCGCCAACCCGGACGGCTACGACCACACCTTCACCCCCGGCAACCGGCTGTGGCGCAAGAACCTGCGGGACAACAACGGCGACGGGCAGATCACCTCGGTCGACGGCGTCGACCTCAACCGCAACTTCAGCTACAAGTGGGGGTACGACAACGAGGGCTCGTCGCCGGTGCCGAACAGCGAGACCTACCGGGGCCCGAGCCCCAACTCGGAGCCGGAGACCAAGGCCCTGGACCGGCTGTTCAAGCGGGTCGGGTTCGAGTTCTTCGTCAACTACCACTCGGCGGCCCAGTTACTGCTCTACGGCGTCGGCTGGCAGGTGAGCACACCCACCCCGGACGACGTGATCTACGAGGCGATGGCCGGTGACGACGCGCACCCGGCGGTGCCCGGCTACGACCCGGACATCTCCGCCGAGCTGTACACCACGAACGGCGACACCGACAGCCACGCCACCGTCAAGTACGGCACGCTGGGCTTCACCCCGGAGATGTCCACCTGCGAGGCCGCGTCGGCGGTCGACCCCGACGACCAGTGGCGCCCGGAAGACTGCGTCAGCGAGTTCATCTTCCCCGACGACGAGGCCCTCATCGCCGGTGAGGTGCGCAAGAACCTGCCGTTCGCGTTGGCCGTGGCCCGGTCCGCGGCGGACCCGGACGACCCGGTGTCGGTGGTCGGCCGGAGCACCCCGGACTTCGTGGTGGACGCGTTCGACACCTCGTACGGGCGCACCCAGCAGGTCGCCTCGATCACCCGGCGGGCGTTGAAGAACGTCCGAATGCACTACACGGTCAACGGCGGGCGACCGAAGACGGTCGCGGTCCGCGAGTGGCGCGGCGGCGAGCGGTACGGCGACACGCACGACGACTACTACGCCGAGCTGCGCGGCACGGTCACCGGCGCCAAACCGGGTGACCGGGTGGAAGTCTGGTTCACCGGCAACAAACCCCGGGCCGGAGTGGCCGCCAGTGCGCACTTCACCTACCGGGTGCACGGCGACATCGGCGGTGACGTGCTGGTCCTCGCCATGGAGGACGTCACCGGCCTCAGCCCGACGCAGACTGGCACCACCGCGAAGTACGCCGACGAGGTCGCGGCGTCGCTGAGCGCCGCCGGGCGCAGCAGCGACGTGTACGACTTCGACACGATGGGACGCAAGGCGCCACACCCGCTGGGCGTGCTGTCGCACTACAAGGCGGTGGTGTGGGAAACCGGTGACGACGTCATCCTGCGGGCTCCCGGCCAGGTGCCCGGCACCACGGCCAAGGCGGCGCTCAACACCGAGCTGGCCGTCCGGGACTACCTCAACGAGGGCGGCAAACTGCTGATCAGCGGCCAGTACGCGCTGTACGCGCAGGGCGCCAACGGCTCGTACGTCTATCACCCGGACGCGCCGCCCGAGTGCACCGACGCCGAGTCCGACGACTGCCTGCCGTTGTTGAACGACTTCCAGCAGTACTGGCTGGGCGCGTACACCTACGTCAGCGACGGCGGCACCTCCCCGGAGGGGGGACCGTACCCGGTCGCCGGCATCGACGGGGCGTTCGCCGGCTTCAGCGGGCAGCTCAACGCGCCCGGGTCGGCGCAGAACCAGGAGCACGGCGCGTCGTTCCTGACCACGTCGGGCTTCCTGCCGCCGGACGAGTTCCCCCAGTTCGCCAGCTCCGCGCCGGTGGGCTGGACCCGGCCGGGCGCCGCGCCGTTCGATCCGCGTACCGGTGAGTGGTACCTGCACAGCGGGCAGAGCGACGAGTCGTACAAGCGGCTCACCCGCACGGTGGACCTGACCGGGGCGAGCAGTGCCGAGTTGCGCTTCTTCACCTCGTACGACATCGAGCAGGACTGGGACTTCCTCTTCGTCGAGGCCCACGAGGTGGGCAGCGACAACTGGACGACCCTGCCGGACGCCAACGGCAAGACCAGCACGGCCACCGGGGAGAGCTGCCTCAGCAACTGGGGCGAGCTGCACCCGTTCCTCACCCACTACCAGGGTGCGGACTGCTCGTCCACCGGGACCACCGGCAGCTGGAACGCGGCGTCCGGTGCCTCCGGCGGCTGGAAGGAGTGGGTGGCGGACCTGTCCGGTTACGCCGGCAAGCAGGTCGAGGTGTCGATCACGTACGCCTCGGACTGGGCCACGCAGGGTCTCGGCGTCTTCGTGGACGACGCCCGGGTGCTCGTCGGCGGGGCGACCGTGGCGGAGACCTCGTTCGAGTCGGCCGACCTGAGCGGCTGGACGGTGGCCGGACCACCGGCCGGGTCCGGTGGCAACGCCACCGACTGGTCGCGCAGCCAGCGGGCGTTCGAGGAGGGCTCGGTGGTGGTCACCGGCGACACGGTCTACCTGGGCTTCGGGTTGGAGGGTCTGCCCCCGGCGGCCCGCGACGACCTGGTCGCCCGCTCGCTGAGACACCTCACCGGTCGACCCCGACCCTGACGGCGGCGAGGTGCGCCGGCGGCCTCCGGACCGTCGGCGCACCTTCGGTGTACGCCGGGTACGGCCATCGCGAATGTGGTGAGCTGTACGAGTGTCGGGGCTGGGACTTGTGCTGCACCCCACCCGGGATGTCACCGAGGTGGTCGGGATCATCGAACGGTGGGCCACGCGCCACCACAAGACGCTGATGGTGCGCGAGGAGGACCAGCACCGGGTACCGTCCTGCGTCGAACCGGTGCCGGCCGACGAGGTCGCCATCCGCGCCAACGCGCTGATCAGCATCGGCGGCGACGGCACCATGCTGGGCGCGCTGCGCTCCGCCATCCGCGACCCGAAGCCGGTGCTTGGCGTACACCTGGGTCATCTGGGGTTTCTCGTCGAGATCGAGCCGCCGGAGCTGCCCGACGCGCTGAGTCGGCTGCTGTCGAAGGACTTCACCGTCGAGTCGCACGCCTGCCTCGCGTGTGACGTGTGCGGTGACGACGTCGTGGCGTTCAACGACATCGCGCTGGTCCGCCAGCCGGGCTCCGGCTTCGTCAGCGTCACCCTCGGCATCGACGGCCAGCAGTACGGCTACTACCGCAGCGACGCCGTGGTGGTCAGCACCCCGATCGGCTCGACGGCGTACAGCTACGCGGCCGGTGGCCCACTGATCTCCCCCGCCGCGGACTCGGTGGTGATCACGCCGTCGGCGCCGATGGCCGGCATCTCCCGGTCGGTGGTGCTCTCGCCGGACGAGAAGATCCGGTTGGAACTCCGGCCCGACTCGTCGCCGGTCGTGGTGGAGATGGACGGGTTGGTGTTCCGCGACGCGGCCACGGAGGGGACCGTGGACATCACGTACCGCCGCAACGCCGGCCTGGTGGTCCGCTTCGACCCGCTGCGCTACCAGGAACGCAACCAGTTGAAGATGACACTGCTCGACCTGCCGTTCCTGCCGGAGCAACTCCGCGAGCTACTCCCCGAAGAACTCCGACGAAGAGCCCAACAACAAATCCCCCCACCCTGCTAACCCGCCCCAACCCCCCTCCCCCTCCCCCCCACCCCCACCCACCCCACCCCCACCCCCCCCCCGGGGGGATAGGAGATAAAAGAGGAGCCCCCCG
>NZ_JBEZDJ010000046.1:0-42302 GCF_040648275.1 Micromonospora sp. NPDC049171
ACCTGCCGATGCCCGAACGTCACCACACCCGGCCTCGCCACCAGCACCTCCACCACAACCAAGATCAGTTGCACTGAAGCCTAGAAACCACCCCGGGCCGGAGGGCAATAACTCCATGATCACCGTGGGCGGGTGGGTGGGTGGGCGGGCGGGTGGGTGGGTGGGCGGGGCGGCGGGGGGCGGGAACGGGTGGGGTTAGGGTTGGGATTGGGCTTGGTGGGCTCGGGTGTTTAGGTCGGCGGCCATCGCCCACGCCTCGGCCAGGTCGCGGTCCTGGGCGGTGGCACCGGAACCGCCAGCGGTGTCCGCGTGCACGGAGGCCAGCCCCAGGCGACGCTGGACCGGCCCCTGCACCACCCGCACGCTCTGAATGCGGGCGTACGGCACGAGCACCAACTGCCGGGTGAGCCGCCCCGACCGGGTGGCGAACACCTCCTCGAACAGCTCCGCACCGAGCGCGCGACGACCCAGCGGGTGCAGCCACCGGGTCCGGTGCGGTGGGGGGCTCAGCGTCAGCGTGTCGAGGCGTACCCCGGGCAGCACCTCGGCGACGATCATCGTCGCCGTCGGCAGGTCACCGACCGGCAACAGCCGGTCGGCCCGGTTGCGGTCGTCGGCCTCGGCGACGGAATATCCCGCCACCTCCAGCCGCAGCCGCAGCCAGCCCTTCACCCGCCAGAGCAGCGGCCAGGTGGCCCGCACGGTCTGCACCCGCGCCAGCGGCACGGTCTGCGCCCGCGTCTCCAGCAGGCCGTTGTGCACCCGCAGCGTGCCGCCGTCGCGGGCCAGCCGGAAGTTCCAGTCGTCGAGGACCCGGCGGATCGGTTGCAGCAACACGCCGGCCATCGCGGTCAGCGTGCTCGCCACCGCCACGAACGACCACGACCCCGCCGTGACGAACTGCACCACGACGAAGGCCACACCGAACGGGAGCAGGAACGCCTGCGGGGTGAGTAGTTGGCTGACCAGCAGGTTCTGGTTGCGTACCGCGTGCAGTGGCCGGCCCGGCGCGGCCACCGGTGGCGCTGCCTCCCCCGGGGCCACCGCGGGCGCCGCGTGGCCCGGCCCGGTCTGCTGCGTCACCCGGCCGGCCAGCGCCAGCAGCCGCGCGCGCAGCCGGGCCGCGTCGGCCACCCCGAGGTACGCCAGTGGCGCCTCGGTCTTGCCGCCGCCGACCACTTCCAGACGCAACTCGGCCAGGCCGGTGAGCTGGGCGAGCAGGGGCCGGACCACCTCCACGGCCTGTAGTCGCTCCAACGGGATCGCCCGGGTACGCCGCCAGAGCAGCCCCTCGTACACCCGTAGTTCGCGACCGACCACGTGGTAGCCGGTGTTGTACCAACTGATCACCGACAGCACTGTCGCGCCCAGCGCCAGCACCCCCACCATGGCGGCGAACCAGCCGAAGCCGACCCGGGACAGCGTCGACCACGACAACCCGGCGATGACCACGAACAGCGACTTGGCGCCGTGCAGGAGCGGGCTGAGCGGGTGCAGCCGCTGCCGGGGCTCACCCTCGCCACCGCCCGGGGGCGCCGGCCAGGCGGCGTGCTCGGCCGGCGGCACCGGCCCGTGGAGGGCCGCGTCGGCGGATGGCGCCGGCCAGGCGGCGTGCTCGGCGGGTGGCACCGGCCCGTGGAGGGCCGCGTCGGCCGGCGGTATCTGCCCGTGCGGCGGTGGGCCCACGGGTGGCACGGTGCTCGGCTCGGCGGGACCGTCGCTCATCGGGCCGGCCCTCGGCGCGGTCGGTGCTCCGCGCCGGACGCGCCAGGTCTGCCGCGCTGCCACCCCGACCAGCCCGCCGCAGCGCTCACAGCCCCTCCGCCCGGTCCTCGCCGAGGGCGGTGAGCCGGTCGCGTAGCCGGGCTGCCTCCGCCGGGCGCAGCCCGGGCACCCGGGCGTCGCTCGCCGCCGCGGCCGTGTGCAACTGCACGGTGGCAAGGTCGAAGGCGCGCTCCAACGGGCCGGCGCTGACGTCGACGAACTGCATCCGCGAATACGGCACGATGGAGAGCCGGCGGACCAGCAGCCCGTGCCGGACCAGCAGGTCGGTCTCCCGCTCGGCGTACCCCCAGGCCCGCACCGCGCGGCCGATCGCGACGGCCCGCCACACACCGAGCAGCAGCACGACGGCGAGAGCGAGCCCGAACAGCCAGTGGTCGCTCAACACCCAGCCGACGCCGGTCGCCGCCAACGCGATGGCGACCACGATCGCCAGGCGGATCAGCTCGACCCAGATCAGATCGGTGGAGATCGGCTGCCAGCGGACCGTGTCGGGCCAGGGCTCCAACGGCCCCCGGCCCGCCGGTGCAGCCGTCGAGGCGTCGGATCCGGGAGGCGGTGGGGCGCCGGGGGTGGTCACATGTCGAGCGTAGGCGATCCGGGCACCGGAGTGACGGCACGCAGGAAGCCGCGAGCGTCCAGGAAGTCACCGAGGCTGGTCCGGTGCTCGGCGCAGGCCAGCCAGGTCTTGCGTCGGTCGACGTGGTGCAGCCGGGGATTGTTCCACTCCAGGGCCCACCTGGCGGTGGCTCGGCAGCCGCGGGCCGAGCAGACGAGGGCGTCATCGGCGCTGGAGGGAGTGCTCATCCCGGCCAGTCTAGGGTGGCCAGACGGATAGTTAGAGCGCCGGGCGGCCACGGGGGGAGCCGCCCGGCGACGGGGTGAATCGTACACGCGGCAGCCCGGTCCTTGTACACCCTCGGTGCGCAATTCGGCTGCCCGGGGCGGCGCGGCGAAAATCGGCTTCTCCCCACCTCGACACTCAGCAAGGCATGCGAGTCTTGATACCGCACGAGCCGCGACGACCGACAAACGCTGTGGAGGACCGGTGGCCCAGCCGACCATGCCCGACGCCCCGACGCCGAACGGAGCGGCACCTGCCCCGGTTACCACACCGGCGCAGGACGCCACCCTGCTGGAGAAGGGCCTGTTCGAGATCAAAAAGGTGATCGTCGGGCAGGACCGGATGGTGGAGCGGATGTTCGTCGCGCTGCTCGCCCGTGGTCACTGCCTGCTCGAAGGGGTGCCCGGTGTCGCCAAGACCCTGGCGGTGGAGACTCTCGCCAAGGTCGTCGGCGGGTCGTTCGCCCGGGTCCAGTTCACCCCGGACCTGGTGCCGGCCGACATCATGGGCACCCGCATCTACCGGCAGTCCAGCGAGAAGTTCGACGTCGAGCTGGGCCCGGTCTTCGTCAACTTCCTGCTCGCCGACGAGATCAACCGGGCTCCGGCGAAGGTGCAGTCCGCGCTGCTGGAGGTGATGAGCGAGCGGCAGGTGTCCATCGGCGGCGAGAGCCACCGGGTGCCCGATCCGTTCCTGGTGATGGCCACCCAGAACCCGATCGAGCAGGAAGGCGTCTACCCCCTGCCGGAGGCGCAGCGGGACCGGTTCCTCATGAAGATCGTGGTGGGCTACCCGACTGACGCGGAGGAACGCGAGATCGTCTACCGGATGGGGGTGGCCGCTCCCGAGCCGACAGCGGTCTTCGACACACCCGAGCTGATCGCCCTGCAACGCAAGGCGGACCAGGTCTTCGTGCACAACGCCCTTGTCGACTACGCGGTGCGGTTGGTGCTGGCGACCCGTGCCCCGGCCGAGCACGGCATGCCCGACGTCGCGCAACTGATCCAGTACGGGGCCAGCCCGCGCGCCTCGCTGGGCCTGGTCCGGGCGACGAGGGCGCTGGCGCTGTTGCGGGGGCGCGACTACGCCCTGCCGCAGGACGTGCAGGACATCGCACCGGACATCCTGCGGCACCGGTTGGTGCTCAGCTACGACGCGCTCGCCGACGACGTGCCCGCCGACCACATCGTGCACCGGGTGATGTCGACGATCCCCCTGCCGGCGGTCGCTCCCCGCCAGCAGGCCACTCCGTCGCCGACCGCGCCGCCGCCGGGGGCTGGCTGGCCCGGGCAGCGGCCGTGACCTCACCCACCCCTCGTCCCGCCTCCGACCGCAGCGAGGCCGTGCTGTCCCGGCTGCAACTGCTCGTCACCCGCAAACTCGACGGCCTGCTGCAGGGCGACTACGCCGGCCTGTTGCCCGGACCGGGCAGCGAGGCGGGCGAGTCCCGGGAGTACCGCCCCGGCGACGACGTGCGCCGGATGGACTGGCCGGTCACCGCCCGGACCACCACACCCCACGTGCGGCGTACGGTGGCCGACCGGGAGTTGGAGACCTGGCTCGCGCTGGACCTCTCCGCCAGCCTGGACTTCGGCACCGGGCAGTGGCTCAAACGGGAGGTGGTGGTGGCCGCCGCGGCCGCCATCACCCACCTGACCGTGCGCGGCGGCAACCGGATCGGCGCGGTGATCGGCACCGGTGGCGGCGTGTCCGCACCGGCCCGCCGCTGGCGCGGTCGGCCACCACCGCCGGCCGGTCCCGGGGTGCTCACCCGGCTGCCGGCCCGCTCCGGCCGCAAGGAGGCGCAGGGGCTGCTGCGTACCGTCGCCGGCACCACCATCCAGCCGGGTCGCGGTGACCTGGGTGCCCTGGTCGAGATGCTCAACCGTCCGCCCCGCCGGCGCGGGGTGGCCGTGGTGATCTCGGATTTCCTCGCCCCGGCCGAGCAGTGGGCCCGGCCGATGCGCAAGCTGCGGGTCCGCCACGACGTGCTCGCGATCGAGGTGATCGACCCACGCGAGCTGGAGTTACCCGACGTGGGCGTGTTGCCGGTGGTCGACCCGGAGAGCGGTGAGCTGCACGAGGTGCAGACCGCCGATCCACGGCTGCGGCAGCGCTACGCCGAGGCCGCGACCGCCCAACGGGCCACGATCGCCGCCGCCCTGCGCGGCGCCGGCGCGGCCCACCTGCGTCTGCGTACGGACCGAGACTGGCTGCTGGACATGGTGCGATTCGTGGCCGCGCAGCGGCACGCGCGTACCCGGGGGACGACACGATGATCCGTTTCATGCAACCGTGGTGGCTGCTGGCCGTCCTGCCGGTGCTCGCCCTCGCGGCGTTCTACGTGTGGCGGCAGTTGCACCGCCGGGCTTTCGCGATGCGGTTCACCAATGTGGACCTGCTGCGTACGGTGGCGCCGAAGGGACTCGGCTGGCGTCGGCACGTCCCGGCGACCGCGTTCCTGCTCTGCCTGCTGGTGCTGGCCACGGCACTGGCCCGGCCGGCGGTGGACACCAGGGAGCCGCTGGAGCGGGCCACCGTGATGCTCGCCATCGACGTGTCGCTGTCGATGCAGGCCGACGACGTGGCACCGAACCGGCTGGAGGCGGCCCAGGAGGCGGCCAAGCAGTTCGTCGGTGAGCTGCCGAAGAGCTACAACCTGGGCCTCGTGTCGTTCGCCAAGGCGGCGAACGTGCTGGTGCCGCCGGGCAAGGACCGGGACGCGGTGACGAGTGCGATCGACGGTCTGGTGTTGGCCGAGGCGACCGCGACCGGCGAGGCGGTGTTCACCTGCCTGGAGGCGATCCGGTCGGTGCCGGCCGACGGCGCGGCGGGCGTTCCGCCGGCACGGATCGTGTTGCTCTCCGACGGGTTCCGGACCTCCGGGCGGGCGGTGGAGGAGGCGGCGGCGGCGGCCCAGGCGGCCAACGTTCCGGTCTCCACCATCGCGTTCGGCACCGACACCGGCCAGGTCGACATCGGTGGGACGCTACAGCGGGTGCCGGTGGACCGGTTGGCGCTGGCCGAGCTTGCCGAGACCACCGAGGGCTACTTCTACGAGGCGGCCTCGGTGAGTGAGCTGAAGCAGGTCTACCAGGACATGGGCAGCTCGATCGGCTTCCGGACCGAGCCGCGTGAGGTGACCCAGTGGTATGCCGGGTTGGCGCTGCTGCTGGCGCTCTGCGCCGGCGCGCTCAGCCTGCTGTGGTCGTCCCGGATGCTCTGAGCGGTGGACCGGCGGCGGGGTCACCGACCGCCGCCGGTCGGCAGTCGGCTCGGTGGCCGCCGCCGGCCAGGAGTCGGCTCAGTGGCCGCCGCCGGCCAGGACGAAGACGATGGCCACCCAGACGGCGGCGAGGGTGAAGCCCAGTGGGGCGACGTAGCGGCTCATGGACGGCTCCGGGTGGCGGCTGGACGGTCCGCGTGCGGGGGCGGACCGCAGGGGGCAGGGACGCGCACACGAAGTCGTGACCGGGCGGCTCCCGGCGACCGTCCGGAGTCGGACGGCGCGGCACACACCTCGGCGGGTGCCGAGGGGTGGGGGAGCGGAGCGGGGTCAGCTCACCAGACTGAGTCGTGGCTCAGCGGGGCTGACCATCGGCCCGGCCACGACTGGGAGGATCGCTATCTCGCACAGCGATCACCTCCTGCAAGTCGGGCGGGCCGGAACGTCGATGATCGTACACCTGCGGTGCCGAGGAGACGCACTCGGCCGACCGGTCGGCGACCCCTCCACCAGCCGGGTGGCGAGGCGATCTCGACTGGCCCGTCCGCACGACCGTGACCAGCACCGCGGCGAGCAGCGGCAGCCAGCAGAAGCGCGCCAGCACCCAGCCCGCGTCGTCCGGCCCGGTGTGCAAGCCCGGCAGGGCCAGCCCGCCGCGGGCGGTCAGCGCGGTCACCGCCACCAGCACCGGCTGGTGACTCAGGTAGATCCGGAACGCGCAGCGGTTCACCTCGGTCACCGCCCGGCCCGGCACCGGCCGGGACAGCAGCCGCTCCAGCGACGGCCGGGCCAGCAGCCCCAGCCCCACCTGGGCGACCGCCAGCGCCACGGCCAGCAGCGACGGCGGATTCAGGTTGGAGACCCCGGCCCCGGGCACGCCGACCGCACTCACCGGGTAACCCAGGGCCAGCAACGCGGCCAGCGCGGCGGCCCCGCCGGCCGCGAGCGTGCCCGCCGCCCGTCGGCCGGCCAACCGCCCGTCGGCGTGCGCCACGCCCAACAGGTACGGCACCGACCAGGCCGCCACCACGGTGACCGGTGGCAGGTGGCTGCCGGCCGGCAGCAGACGTACCGCCAGGTCCGCCGCGGCGACCACCGCCACCGCCGGTACGACACAGCGGCCCAACCCCCACCGGCGTACGGCGGCGCGCAGCGGCCCGGTCATCGCGATCAGGAACACCAGCGGCAACAGGAACCACAACGGACTGATCGCGAGCCGCAGCGCGACGGCGAGCGTGTCGTCCGGGGTGCCGGCGACAGTGGCGGCGAGCAGCACGGCGGCACCCACCCCCAGCAGCGCCACCGTCGGCAGCAGCAACCCGCGCAGCCGACGGACCAGCCAGCCACCCGGCCTGCCCCGGTAGCCGGCCAGCGACCGGGCCGAGCCGAACCCGGCGGTGAAGAAGAACAGCCCGAGCGTCTGCAACACCCAGGTCACCGGGGCCAGCCCGGGTATCGCGGTCAGCGGGCTGGCCTGGCGCAACCCGCCATCGTCGGTCAGCACCAGCCCGGTGACCAGCCAGTGCCCCAGCACCACCCCGCCGATGGCGTACGCCCGCAGCGCGTCGACGGTACGGTCCCGGCTCATCGCGCGTCCCCGACCCGGTCGGCGTCGACACTGCCCCGCACCACCGCCGCCGTCGCGACGAGCGTGGCGCTGCCCGGGGCGAGGTAACCGTCGTGCCCGGACACACCGCCCACCGGCAGGGGGCGGGCACCGAACGCCGGGTCACCGGGGCGGCGGCCGAAGCCGAGGCCGGGCAGTCGGGCCGGCGGTACCAGGCGGATCCAGTCGGTGGGCGCCTCCGCCGCCCAGAACCGCCGCCCGCCGGGCAGGTCGTCGGCGCGCTGCACCCCGGCACCGACGCCGCCGAGGCTCACCACGTCGGTGACCTGGGCCGGGGCGTCCGCCGCCGCCAGCGACACCACGAGCGCGCCGTAGCTGTGCCCGACCAGCGTGATCGTCGCGGCCGGACGTCGCGCGGCCAGTTCGCGCAGCAGCACGGCCAGCCCGGCCGCGCCGCGCCGGGCGCTGACGCCGCCGGCGGCCGTCAACACCCCGTCGGGCGGGTCGTAGCCGAGCCAGGCCAGCACCGCGACCCGCGCCGCCGGATCGCCGGCCCGCAACTCCCGGTAGAGCTGCCCGGCCTGCACCGCCGGCGCCCGCCGGGCCACCCCGCCCAACCCCCGGTCGAAGTCGGCCAGGGTGCTGCCCACCCCCGGCACCAGCACCGCGACCCGGTCCGCGCCGGCCAGGTCACCCAGCACCTCGACCGCGCGGCCGTCGCCCCGGGTGTCGAACGACAGGAACCGACGCCCGTCGGCCGCCCAGTCCGCGTACGGCGGCCCGGCCGCGCGCATCGCCGCCGCCGTGACCGGGTACGCCTCCACGAAACCCGTCGCCGCCACCGGCTCGGGTCGGGTCGGCAGGACCAGGTTCACGCCGAGCAGCGTGGCCAGCGCCACCCGACCGGCACCTCGTCGTCGCATGTCGTTCTCCCTCCGGAATGTCGTCCGGAGGCACAGTGCGCGGGTGGGCGGTGCGTGGTCGTCGTACCGGGGAGCCGTCCGTGGGCTGGCTCTGGCGGGTTACTCGCCGGCGGCCACCAGACCCGTCTCGTACGCCAGCACCACGGCCTGGGCCCGGTCGCGCAGGCCCAGCTTCGCCAGGATCCGCCCGATGTGCGTCTTCACGGTCTGCTCGGCCACCACCAGGTCGCTCGCGATCTCCGCGTTGTTGCGACCCCGGGCGATCAACCGCAGCACCTCGGTCTCCCGGGGGGTGAGCCCGGCCAGGTCGGTGGGGCGGGGCCGGCGGCGGTCCGGGCGGGCCGCGAACTCGGCGATCAGGCGACGGGTGACCGCCGGGGCGAGCAGCGCGTCCCCGGCCGCCACCACCCGCACCGCCTGCACCAGATCGGCCGCCGGGGCGTCCTTGAGCAGGAAGCCGCTGGCCCCGGCGCGCAACGCCTCGTACACGTAGTCGTCGAGGTCGAAGGTGGTGAGGATGAGCACCCGGGGTCGCTGCGCCGACCGGTCACCGAGCAGCTTGCGGGTGGCGGCCAGCCCGTCCATGACCGGCATCCGCACGTCCATCAGCACCACGTCCGGGTCGAGCCGACGGGTGGCGGCGACCGCCTGCGCGCCGTCGGCGGCATCACCCACCACCAGCAGGTCCGGTTGGGCGGCGAGCAGCGCACCGAAGCCCTGCCGGACCATCGCCTGGTCGTCGGCGATCAGCACCTTGATCACACGTCCCCGCCCTCCGCGTCGTACGGCAACTCGGCCGCCACCGCGTAACCCCCGTCGGGCAGTGGCCCGGCGGTGAACGTACCGCCCAGCGAGGTGGCCCGCTCCCGCATACCGGTCAGGCCGTGCCCGGAGCCGCCGTCGGTGGTCGGTCGGACGTCGGCCGGGGAGTTTTCGACGCGTACTCCCAGCCCGGACGGACCGGTGCGGACGGTGACCCGCACCGCGGCCCCGACCGCGTGCCGGGCCGCGTTGGCCAGGCCCTCCTGCACGATGCGGTACGCGGCCAGCCCGACCGGCGCGGGCACCTGCCCGTCGTGCCCCCCCGCGGCGTCCAGGGTGACCGGCAGGCCGGCCCGGCGTGCCGCGTCGATCATCGCGCCCAGGTCGGTCAGGTCGGGCTGCGGCGCGGTCTGCCGCCCGCTCGACTCGCTGCGCAGCACCCCCAACAGCCGCCGCATGTCGGTCAGCGCGTCCCGGGCCGAGGCGGCGATGGCGACGAACTCGGCGGCTACCGGCGCCGGCACGTCGGTCAGCCGGTACGGGGCGGTCTCCGCCTGCACCGCGATCAACGACATGTGGTGCGCCACCACGTCGTGCAGCTCGCGCGCGATCCGGGTGCGTTCCTCCAGCACCGCGCGACGCTCCTGCTCCCGCTCGCTCAGCTCGGTCTGCGCGGCCAGCGCCCGCCGGGAGAGCCGGTTACGCCGGATCAGGTCGCCCACGATCGCCAGCGCGCCGAGCAGCGCCAGGACGGCGGCCCGGTTCTCGGGGTGCACCAGGGTGAGCACCGGCACCGCGGTGATCGCCACCACCCAGGCCAGCACCGGCCGGTCGACCCGCGCGAGGACCACCGCGACCACCGCGATCGACCCGAGCGCCAGCGGCGGCGTCCACGGGCCCGGCGTGTCGGTCGGCGCGTTGAACGTGCAGATCAACAGGGCCAGCACCGTCAGCCGCCAGGCCAGCAGCGGACGCCGGGGCAGCGCCAGCAGCGGCGCCACGGTCATCGCCGCGAACAGCACCGCGATCGGTATCGGCAGGCCCCAGTCGCTGCTCTCCACGGCCAGGGTGATCCAGAAGAGGCCGAGCGCGGCGAGTAACCCGACCGGGGCGGCGTAACGAGCCAGCCGAGGCCAGCGGGCCAGCAGCGGTCGACCGGGCGGGGCGTCGGGTCCCCACAGGGTCTGCCGCAGCGCCCGCAGGGCCACGGCGATCGGATGCCGGTTCACCAACCGGAGGCTACGGGCCGACCCCGTCACCGGGCGTGCCACCAGGGGTTGATCCCCGTGTCGTACCCCGGTGTGACGTGACTCCCGTTAGCGCTTACCTGCCGGTAACGCCTAGGCTCCGACGCGTCCGTGCTGACCATTCGCAAGGGGGAACAGTGGCCCGTACCGTGCTGGTGACCGGGGGTAACCGGGGGATCGGCCTGGCCATCGCGCAGGCCTTCGCCAAGCAGGGCGACCGGGTGGCGATCACCCACCGCAGTGGCGACGCGCCCGAGGGGCTGTTCGGCGTACGCGCCGACGTCACCGACGCGGCCTCGATCGACGCCGCGTTCACCGCAGTGGAGGCCGAGCTGGGGCCGGTCGAGGTGCTCGTCGCGAACGCCGGCATGACCGCCGACACGCTGCTGCTGCGGATGACCGAGGAGCAGTTCACCGGCGTGGTGGACACCAACCTCACCGGCGCGTTCCGGGTCGCCAAGCGGGCCTCCGGCAAGATGCTGCGCGCCAGGTGGGGCCGCATGATCTTCATCTCCTCGGTGGTCGGTCTCGCCGGCGGCGCCGGGCAGGTCAACTACGCCGCCAGCAAGGCCGGTCTGGTCGGCGTGGCCCGCTCGATCACCCGGGAGCTGGGCAGCCGCAACATCACCGCGAACGTGGTGGCACCCGGCTTCATCGACACCGACATGACCGCCGGGCTGCCCGAGGACCGCAAGGCGGAGATCCGCAAGTCGATCCCGGCCGGCCGGATGGCCAGCCCCGACGAGGTCGCCGGGGTGGTCACCTGGCTGGCCTCGGACAGCGCCGGGTACGTCTCCGGCGCCGTGATCCCGGTCGACGGCGGCCTCGGCATGGGCCACTAACCCTTTTGACTACGGAGGAAATCTGCGATGTCCGGACTGCTCGCCGGTAAGCGGCTGCTCGTCACCGGTGTCATCACCGACGCCTCGATCGCCTTCTCGGTGGCCAAGATCGCTCAGGAGAACGGCGCGCAGGTCGTGCTGACCGGCTACGGCCGGCTCTCCCTGGTCGAGCGGATCGCCAAGCGGCTGCCCGAGCCGGCCCCGGTCATCGAGGTGGACGTCACCAACACCGAGCACCTGGCCAGCCTCGCCGACCGGGTACGCGAGCACGTCGACGGCCTCGACGGTGTCGTGCACTCGATCGGCTTCGCCCCGCAGAGCTGCCTGGGCGGCGGTTTCCTCGACGCCCCCTGGGAGGACGTGGCGACCGCCCTGCACGTCTCCACCTTCTCGTACAAGTCGCTGGCCATGGCGGCGCTGCCGCTGATGTCGCCCGGCGGCGCGGTGGTCGGCCTGACCTTCGACGCGACGAAGGCGTGGCCGGTCTACGACTGGATGGGCGTGGCCAAGGCCGGCCTGGAGTCCGCGTCCCGCTACCTGGCGCTGCACCTGGGCAAGCAGGGCATCCGCAGCAACCTGGTCGCCGCCGGGCCGCTGCGCACCATCGCCGCGAAGTCCATCCCCGGCTTCGGCCAGTTCGAGGAGGCCTGGTCCGAGCGTGCCCCGCTGGGCTGGAGCCTCACCGACCAGGAGCCGGCCGCCCGCGCCTGCCTGGCGCTGCTGTCGGACTGGTTCCCGGCCACCACCGGCGAGATCGTCCACGTCGACGGCGGCTACCACGCCATGGGCTCCTGACGTTCCCCCGACGACGCCCCCGACCGCCGCGGACGTGATCCACACGTCCGGACCAGGGGGCGTCGCCGGGCGGTCCCGGCCGAGGGACAAGAATGACCCCATGTCGTACGACGCGGTGGTGCTGGTGTCCTTCGGCGGGCCGGAACGGCCCGAGGACGTGATGCCGTTCCTACAGAACGTGACCCGGGGGCGAGGCGTGCCGCCCGAGCGGCTGGCCGAGGTCGCCGAGCACTACCAGCACTTCGGCGGGGTTTCCCCGATCAACCAGCAGAACCGCGAGTTGCTGGCCGCCATCCGCGCCGACTTCGCCGCGCACGGTGTCGACCTGCCCCTCTACTGGGGCAACCGCAACTGGGACCCGATGCTCGCCGACACCGTGACCCGGATGCGCGACGACGGGGTCACCCGGGCGCTGGCCTTCGTCACCAGCGCGTACGGCGGCTACTCGTCCTGCCGGCAGTACCAGGAGGACATCGCCGCCGCCCGTGCCGCCGTCGGCGCGGACGCCCCGGTGATCGAGAAGCTGCGCCAGTTCTGGGACCATCCCGGCTTCGTCGAGCCGCACACCGACGCGGTCCGGGCGGCCCTGGGCCAGCTCGACCCGGCGAAGCGGGACACCACCAGGCTGGTCTTCACCGCCCACTCCATCCCCAGCTCGATGGCGGCCAACGCCGGCCCGCACGGCGGCCGGTACGAGGCGCAACTGCACGAGACCGCCCGGCTCGTGGCCGCGGCCGCCGCCCCCGACCTGGCGTACGACCTGGTCTGGCAGAGCCGCTCCGGACCACCACAGATGCCGTGGCTGGAACCGGACGTCAACGACCACCTGGCCACCCTCGCGCAGGGCGGCACCACCTCGGTGGTGGTCAGCCCGATCGGCTTCGTCTCCGATCACCTGGAGGTCGTGTGGGACCTGGACACCGAGGCGCTGGAGACGGCCAAGCAGCTCGGCCTCGACTTCGTCCGGGCCGCCACCCCCGGCACCGACCCGCGCTTCGTGACCATGGTGCGTGAGCTGGTCACCGAACGGACCGACCCGGACGGCGCGCAGGTGCGTCGCCGCCTGGGCGAGCTGCCCATGTGGGACACCTGCGCGACCGTGTGTTGCGTGCCGACCCGTCGCCCGACCTCCGCTGGGAGCACCCATGCATGACCGCAAGCCCGTGCAGAGTTGGCTGACCGACATGGACGGCGTGCTGGTGCACGAGGGCCAGCCGGTGCCCGGGGCACCGGAGTTCATCAACCGGATGCGCACCTCCGGCAAGCCGTTCCTGGTGTTGACCAACAACTCGATCTACACCCCGCGTGACCTGACCGCCCGGCTGAGCCGGATGGGGCTGGACGTGCCGGAGGAGTCGATCTGGTCGTCCGCGCTGGCCACCGGCCAGTTCCTCGCCGACCAGCGGCCGGGCGGCACCGCGTACGTCATCGGTGAGGCCGGGCTGACCACGGCGCTGCACGCGGTCGGTTACGTGCTCACCGACTTCGCCCCGGACTACGTGGTGCTCGGTGAGACCCGCACCTACAGCTTCGAGGCGATCACCAAGGCCGTCCGCCTGATCAACGACGGGGCGCGGTTCATCTGCACCAACCCCGACGTGACCGGCCCGTCCGTGGAGGGCGCCCTGCCCGCCGCCGGCTCGGTCGCCGCGATGATCTCCAAGGCGACCGGGGTGGAGCCGTACTTCGTCGGCAAGCCCAACCCGATGATGATGCGCTCGGCACTCAACACGATCAACGCGCACTCGGAGAGCACCGCGATGATCGGCGACCGGATGGACACCGACATCCTCTGCGGCCTGGAGGCCGGGTTGGAGACCATCCTGGTGCTCACCGGGATCAGCAGCCGTACCGAGGCCGAGCGCTACCCGTACCGTCCGTCCCGGATCATCAACTCGGTCGCGGACCTGCTCGACGAGATCTGACCGCCCCCGCTCAGCGGCTCGTCCCGGGGTCGCTCGGCGTGGCGTGGGCGTGGCGTGGCGGCGCTCCGCTGCCGCGCGGGGTGCGTCAGGGGCGCAGTGGCGCGTTGCAGGCGGCCACCAGCGCCTGGCGGCAGGCTGTGGTGAGGGGGCGCAGAGCCGCGTCGCGTTGCTGGGCCTCATGGTTGTTGATCGCACCGCCGGGCGCGGCGTGCCCGGCCAACGCGAGCACCCGGTCGAGCACCGCGGCGCGGGCGAAGAGCCGTCGGGCTCGCGGGTCGAAGCCCGGTGGCAGGTCGGTGGTGCCGTCCGGGCGGCGCAACGCCGCCAGCGCACCGGCCAACTCGGGCCGCCACTGGGCCACGTCGAGTCGGGTCAGCGCGGCGGTCGTCTCGGCCAGCGCGGCGGCCAACTCGGCCTCCGCCTCGGCGGCACCTGGCAGTGCGAGGGAGGCGGCCGGCGCGTTGGCCGGTAGCGGGTACACCCGCCAGAGCACCGTCTCGAAACAGTCCCCCGAGCCGGAGGTGTGCAGCCGCACCTGGGGGATCAGACCGAGCCCGCCGGCGACCACCGCCTCGCCGGTCACCAACGCCGCACCGGCGAAGTCGCCAGGGCCGGGCAGCCCCCGCGGGTCGCCCGGCGCGGGCAGCACCAGGCGGATGTCGTCCGGGGAGAGCTTGGCCAGCGTGGGTAGCGCGGCGCCCAGCGGGACGTCGGTCCAGGTGCCGGGGGCATCCGCAACGAGGTGCTCCTCGTCGCCGGCGATGGCATCGGCGACCTCGTCGTACGGCACCAGGCCGGCGCGCCACGCGCGCACCCAGGCGACGAACCGGCTCGACCGGCGCGGCGTGAGTGTGGCCGCGCCCGCTGCGGGGGTGGACATGCCGAAAGGGTACGTGGTCACGACCGGCCCTGTCTCGACTGCCGCTCCGGTCGCCCGCCCTGCCCCGAACTGCCCCTTTAGCCCCGAATCCCTGGGCTCGGGGGTTGGGGTGCGGGCGGGGGAGAGGGACGGTGTGTCGGGGGTGGGGGGGCGGGGGCGTGGGGGTTAGCGTGATCGACGTGGCGGGGCGATACGGCGAGGACGTGTTGGCGGGAGACTGGCGGCGGCGGAAGGTCACCCCCGAGGTGGACGCCGAGCCGGATCTCGTCGTGGAGGATGCCGACTCCGGCTTCTGCGGAGCGGTGGTGGGCTTCGAGGCCGGCGCCGTGGTCCTGGAGGACCGGCATGGCCGACGACGCAACTTTCCGCTGCTGCCGGCGGCGTTCCTGCTCGACGGTCGCCCGGTGACGCTGCGCCGCCCGAGCCGCGCGCCGGTGCCGGCGGCCCGTCGACGGACGGCGTCCGGTTCGGTGGCGGTGGACAACGTTCGCGCCCAGGTGGCCAAGGCCAGCCGGATCTGGGTGGAGGGCATCCACGACGCCGCGCTGGTCGAGCGGATCTGGGGTGACGACCTGCGCATCGAGGGCGTGGTCGTGGAGCCGTTGGACGGCATCGACGCCCTCGACGCCGAGGTACGCGACTTCGGCCCCGGCCCGACCCGACGCCTCGGCGTGCTCGTCGACCACCTGGTGCCGGGCAGCAAGGAGAGTCGGATCGTCGCCCGGGTCAACTCGCCGTACGTGCTGGTCACCGGCCACCCCTACGTGGACGTCTGGCAGGCGGTGAAGCCGAGGGCGCTGGGCATCGCGGCGTGGCCGGTGGTGCCACCGGGGCAGCCCTGGAAGGAGGGGGTCTGTGCGGCCCTCGGGGTGGCCGAACCGGCGGCGATGTGGCGGCACATCCTGTCCCGGGTGGACAGCTTCGCCGACGTGGAGACGCCCCTGATCAACGCGATGGAACGCCTGATCGACTTCGTCACCGAACCAACCTGACCTGCCTCGACCTGACGCCCGACCTCGTTGATCGACTCGGATTTCGGGAAGCGGGGGTGTCCGGGACGATCCGACACCCCCGCTTTCGGGAAACCGAGTCGATCATGCGTGGGGCGGTTGGCGGGCCGGGCTCAGGGCTCCTGGTCGGGGGTGCGGGTGTAGACGAAGGTGGCGATGTCCAGCGCGACCGCCCGGCCCCGCTCGTCGCGGCGCACCGTGAGGATCTCGCCGTCCTGCACGCCGGCCCGGCCTCGCCAGCGGTCCGGGCCCTCGGCGACGAAGCGGAGGGTGGGTGCGCCGACCGGTCCGGCGCGCAGGTCGCCGGCGGTGTCCGCGTACACGTGGATCATGGTGCCCATCCACCACCAGGGGCCGGTCAGCTCGGCCAGCTCGGCGGGCGGCGGGGCGGTGGCCGGCCGCCACGGGGTGACCGGAGCGGGTTCGGCGTCCAACACCAGGGTGAGCAGCCGTCGTCCGAGCGCGCCGAGGTGCACGGTGCGCAGGGTGTACGCGTTGACCAGGCCGACCACGGCGGTACGGGTGGGGCGGTGCACGGCCAACGAGGCGCCGTAGCCGGGCATCGAGCCGCCGTGGCCGACGTACACCCGGTTGCCCTCCCGGAAGAGCTCCACCCCGAGGCCGTGCCCGTGGGTCCAGGCGTCCAGGTCACTGATCACCACGGGGGAGCACATCTCGGTAAGCGTCTCGGCGGCCAGCACCGACGGGTCGGGGTCGGCCAGGAACGCGGCCCACCGGCCCAGGTCCTCGATCGTCGACCAGAGCTGCCCGGCGGGTGCCATCGCTCCGGTGTCGGTACGCGGTTCCTCGCGCAGGGTGTCGTGCCAGGGGTGGACGACGTAGCCACGGGCGAACGGCTCGGTGGCCGCGTACGTGGTGCGGCGCATGGCCAGCGGAGTGAGGATCCGCTCGTCGAGCAGGTCGGCCCAGGGCGTCCCGGTGAGCCGTTCGAGGAGTCCGCCGAGCAGCCCGTATGCCAGGTTGGAGTAGTGGTAGGTGGCGTGCGGCGGGTAGGCGATCTTGTCGGGGGTGACCCCGGTGCGCAGGGTGGCCAGGTCGACGCCCGCGGCCCGTTCCCACCAGTCGCCCTCGGGCTCGCGCTGGAGGCCGCTGGCATGGGCGAGGAGTTGGCGCAGGGTCAGCGCGCCGACGCCGGTGCCGGGGAGGTGTTCCTCCAGCGGGTTGTCGACGGCCAGCCGGCCGGCGTCGCGCAGTTGCATGATCAGGGTTGCGGTCATCGTCTTGCTGATCGAGCCCAACCGGTACTGCAGGTCGACGTCCGGACGGGGGTGCTCACCGGCGGTGGCCAGGTGGACGAGCGCGCCGTCGCGGACCACGCCCAGCACCAGCGACGGGGCATGGCCGTCGAGCTGCGCCTGGGCGACCTGGGCGTCGATCTGTCGGGCGGTCTCGGGGAGCAGGGTCAACGGGATCTCCTCGGGTCGGGCCGCCGAATCAGGGCCGGAGCCACCGCATCAGGGCCGGAAAGGGATTCGCCGAGCCTACTGATCTTCCTGGGGAGGCCGCGCGTGCGTTCGCGTGTCACGATCGTGGTGTGGACGCCGTGGTGTGGATCGTTTTGGGTGTACTGCTGGCCGTCGCCGAGATCTTCACGACGACGCTATTTCTGATCATGTTCGCGGCCGGTGCGTTCGCCGCTGGTGGTGCCGCCGCCCTGGGCGCGCCGGTAGCGGTGCAGGCGCTGGTCTTCGCGGTGGTGTCGGCGCTGAGTCTGTTGGTGGCCCGGCCGGCCCTGCGGCGGCACCAGCGTTCGTCGCTGGAGAGCGGCGAGCAGCCGTTCGGTGTGGAAGCGATCGAGGGTTCCACGGCGTTGGTGCTGGAGCGGGTGGACGCCGACCACGGCCTCGTCAAGATCGACGGTGAGTTGTGGAGTGCCCGCCCGTACGACACGACGCAGACGTTCGACCCAGGTCAGCGGGTTCGGGTGATCAAAGTCCGGGGTGCGACAGCCCTGGTGTGGCAGGACGATATTTCTTCCGCCGGTGAGCTGCCGGAAGCGAGAGGGTGAACGGGATGACCTTAATCGGCGTGCTGGTGATCGCGGTGGCGTTGATCGCCGTGATAACGCTGGCCAAGGCGGTGCGGATCGTGCCGCAGCAACGCCAGGATGTGGTGGAACGGCTCGGCAAGTACAAGCGCACCCTCAGCCCCGGCCTCAACCTGCTGGTGCCGTTCATCGACGCGGTGCGCACCAAGGTCGACATGCGGGAGCAGGTGGTCAGCTTCCCGCCGCAGCCGGTGATCACCTCGGACAACCTCGTGGTCTCGATCGACACGGTGCTCTACTTCAAGGTGGTCGACTCGGTCCGGGCGACCTACGAGATCTCCAGCTTCCTCCAGGCCATCGAACAGCTGACCGTCACCACGCTGCGTAACGTGATCGGCTCGTTGGACCTGGAGCGTGCGCTGACCAGCCGGGACGAGATCAACCGGCACCTCTCCGGCGTGCTGGACGAGACCACCGGCCGATGGGGCATCAAGGTGACCCGGGTCGAGATCAAGGCGATCGAGCCGCCGGCCAGCATCCGTGACTCGATGGAGAAGCAGATGCGCGCCGAGCGGGACCGCCGCGCGGCGATCCTCACCGCCGAGGGTCACAAGCAGTCGGTGATCCTCACCGCCGAGGGTGACAAGCAGTCCGCGGTGCTGCGGGCCGACGGTGACCGGCAGGCCCGGATCCTGCAGGCCGAGGGTCAGGCGAAGGCGATCCGGACGGTCTTCGACGCGATCCACCAGGCGAACCCGAGCCAGAAGGTGCTCGCCTACCAATACCTGCAAGCCCTGCCGCAGATCGCGCAGGGCAGCGCCAACAAGGTCTGGATTATCCCGGCCGAGCTGACCAAGGCCCTGGAGGGGATGGGTGGCGCGCTCGGCGGGTTGAGCCAGATGGTGGGGGATCTGCCCGCGCCGGAGGCGGCCGAGCACGCGAGCCAGGTCGAGCGGGAGGCCGCGGAGGCGGCGCAGGCCGCGGCGGACGCCGCCCAGCAGATCCACGACGAGGTACGCGTCGCCGAGGCGCAGGCCGCCGGTGGCAACAAGCCGCAGGGGCTGCCCGCGCCGGAGCCGGTGTCCTCGGCCAGCCTGACCGAGGACCCGGCCGACCAGCGCGAGCGCGGCTGATCCAGGACGCCGGCCGCCCGGCCGGATAAATGCGAGAAAGTCTCATGGGGCGCTCCGACGCCTGCCACGATCGGTCCTAGGACGGGTGGTGACCAGGCAATCGGGGCGCCCCGGCGCGTTCCGCACCACTCGCGGACGAGCGAGGTGACGCATGAAGGATCCGGCGAATCGGATGTGGTCCTCGGCCCCGGTGCCCGGCGCGCACGACCCGGTCGCACCGCTGGGGTCCCGCAGCACCGGTGGCGGGTTCGGCGTACTGCCGTTCGTCGGTGAGCCGACCCCGGCCGGCCCGGCCACGAACGCCAGCTGGGCCTGGTCGGTGCGTCGGTTCGCGCGGGCGGCCGTGTGGCTGCTGCCCGCGTACGCCATCCTCTATGGCGCGGTGGCGATGGCCAGTGACGGCGGGGTGGGTAACGACCCCTATCCGGCCGACGGCCGGGCGGTGTACCTGATCGGTTGGGTGGCCGCGGTCTGGCTCGGCCTGCTCGCGCTGCTGGCGCTCACCGGGCTGCTGGCCGCGACCCGCAGCCGCCGGGTGGCCGCCGCCGGGCTGCTGGTCAGCATCGCCGGCACCGTGCTGCTGCTGCCCTTCGCCGGGCTCGCCGAGCAGACGCCGGTCTTCGGGACCACCGCGCGGTCGCTGGTCCTGATCGGCGCGACGTTCTACAGCGTGGGCTGGTTCCTGACCGGGTGGGCGGTGGCCCGCTCGGGCATGTTCAGTCTCGGCGACGGCATCATGCTGATCATCGCCGCGCCCCTTCTCGGCCTGGGGGGCGCCCTGATCGGTTCGCTCCAGACGTTCGGCGCGATCTTCGTGCTGATCGCCGGCATCGGCATCGGCTACCGTTCCGGTCGCCTGATGCCCCGGGAAACCGCCCGCGACGCGGCCAGCGCCAGTCTCTCCACCCCGGCCCCGCCACCCACCGCCCCGGGAGGTCCCGTTTCCGCCGCCTGAGTCGTCGCGAGAAAAGCCGACGGGCGTCAACCCGGCCATGGCAAAAGCCGGCGGTGGCGTCAACTCGACCCCTGCGGAAAACCGGCGGCGGTGTCCACCTGGTCTCGGCGAAAAGCCGCTGGCGGCGTCAACCCGGCGGAATGACCGAGTCCATGGAACTGCGCCCGCGGGAATGGTGGTTCTCCGAACTGTCGGATCCTTGACCTCCGTGCCGACGGGCGCGAATCGCGGCCTGTCTCTGTCGACGTCGTTACCGCTACTCGTCGACACCGCCGCGGCGGTCGGTGGGTTCAAGACGGTCGACGCCATCGACGTGCGGAGACGCTGGAGGGGGCTCCGCCGCTGGTGAGGGCGTGGGTCGACGGGCACGGGTCGCACCGGGGTGGCAGCCGAACGCCGGTCCACTCGCCGTGACGTCGACTCCCCCGGGCGGGGCTCCACCCCGGGCCCAGGGGTGCGGTCCCGGAAAGCACACAGCCCATGACGCCCCATCCCAACGGCGCGGGACGGGTCCGTTTGGTCATTGTCGAGGGACGCAACGTGGAGGTGACCCGTCGATGGACCGTGCCACCATTGGTGCTCCATTCCCGCCGATGTCGACATTCATGGAGCAATATCGTGGCTGCGCTTCCCCGATTGACCATACTGCTCTGCGATAGTGATGACGCCGCCGCGGGGCGGCTCTACCAGGAACTGACCTCCAGCCCGTTGGTGGAGCGGGTGATGGCGGTCGGAAGTCTCGCCGACGCCGTTCGGGAGGCGGGCGCGGGCACATTCGACGTGATCGTCGTCGATCCGCTCAGCACCGATCTGGCGCAGGCCGGCAGGTTCGCGCTGTCCCAGTCGGGCGAGGGGGCCGCCGTGGTGCTCTACGTCGACCTGGCGCGAGTGGAGGAACATGCGGTGGCGTTCTACCACGGTGACCGGAGCCGTTTGCGGGACGCGTTCACGCTCGACAAGCGGACGCCGCCGGAGATGCTGGCGGCGGAGGCCGACGTGGTGCTGACCAACTGCCAGGCGTTCCGGCTGCTCGCCAGCAGCAGGTCCAAGGCGGATCGGCTCCTCGACGAGGTGCGCGACCGGGCGACCACGAGCGGCGACGACGAGTTGGAACGGCTGGTCGACGACGTCGATCAGGCACGGATCCTGGAACACGTGCGGCCCGACTCGGGTCTGGTGCGGCCGAAGGTCGCGAGCAACACCGTCTTCCTGTCGTACCGGTTCAAGGAGGAGGACGGGTTCGTCCGGGGCCTCAGCGGGTTGTTGGAGGACAACGGTTTCACCGTGATCACCGGCCGGGCCGCGGACGGGTACGTGGGAATGGCGGTTCTGAACAGAATTCGGGAGTGCGAGTTCTTCGTCTCGTTAATGACCCGGTCCCGGCAATTCGCCGAGCCCGGAGAGAAGTTCGCGACCAGCGCCTGGTTGATCGAAGAGAAGGGTGCCGCCCTCGCGTTCAGCAAGTACATGGTGCTGCTGGTGGAGGAGGGGGTCGACGACATCGGCGGGCTGCACGGCGACTGGCAGCGGCACGAGTTCACCCCTCCCACGTTCACCACGGCGGCTCGGGCCGCGGTGCAGCAGTTGCGCAACCGCAGCGGTCGGCCGAACTGAGCTCAGCCCGGTGATATGCACTCTGCTGGCGCAGGGATAGCCGTTCGGCTCGGATAAAGCGGGCTGACGGCCGGTGGCGTTTGGCTTTTCGGTCTGCTAGTCCTGGCAAAAGGGATGCGGTGCTTACAGATCGTGAAACAACCCGGGCGCACCGGAGCCATTGTCCTGCGTCATTGCCCTACTATCAGGCCGACGGTAACTCTGACTTCGTCGGAGGACGTTGTGGCAGAGACGATCGGCGAGGCGGGCACGGGTGGCATCCTGCGAGCGCAATCAGGTCCGACGGGTGACGCGACCCGGTGCCGGTCACCGCACTTCGAGTGTGAGCGACATCGCCGCGCCGCGCTGGCGGCCATCCACGCAGGTCAGCTGCCCCTCAAGTTCGCGTACGCCGGAAGTGCCGCCCACACCCACGACGCCTACGCCCGCACCGACGACTACCTGAGCATGCTGGCCTCCGCGCGCCACGAAGCCGAAGCCCTGCTGGCCGCTCGGACGCTGACGGCCGGGGCGCTGGCCGTCGCGGAGATCGGCCCGGGCAACGGCAAACGCAGCAGCGCCTTCCTCAACCGGCTGACCAGCCTTGGCCACCCCTGTCGGCGTTACCTCGCGTTGGACTTCAGCGCCACCCTGCTCGCCATCGCCTGTCACCGGTTGGCCCACTTCGCGGGTGGCCAGATGAGCGTTGACTCTCACGTGTGGGACATCGAGGCCGGCTCCTCCGAGGGGGTCGAGCGGTGGCGGCCCGGGCCCGACCCGGTGGTCGCCTGCCTGCTCGGGCACACCCTCGGCAACCTGGAATGCCCGACCGCCGCCCTGGCCAACATCCGGGCCTCACTGCGTCCGCGCGACGTGCTCGTGCTGAGTGTGGTGGTGGGCCGGCCGGACGAGCCGGCGGACACGGTGTTGGCGCCGTACCGGTGCTCGGAGTTCCGTGGCGCGGCCCTGGAGCCGCTGCTCGCCGCCGGCCTGTCCGAGGCCGACCTGGATTTCGTGCTGCGCTGGCGGGACGCGACGGTGACCGGCGAGGCGGTGTTGCGCCGACCGGGTGTCCTGGATGGCACACGGCTGCCGGCGGGCCACCGCATCCGCTGCTTCCAGTCCCGCAGGTTCAGCTATCCCGACGTCATTGCCGCCGTCCGGGACGCAGGTTGGCGCATCCGGCACGCCGAGTTGGCGCCCGGAAGCCACCATTTGGTGATCACGGCGTCGCGAGGGTGAGGGAGTGGCGGACATGACCGAGCGAAAGGGGGCGCCTGAGAGGGTCACGCCCGCCGACCTGATCGACCGGGCGCGTCGGGCCAGCCTCTTCTATCGGGCCTCCTACGAGGGGACCGACCCCAACTGCGTGCGGCTACCCGGCGCGGCGATGGACGAGTTGGTGCAGGGGCTGGTCGCCGGGGTGCACGACGAGCTGTGCCAGATCGTCCCGTACACCACTGCCGGTCGGCCCGCCGATCCGTTCTCCCGGGCGTTGTTCCGCCAACTGGCGCGGCGCGCGACGGTACGCCGCATGTACCTCGTGCCAGGCGAGGACGTGGGCTCGGGGGAGGTCGACAGACAGTTGGCGGAGGACCGTGCGCACGATCTGGACGCGGTGATGGTGCCCGTGTTCATCGCCGGCGAACGTCCCCTGGTGCCGATGACCGACATGTGGCTGATCGACGGTCAGGTGGTGGTCCGGCAGGAGGTGGGCGGGGACGGCCTCGCGTCCTGGGTGGTCAGTGGCCACTCCGAGGAGGTGACTCGGGCCCGCCTGCTCTGGGACAACCTGATGAGCCGGTCGTGCCTGCCCGACCGGGGCCGGCCGCGCCGGCCCGGCCCGGAGCTGACCCGCTGGCTGCTCCAGTCGGCCAACATGCTGTACGCGATGGCGCCGATGTCCTGCGGGCCGTCGCACCTGGACCGGAGCAGTTGCTCCTGGTACCACCAGTCGTGGCAGTACCTGCGCCTGTTCGACATGGTCAGCAGCCCGCAGTGGCACGCGGAGTTCTACGCCGGGCAGCTGGCCGAGGCGGTCCGCCGGGGCGCGCGCCGGGTGTTGATCAGCGGCACGGCCGACTACACCATCCTCGCCTTCCTCCTGGAGGCGGTGCGGTCGGCGCTCGGGGGCATTCCCGCCGACCTGGACGTGCACGTGCTCGACATGTGTCAGACGCCACTGCTGGCCTGCGACTGGTACGCCAGGCAGATCGGCGCCCGGGTCGAGGTGCACCAGGCCGACGTGACCTGTCCCGACGCGGTCGCGCAGCTCGTCGAGGGCGGCCGGTTCGACCTGGTGTTGGCCGACGCGTTCCTGACCCGGTTCAACCGCGCCTCGGCGGACGCGGTGATCGGCAGCTGGTCCGCGCTGCTG
This sequence comes from Micromonospora sp. NPDC049171, assembly GCF_040648275.1. NCBI lineage: Bacteria > Bacillati > Actinomycetota > Actinomycetes > Micromonosporales > Micromonosporaceae > Micromonospora > Micromonospora sp. NPDC049171. The sequence continues at coordinate 23,870 of NZ_JBEZDJ010000046.1, forward strand.
AATCCGGGCGGTTCGGTGATCACCACCGTCCGGCTGCATCCGGGCAACGAGTGGCCGAAGGACGACGAGGAGCAGGACGACCGCCACCGGGTGTCGGATCTCGTGGACGATTTCGAGCTGCGGTTCCGGGAGCGGGCCGCCGGTTGGCGTGGGCTGCTCTCGGTGGAGCTGGACGAGCTTGCCGACGCCGCCCGCCGGTACGCGACGCGGATGGCCAGCCACGATCTCGGTGACGCCGACGAGGTGCGGGCGGCGTTCGACCGGGGTGGCTTCCACGTGTCCGATTCGGACGTGAAGTCCGTCCACGGGGAGCTGGTCCGGACCCAGTACCTCCAACTGCGCGTGGACCTGCCCTGCGACAGCGGGAGGACTGGCGGTTAGCATTTACCTGTCGTGGTGACTTGGTGGACCCACGGTGATCGCCGAAGGGGGGGTCGGTGCCCGACTATTCACCCTGGTTGGCCGTCAAGGCGCTCGGCCCCAAGCCGGTCGCGTACGAGTTGCTCACCGCGGCCCACAAGGATCTCACCGCCCAGACCGCCATGCTCGACGAGCGGCCCGCCGCGCTGCGGGTCGTCAGCGCGACGGCGGAGTTCCGCGACAGCGTGGGGCACGAGCTGGTCGTCCGGGTGGAGGCGATGGGGCACACCGCCGAGGTGCGGCTCTCCGAGCACGTCGTCCGGACCACGACCGAGGGGGACGGGGCCCACGCGGTCACGCCGTTGGTGCTTGTCGCGTACGCCCTGCAGAAGGATCCGTTCGGTCTCCGCTGGCAGCCGCGGCGGGTCGGGCACGCCGAGCCGCCCTCGGCCGAGGCGATGGAGTACTACGCCCGGCTGGACCGGCTGACCGAGGCCTCCACCCAGGTGGAACGGCAGCTGGAGGCTGGCCGGGACGTGCTGGTGATCGGTGAGCACGGCTGCGGGAAGTCGGCGTTGGTGGCCAACATCGCCGACAAGCGGCGCGCCGACGACGGTGTCGTGTGGCTCAATCTCGCCGATCCGGCGGACGGTCCAGAGTCGATCGTGCTGGCCCTGCTGGAGCAGGAGCGGAGTCGCTCCGGCCGTTACCTGGTCGTCCTGGAGAACCTGCACGCGAATCCGCTGGTGCTCAACGAGTTGTTCGACTGTGTGACCCGGCTGCGCTCGGACTTCGGCCTCGAGGTGCAGGTGCTCGCGACGAGCTACAAGGTGGCGGGCCCCACCCTCGCCGGTGGCGAACCCACTCGTGAGCTGCGACAGGTTCTCGCCGAGGGCCGGCCGCTGGTCACCCAACTGCTTGTCGACAGTGGCATCGACGAGGCGCACTGGCAGACGATCCGGCGACTGGCACAGGATGACGTGCACATCGCCCTGACGGCGATCCACCTCTACGGGCGGCACGGCACCGTGCCCACCGAGGCGGACCTGGAGGCGTATTACACCCGGCAGGTGACGAGCGACGACCAGCGCGAGGTGCTCTACCGGGTGGCCTGCCTGGGCGTGTTGGAGCTGCAGATGGCCACCCGGGAGGCGGGTCCGTTGCGGCAGGCGCTCGTGCGGTTGCGCGACGACGGCCTCATCTACCAGATCGACGGCGCCTACCTGATCGGCTCCCGCCGTCGGGCGCAACTGGTGATGAACCACGCCCGTCGGCACTGGGACGCGGACCGCCGGTGGAAGAGCCCGGAGCGCAACGTGTGGCTGCATCTGCAGCGCGGCGGGGAGCGCCTGATGAAGGCGACGCTGAGCCGGCTCGACCAGTTGGTCCCGCCGGACGCGGCGCGGACCGACACCCTGCACCTGCTCAGCACCTGGGAGACGCTGATCCGGCTCGGCAGGACGATGCGCAAGCGCAGCGGCGACGACAGGTCCTGGAAGGACAATTCCGGTGCCGCCGTCTTCGCCGCGAGCGCGCTGAACCAGCTCAACCACGTCGACTCCTGGTGGGAGATCGCCGGCGTGGTACGGCCGCGGTGGAGCTACGAGGCGCCCGGCTGCAAGCTGCCCGTGCCGGTGGGTGGTGTGACCGCCGACTACGAGGATTTCGAGGAGATCCAGCAGTCGATGGCCACGGAGGACGCCCTCCTCGGCGCGGCACCGCACCTGGCCGGCCTGCGCGCCGAGGAGTTGGACACCGACCAGATGTACCGCAACTGGGTGCTCGGTCTCCTGCTCGGCTTCGAGGGTTCCGCGCCCGCCGTCCACCAGGACCAGAAACGCATCGACCTCCTCATCGGGGTGGCCCGCGAGGCCCAGCACGAGGACGGCTACTTCTACCCGGCGCGGGTGCCGTGGGTGACCGCGCGGGTGGTCCTCGGTCTCACTCAGGCCAACCTGCGCATGGACCACCCGGTGGTCCGGGACGCCTGCAACTGGCTCCTGCGGCAGGTGTCCGCGGGCGGGCCGTTCGACAACTGGTGGCGTAGCGGCACCGGCACGTGGAACCGCGACGAGGCCACCACCGCCATGTGCCTCAGTGCGCTGGTGCGCGCCGGAGTGTCGCCGACGCGGCCGGAGGTGGAGACCGCGCACGCCTGGCTGATGGGGCGCGAGAGGGAGTGGACCACCCCGGGGCGGGAGATCGACATGGCGCAGGCGCTGGAGGCGACGCTGCTCTGCACCGGGGCCGCCAACGGCACCCAGGAACACCTCCGGGCGCTGTTCCAGCGGATCGCCACCGAGAAGAACCCGACGCTGCTGTCCACCGCGCCCGAGGAGCGGCTGCGCATTCCGTTCGTGGCAGCCCAACTCGCCGACATCGTGTGGCGGATCGTGCAGTTGGAGAGCCTGAAACTGTTCGGTCACGTCATCAACCAGGGTCGGCCCGAGCCGTCCGAGCCGTCGGAGGTGGCCGTGGCGCCGCAGACCGTCACGTCGTCCGCCAACGGGGCGTCCCTGTCCCGGCGCAATCTGCGTGCCTGGCAGCGGGGGTGCGAGCAGATCGAGGGGACGATCCGCGAACGGATCGCCAAGCGCGACGGGCCGATGCGGACGCCGGCGGTGGAAAAGGTGATCAATGAACAGCTGGACTACCGAGCCCAGCTCACGGAGCTGACCAGCCTCCTGGACGAGCATGCCGATCGAGAGCTGCTGGAGCGGATCGACGCGCTCGGGCGCCGGGTCTGCGGCGTCGCCTGGCCGGACCTGCCGTGGCCGGACGCGGGATCGGAGGCAGGCTCGTGAGCATCGCGGTGCCCGCGCCGTCGACGCTGAACTTCCTGGCCGGGCTCTTCGCCGGAGCCGGGATCAACATGCTCACGTCCGTCTCCACCGGCCCGGCGGGCACGGATGTCTCCACCGGCAAGATCGCGCTGGATTCGGCGCTCTGGGTGGTCGCCGCCGGTTTCCTGACCTGGGCGGCGCACCTGTTCCAGGCGGCCGAACGGGACGCCGACCTCTACATCGACCGTGACTTCAGCGAGCCCGAGAAGCAGGAGATCCGGCAGGAGTACCTGCGCCGGGCGTTGCGGCGCGCCCGGCTGCCGTTGGTGATGACGGTTCTGGCGCTGGTGTGCGCCGTGCTCCTGTTGCCCGGTTTCATCCGCTGGAGCGGCGTACTGAGTGGTTGACGGCCGGGCCGCCGCCCCGGTTGTCGGTGAATTGCCTGACAATTGCCGCCCAGGCTGGCCGATTTCCCCACTTCGTGGCAATCCTGGGGAGCATGGCCGCCTCCCGCTCGCCGCTGTCGCGGCTGTTCACCGTGCTGCTCGCCGGCGTGTTGGCCGGGCTTGCCCTGGCAGTCGCCGCGCTGCCGGGCAACCTGCTGCTCGGGCTCACCGCCCGCTCCGCGCTCGGGTCGTACGCCGCGTTGCCGGCCTCGCTGAAGACCCCGGCCACTCCGCAGCGCTCCTACCTCTACGCCAACGACGGCAAGACGCTGATCACCACGTTCTACGACGTGAACCGTACCGACGTGCCGTTGTCGGAGATCGCCCCGGTGATGCGGCAGGCGATCGTGGCGGCCGAGGACCGGCGCTTCTACGACCACGGTGGGGCGGACCTGCGCGGCCTCGCCCGAGCCGTGGTCGCCAACGTCAAGGGCGGCGGCACCGAGCAGGGCGGCTCGACGCTGACCATGCAGTACGTCCGTAACGTCCTCAAGACCGACCCCACCCGCACCGCCGAGGAACGCGCCGCCGCCACCGACCCCACCGTCGGGCGCAAGATCCAGGAGATCCGGTACGCGAGTGCCCTGGACAAGAACCTCGGCAAGGACGAGATCCTCGACCGGTACCTGAACATCGCCTACTTCGGTTCCGGCGCGTACGGGGTCGCGGCGGCCAGCCAGCGTTACTTCGGCAAGCCTCCGGCGCAGTTGACCCTCGCCGAGTCGGCCCTGCTCGCCGGCCTGGTGCAGTCCCCGGACGCGTACAGCCCGATCGACGGGAACAAGAACGACGCGCTGGCCCGCCGGTCGTACGTGCTGGACTCGATGGTCGCCACCGGCGCGATCACCGCCGCGCAGGCCGCCCAGGCCAAGACGGAACCGCTGGCCCTGCACCCCACCGCCCAGCCCAACGGCTGCACCGCCGTGTCCCAGGGGCACGACGACTGGGGTTACTTCTGCGACTACCTGCGGCGCTGGTGGGTCGCCCAGCCGGCGTTCGGGGCCACCGTCGCGGAGCGCGAGCAGGCCCTGCGCTCGGGTGGCTACACCGTGGTCACCTCGCTGGACCCGAAGATCCAGGCCACCGCACAGCAGCAGGCCACCAAGGTCTATGGGTACGGCAGCAAGCACGCCCTGCCGATCGCGGCGGTGCAGCCGGGCACCGGGCAGGTGTTGGCGATGGCGGTCAACCGGCACTACAGCCTGGCCGACAATCCGGCCGGGCAGCCGAACTATCCGAACACCGTGAACCCGTTGATCTCCGGCGGGGCCAGCGTCGACGGGTACCAGGCCGGTTCCACCTTCAAGCTGTTCACCATGCTCGCCGCGCTGGAGTCGGGCCGTACCCTCTCCACCGGCTTCGACGCGCCCGCCAAGCTTCCCACCCGCTACGCCGCCGAGGGGCCGGGCAGCTGCGACGGCCACTGGTGCCCGGCGAACGCCAACCCGGACTGGATGGACGGGTACCGGATGATGTGGGACGGCTTCGGCCGCTCGGTGAACACCTACTTCGTCTGGTTGGCCGAGCAGGTCGGGCAGGACAAGGTGGTCGAGATGGCGCAGCGGCTCGGCATCACCTTCCGCGCCGACTCGGACGCCGCCTTCGCGAAGAACAACTCCGCGAACTGGGGTTCGTTCACCCTCGGCGTGGCCGCCACCACCCCGCTCGACCTGGCCAACGCGTACGCCACGGTGGCCGCCGAGGGCACCTACTGCACGCCGGTGCCGGTGCGCTCGGTGACCGCCGCGAACGGCGAGAAGGTGCCGGTCGGGCAGCCGTCCTGCAAGCGGGTCCTCGACCCGGACGTCGCCCGTGCCGCGACCGACGCCGCGCGCTGCCCGGTGGGCCAGCAGTCGGCGTTCGGGCAGTGCAACGGCGGCACCGCCACCGGTGTGAACGACATCCTCGACGGCCGGCCGGTGGCCGGTAAGACGGGTAGCTCGGAGCAGAACTCCACCGAGACGTTCGTCGGCTTCACCCCGCAGGTCGCGGTGGCCGGCATCGCCGCCAACCCGGACGATCCGGCCGACGCGGTGGGTTCGGCGGTGCAGAGCAAGGTGATCGACGCGGTTGCCCGGGTGATCGCCACCGCCGTCAAGGGCCAGCCGGAGAAGGCGTTCGCCGCACCCAGCCACGAGTTGGCCGGCGACCCCCGGCGCCCGGTAGAGCGCCCGACGGTCCCGCAGAGCCCGCAAAACCAGAACGACAACCGCCTCTCGCCGCTGGACCGCTGGCTGAACCGGCGAGGCTAACCGCCCGGCGCCGTCGATCATGGACTTGTGGTGCCCGTTATGCGGCTGCTCGCGGCTTCCATCCACCACCACAACTCCATGATCGACGGCCGGGGCGGGGTCAGCCCTTGCGGCGGCGGGGACGGTAGCTCGCCAGGGTCGACGGGAGGCCGCGGCGGATGATGCCGGCCCAGTCGGTGTCGCCGCGCAGCACCGCCGCCGCGGTGTTGCGGGCCTGTTCGACGGTGAAGTGCGGCGGCAGCATCAGCTCGGCCGGGTCGACCAGGGCGTTGATGACCACCGGTCGGTCGGCGGCGAACGCCCGCTCCCAGACGCCGGGCACCTGCTCGGGCGAGTCGACCAGCTCACCGTGCAGCCCGAGCACCTCCGCCCACTGGTGGTAGGCGATGTCCGGCAACTGCTGGCTGTCCGGGAACATCGGCGTCCCCTCGCTGGAACGTTGCTCCCAGCTTACGAACGCCAGATCCCGGTTGTTCAACACCAGCACCACGAACCGGGGGTCGGCCCAACCGCGCCAGTACTTCGCCACGGTGATCAGCTCGTTGACGCCGTTCATCTGCATGGCGCCGTCGCCGATCAGCGCGACGAGCGGTCGGTCCGGGTGGGCGAACTTGGCGCTCAGCGCGTACGGCATGGCACCGCCCATGGACAGCAGGGTGCCGGACAGGCTGGCGAGCATCCCGGGGCGGACCTGGAGGTGGCGGGCGTACCAGGCGGTGGTGGTGCCGCAGTCGACGGCGAGCAGCACGTCGTCGGGCAGGCGCTCGTTGAGGGTGTGGAAGAGCAGTTGTGGGTTGACCGGGTCGGCGGTCTGCTCGGCCAGGTCGCGTTGCACACGACGCCACGCCGAGGTGGCCTCGGCGATCTCCGCCCGCCAGGCGGTCGGCCCGGGGCCGGGGCCCAGCTCGTTCAGCAACGCCCGCAACGTGGGGCGGGCGTCCCCGGTGAGGTTCACCTCGGTCGGGTACCGCAGCCCGAGCTGCGTGCCGTCCAGGTCGATCTGCACCGCGCGGGCCTGCCCGGGTGGGGGATAGAACTCCGAGTACGGCATGTTGCTGCCCACGATCAGCAGCCTGTCGCAGCCGGTCATCAACTGCCAGCTGGGCCGGGTGCCGAGCAGCCCGATCGCCCCGGTGACCCATGGTTCGCGGTGGTCGACGACTGTGAAGCCGAGCAGGGCGGTGGCCACCCCGGCGCCGAGTCGATGGGCGATCTCGCGGACCTCCTCCTGCGCGCCCAGCGCACCCTGCCCGACCAGCATGGCCACCCGCTTGCCACCGCTGAGCACCTCGGCGGCCCGCCGCAGGTCGGCCGCCGGCGGCACGGTGGGGGTGCTGCTCGGCACGTTGCTGGTCTGGTAGTAGCCGTGCGCGTGGGGTGGGTCCGGGATGGCCGGCTCGTCCTGGATGTCCAGGGGCAGGATCAGGGCGGTGACGGTACGCCGGGCCAACGCGGTGCGACACGCGCGGTCGACCAGGTGGCGTACCTGCGCCGGGTGGTCGAGCTGGGCGAGGAACGCCGCCGCCACGTCCTTGTAGAGGGCGAGCAGGTCGACCTCCTGGTAGTAGCCGCCGCCCTCGGCGGTGGTCGCGGTGTGCCCGACCAGGGCGATCACCGGCTGGTGGTCGAGCTTGGCGTCGTACAGGCCGTTGAGCAGGTGGATCGCGCCCGGTCCGCTGGTCACCAGCGCGCAGCCCAGCGGCCCGCCGCCGTACTTGACGTGCGCCGACGCGGCGAAGCCCGCGGTCTCCTCGTGGCGTACCTGGATGAACTGGGTGCGCCCGTTGGTGCGTTGCAGCGCGGACGTGAGGCCGTTGATGCCGTCTCCGGGGTAGCCGAAGTAGCGGTGCACGCCCCAGCTCAGCAGTCGCGACACGATGTGGTCCGCGACGGTGGGGTGCCGGGGGAGAGCGCCGGCCTCGCCCGCTCCGGTGTGGTCTGCGCTCACCTGGGTGGTCCTTCCCGTCGGGTCCGGTAGTCCACCGTCGTTCCCCTTCTCCTTCGGACAAAACACCCCACGGGTGGGCATCGGTGGGCGAGGTGCGCCGTCCGGCAGAATCGTCGGGTGCCCGTCCACGAGATCACCGACCCTGACGACGACCGCATCGCCGACTACCGCGCGCTCACCGACGTCGAGCTGCGCACCCGCTGGGAGCCGCCGCACGGCCTGTTCATCGCCGAGGGTGAGCTGGTGCTGCGCCGGGCGCTGCGGGCCGGCTACCCGGCCCGGTCGTACCTGGTCGACGCCAAGCGCATCGACCAGCTCGCCGACCTGGACACCGGGGACGCGCCGGTGTACGCCGCGACGCAGGACGTGCTGCAACGGGCCACCGGTTTCCACGTACACCGGGGGGTGCTGGCGTCGTTCCACCGCCGGCCGCTGCCGACGGCGGCCGAGGTGCTCGCCGCCGCGCGCCGGGTGGTGATCCTGGAGGACATCAACAACCACACCAATCTCGGTGCGATCTTCCGGGGCGCCGCCGCGCTCGGCATCGACGGAGTGTTGTTGTCGCCGACCTGCGCCGACCCGCTCTACCGGCGCAGCGTCCGGGTCAGCATGGGTGAGGTCTTCGCGGTGCCGTACGCGAAGTTCAGCCGCTGGCCGGCGGGTCTGGAGGAGGTGCGGGAGGCCGGCTTCACGGTGCTGGCGTTGACCCCGGCGGCGGACGCGTTGCCGATGCAGCGGCTCTCCCCGGACCAGCGGGCGCGGGCGGCGTTGCTGTTCGGTGCCGAGGGCCCCGGGTTGACCGGAGCCGCGCAGAGCGCCAGTGACGTACGGGTGCGGCTCCCGATGCGCCGCGGAGTGGATTCGTTGAACGTCGCCGCCGCCGCGGCTGTCGCCTTCTGGGAGTTGAGCCGCGACGATCCGGGGTTCGACGGAGAGTAGATCGCTTCAGCTTGCATGCCCATGCGGTCTGTTGCATAATTTTCCCCGTGTCCAAGGTTCTCACCTCCCTGCCCTCCGGCGAACGTGTCGGCATCGCCTTCTCCGGCGGCCTCGACACCTCGGTCGCGGTCGCGTGGATGCGCGACAAAGGCGCCGTCCCCTGCGCCTACACCGCCGACATCGGCCAGTACGACGAGCCCGACATCGGCTCGGTGCCCGGCCGCGCCCTCAGCTACGGCGCCGAGCTCGCCCGAGTCGTCGACTGCCGTGCCGCCCTCGTCGAGGAGGGCCTGGCGGCGTTGACCTGCGGGGCGTTCCACATCCGCTCGGGCGGACGGGCGTACTTCAACACCACGCCGCTCGGCCGGGCCGTGACCGGGACCCTGCTGGTGCGGGCGATGATCTCCGACGATGTCCAGATCTGGGGCGACGGCTCCACCTTCAAGGGCAACGACATCGAGCGGTTCTACCGGTACGGCCTGCTGGCCAACCCGATGCTGCGCATCTACAAGCCGTGGCTCGACACCGACTTCGTCACCGAACTGGGTGGGCGCAAGGAGATGTCGGAGTGGCTGCTCGAACGCGGGCTGCCCTACCGGGACAGCACCGAGAAGGCGTACTCCACCGACGCCAACATCTGGGGCGCCACGCACGAGGCGAAGACCCTGGAACACCTCGACACCGGCATCGAGACGGTCAGCCCGATCATGGGCGTCCGGTTCTGGGACCCGGCGGTGGAGATCCCGACCGAGGACGTCACGATCGGCTTCGACCAGGGTCGCCCGGTGACGATCAACGGCAAGGAGTTCGGCAGCCCCGTTGACCTGGTGCTGGAGGCCAACGCGATCGGCGGCCGGCACGGCCTCGGCATGTCCGACCAGATCGAGAACCGGATCATCGAGGCCAAGAGCCGCGGCATCTACGAGGCGCCCGGAATGGCGCTGCTGCACTACGCGTACGAGCGGTTGGTCAACGCCATCCACAACGAGGACACCCTGGCCAACTACCACAACGAGGGCCGCCGACTGGGCCGGCTGATGTACGAGGGCCGCTGGCTGGACCCGCAGGCACTGATGCTGCGCGAGTCGTTGCAGCGGTGGGTCGGCACGGCGGTCACCGGCGAGGTGACGCTGCGGCTGCGCCGGGGCGAGGACTACTCGATCCTCGACACCACCGGCCCGGCCTTCAGCTACCACCCCGACAAGCTGTCGATGGAGCGTACCGAGGACTCGGCGTTCGGCCCGTCGGACCGGATCGGCCAGCTCACCATGCGCAACCTGGACATCGCCGACTCGCGGGCGAAGCTGGAGCAGTACGCCAACCTCGGCATGGTCGGCGGGGCGAGCCCGCAGCGGATGGTCGGTGCCGCGCAGGCGGCCTCCACCGGCCTGATCGGCGCGATGCCGCAGGGCGGCGCGGAGGCGATCGCCTCCCGGGGTGTCTCCTCCGGCGACGACGAGGCGCTCGACCGGGCCGCGATGGAGTTCGGCGTCGACTGAGCGACCCCCATGGCCCCTCCGTGACGTCGCCCGGCGAATGTCGAGATCCGGCGTCACGGAGGGTAGCGTGTCGGCCGTGTTCCCTACCGTGCGTGAGGTCCTCGCCCTGGGCCCGGTCCGCCACGGCGCACCGCGCGTGGTCGCCGGGGACGCCGGGCTGGACCAGCCGGTCCGCTGGGTGCACGTCGCCGAGGTGCCGGACATCGCCACCCTGCTCGGTGGCGGCGAGTTGGTGCTCACCACCGGCATCGGTCTACCCGGCGACGACGCCGGGCTGCGCGCGTTCATCGGGGACCTGGCCGACGTCGGTGTCTCCGGGCTCGTCGTCGAGTTGGGCCGCCGCTACGTCAGCGGCGTACCCCGGGTGATGGTCGCCGCCGCCGAGCGGCGCGGCCTGCCCCTGGTGGAGCTGCGCCGCGCCACCCCGTTCGTGCGGATCACCGAGGCGGTGCACGCGCTGATCGTCGACGCGCAGCTCACCGAGCTGCGCGCCACCGAGGAGATCCACCAACGCTTCAACGACCTGTCCGTCGAGGGCGGCGACGCCGCCGAGGTGATCCGGCAGGCCGCCGAGCTGTCCGGCTGCCCGGTGGTGTTGGAGAACCTGTCCCGCCAGGTGCTCGGGTACGACCCGGCGGGCGAGAGCGCCGAGCTGCTGCTCGACGGCTGGGAGCAGCACTCCCGGCGGGTCCGGCCGACCGGGCGCACCGCGTACGACCCGGACAACGGGTGGCTGGTCACCGCCGTGGGCGCGCGGGGGCAGGACTGGGGGCGACTGTTGCTGCGCTGGCCGGCCAGCGGCGACGTGCCCAGCGCCCAGCCCAGCGGGCCGACCGCCGGCCCGCCCACCCGGTTGACGATCCTGATCGAGCGGGCCGCGTCCACCCTCGCGCTGGGCCGACTGATCCGCCGCGACGCCGAAGGGCTGGAACGGCAGATCCACCGCACCCTGCTCACCGCACTCCTCGACCACTCCCGACCGGTGGACGAGGTCGCGCTGCGGGCCAAGGCGCTCGGCGTGGTGCTCGACCGACGGCACCTGGTCGGCGTCATGGTCCGACACCGGGCTGAGGACCCGGTCGGGGAGACTGGCCCGGAGGCCGCTCAGGCCCGGCTGCGGGACCTGTCCGAGGCCGTCGGCCAGGCGCTGCGCGAGGCGAAGCTGACCGCGCTGACCAGCGCCGTCGACGACAACTCGGTGGGTGCGCTGCTGGCCCTGACCGACCCGGCCGCCGAGGACCGCGCGCTGTCCGCGTTCGCCAGCGCTCTTCGTCGGGTACGCCTCGACGCCGGCACCGGCCGACCGGGGCTCGGTGTCGAACCGGCTCGGGCCACCCCCGGCTCCGATGCGTCCCGCTCCGCGTCCGGCGCGGAGTCCTCCCGCGCGGCTCCCGACGCCGATCCGTCCCGCCCGCCGTTCGGGGTGGAGGCCGTGCGGGTGGGTGTCGAGAGGGCCCGGGGTGTTGGCCCTGGTGCCGTGATCGTGGCCGCTGGATCGGGGGTGGGCACGTTGCGGGAGGCCCGCCGGTCACTTGTCGAGGCGCGGCAGATCGCCGAGGCGGCCACCCGGGACCGGCGTGACCTGGCGGTATTCCGGCTGCCCCACGTCGGCCTGGCCGGCCTGCTGCACCTGCTGCGCGACGAGCCCCGGTTGCAGACCTTCGTCGAGCGCGAACTCGGCGCCCTGCTCGAGTACGACGCCCGCCACCCCCGGGAACGGCTGCTCGACACCCTGCGCACGTACCTGGAGCAGGGCCGCAACAAGTCCGCCGGTGCCGCCGCCGCCCACCTGTCCCGACCGGCCTTCTACGAACGCCTGGCCCGCATCGCCCGCATCCTCGACGTGGACCTCGACTCGGTAGAGGCCAGCCTCTCCCTACACGTAGCCCTACTAGCCCTACAAGCAGTCCGAACCCCCTAACCCACCCCACCCCCCACCCCCCACCCCCCCACCCCCCGGGGCCCCTCCCAGTTGATCATGGAGTTATTGTCCCGACACGCCGGGCGGGGTGGCAATAACGTCATGATCGACGGCCTGGGCGGGGCGGGGGCCGACGGGCGGGCCCGGGGTGGGAGGGGGGTGGGGGTGGGGTGGGTTAGGTGAGGGCGTTTAGGGCTTTGGCGTAGGTGGGGGGGATGTGGTTGGGGCCACCTGGGGTGAAGACGTCCGAGTTCGCCACGGCGGACCAGGCGGTCTCCGGGACGGCGTCGACCAGGGCTTGGATCACCGGGGCGGCGTGCCACTGGGCCTGTTCGGCGAGCAGGCCGAGGGCCACCACCGACTCCTCGACCTCGCCCACGCACTCGAACGGCTTGTGCCCGTCCACGCCCAGCAGCTCGCGGTAGCCGGGGATCTGCGACTCGTCGGCGAGCAGGTCGCCGCCGAAGATGCCCACCACCCGCTCGCGCGGCATGAAGGGTGCCATGGCCAGGAACACGAACCGGCACTTCGGGCAGTCGCGGCACCAGCGCTCACTCGCGTCGCGCAGCTTGAACGCGGCGTTGCAGCTGGTCACCACGTCGTCGTAGCGGGTGAACTCGGCGAACAGCCGGGCGATGTGCAGCTCGGACAGCGAGCGCAGCAGCGAGAAGTACGGGTCGGTCAGGCCGGCGTGCTCGGCCAGCGACGCGCGCAGCAGCCCCTCCGCCTCGACGCCCTTGGACCACTGGTGGTTGATCTCGTGACCGTTCCAGACCAGGTTCGGGTCGGACGCCGAGCGCTCGTTGGACATCACCACCGGGCCGAGCCCGTGCAGGACCGCGGTGGCCACCGCGATCAGCGAGTTGATCGCGGTGACCGGGATGTGCCCGTTCAGCGCGCCGGCCGCGTTCAGGTCGAACAGCACCGGGTCGAGCCGCCGGCGGGCGGCCAACGGGACCAGCCCGGACGCCTCGTTCACGGAGACGATCACGTGGTTCGGGTTGACCGAGAACGGCACCGGGTCCAGCTCGGCGCGGCGCAGCGCCTCCAGGCTGACGATCGAGTCCTTACCGCCGCCGACCGCCGAGAGCGGGCGACGCTCCGAGTCGTCGTACACCCGGGGTGGCTCCGGCGAGCCGGCCGGCACCTCCGGACGCAGCGCCAACACGTGCGGCAGCTGGTTGCGGTACGCGTACTCGGCGAGGCCCCTGGTGTAGACGGCCGTGACGTAGTCGACGGTGGCCACGCCCAGCGGCGCCGGCAGCACGAGCCGGGGCGGCGCGGCGGCCTTGTAGTAACTGACCCCGGCGACCAGGTGCAGCACCTCCAGCACCCGGCCGAGGGTCGCCACCGTCTCGTCCGAGGGCGGCTCCGCCGGCAGTGGGAGGGTGATCACCTCGGTGAACCGCTGCTCACCGGCCGGGCCGGTCAGGGCGTAGTCGAACAACACCTCGCCGGTGGCGAAGTCGATCGAGTAGGACGGGAAGGTGAAGGCGTCCATCCGCCGGAGCTGCTCGTTGGGCACACGCCATACTAGGCCCTGGTTCGTCCGGCCGTGTCCGGACCGGGCCCGCCCTGCCGCCGCCGCGACCTCCGAGGAGAGCCCAGTGCGCCTGTCTGACCTGCGCGGACGTACCGTCGCCGTCTGGGGCACCGGCCGGGAGGGCCGGGCCGCTGTGACGGCGATCGCCGCGCACGGCCCCGCCGAGCTGGTCGCCGTCGACGACAGCGCCAACTTCCTGTCGCTGCCCTGGGACGGCCCGCTGGCCGAGGCGGCGCCACTGGTCACCGGCGAGGCGGGCTTCGAGCGGCTGGCCGCCGCCGACGTGGTGGTCCGCTCGCCCGGCGTGCCGCAGACCCACCCGTGGCTTGTCGAACTGCGCCGACGCGGCGTCCTGGTCACCCAGGGCACCGCGCTGTGGATGGCCGACCACGCCGCGCGCACCGTCGGGGTCACCGGCAGCAAGGGCAAGAGCACCACCTCCAGCCTGATCAGCCACCTGCTCACCGCGATGGGCCGGCCGAACGTCTTCGGCGGCAACATCGGGGTGCCGACCCTCGACCTGCCGGATGCGGAGCTGTACGTGCTGGAGTTGTCCAGCTACCAGTGCAGCGACCTCACCGACTCGCCCCGGGTGGCGGTGGTCACCGCGCTCTTCCCCGAGCACCTGGACGCGCACGGCGGGGAGCGGGAGTACTACCGGGACAAGCTCAACCTGCTGGCCCACGCGCCGCAGACGACCGTGGTCAACGGCGGCGATCCCCGGCTCGCCGCCGAGCTGGGGGAGCTGCCGGCGGTGCGCGCCGGCCAGCCCGACAGCAGCCACGTCGCGGCCGGCATCGACGGTACGCCCTGGTTCCACCTGGGCGACCAGCCGCTCTTCCCGCGCGCCGTGCTGCCACTGGTCGGCCGGCACAACGAGGGCAACCTGTGCGTCGCACTCGCCGTGCTCGACGCGCTCGGCATCGACGTGGTGGCCGGCAAGGACCACCTCGCCGTCGCGGTCGCCGAGTTCCAGGGGCTGGCCCACCGGCTCACCGAGATCACCGACCCGTCCGGGTTGACCTTCGTCGACGACACCCTGGCCACCAGCCCGTACGCGGCCATGCACGCCATCGACGCGTACGACGGGCGGCCGTTGACCGTGATCGTCGGGGGCAACGACCGGGGTCTGGACTACACGCCGCTGGCCGAGCACCTGGCCGAGCGGGAGCTGACCGTGATCGGGATCCCGGACAGTGGGCCGCGCATCGTCGAGGTGCTCGCCGGCCTGCCCAAGGTGCGTACCGAACTGGTCGACGACCTGGTGGACGCGGTCCGGCTGTCCCGCGAGGTGACCCCGGCCGGCGGGGTGGTGCTGCTGTCCCCGGCCGCGCCGAGCTACGGCCGGTTCCGCAACTTCGAGCACCGCTCCGAGGTCTTCGCCCAGGCCGTCGCCGACACCGCCGGCTGAGCCCGGCTGGGCGGGTGCCGTTGGCTGGGCGGCCGTCGCCGGCTGGGCGGGAGCGGTCAGCGTGCGGGCAGCCGGGAGTGCAGGGCGCGCATCGAGCGGATCGCCGAGCGGATCTCCTGGAGGTAGCGCCCCGGGGTGAGCGTCTGCTCGGGTAACACCGCCAGGTCGGCCAGCGCCGGGTCCACGCCGACCGTGTCGATGCCACACCCGTACGGCAGGGCCAGGGTACGCAGCGCGTCGCAGTGCTGGAACGGCACGTAGATCGGCGCGGTGACCATCAGGATCTCGTCACCCGGGGCGACCCGTGCGTGCTCGGCCCAGAACCGCTGCGTGTCGGCGGTGTGGGCGCGCCGCCGATCCGGTTCGCCCGACGGCGCGGCCAGCACCCGTACCGGTGGCAGGCTCGCCGGCCGGTAGGTCCGCGACGACCAGGAGTGGTGCGGGTGACCGGCGTCGACGCCGGCCCGCTCCGCCGGGGCGGTCACCCCGAACACCCGCCGGACCGCCGAGTCCAGCACGTCCACCTCGGTGTCGTCGCCGGGCAGGCCAGCGTCGGCCAGCGTGCGGCGCTCCCAGTCCGACAGCGGCCGGAAACTACCCAGCACGGCGACCTCGCCGGTCACCCGCAGGCCGGCGCGCAGCAGGTGCGCGGCGTAGGCGACCCGGCGCACGCAGGCGTGCCCGAGGCCACCGAGGACGACCAGGTGGGCGTACGTCGATCGGGTCGGCAACACCGGCCGGACCAGGCCGAGCGCGGCCGCCGCGGCGAGCACCAGCTCGGCGGTGTCGGGGTCGAGGTCCGGCTCCCGGGCCTCGGGCCGTTCCCGGCCGCCCCGGAAGTCCCAGTGTGTCGCCGAGAACTCGTCGAGAAACCGCAGGACCTCGGCCAGGTCACCGTCGGGCCAGGTGCCGCCGAAACGGGCGACCAGGCCACGGATCGGGTCCGCGCCCACCCACCGGGCGACGCCGGCCGCCGGGTCGTCCGGCGCACCCACGGGCAGCGGTACGGGCAGCTCGGGCACCGCAGGATCGTACCGGGGCACTGTTGTCGTCCCGTCGTACGCTGGGGTCAGCCGGCGCCCGGGAGGTACGTCGATGTCCGATCTGCTCCGCCGACCCCGCGCCGGCCGGATCGCCTCGGCGGGTGGCTTCGTCCGGCTGCTGGCGCACACCGACCCGGTCGCGCTCGTCGGCATCTCGATCTCGATCTCGCTCTCCGTGACGTTGGACCTGACCAACGCGGCGACCGGGGTGGAGTCGCTGCTCGCCGGGCTGATGGGCACCACCATCTCGCTGCTTGTCGACTCGCTGGCCCGCGCCGAGCGCCGCTTCCACCTACGCACCCTGCTGGAGGGGCCGCACTGGCTGGTGCACGCGGTGCCGGAGGTGGTCACCGGCACCCGGGAGGCGGTCGAGCGGCATCCCCACACCCGGGTCGCCGACGAGGCCCGGCGTCGCTTCGAGCGGTTTCGGGCCGACACCGACCAGCTGCGCGTCGGGCGGATCATCCGACCCGGCGGCGACTGCCAGGACCTGCTCGGCGGCACCCGCGAGTGCGTACGGCGACTGGACGCGGTGACGAACGTGATGCCGAGGGCCAGCGGCGAACTGAGCTGGTGGCGTGGCGAGATCGGCCGGCACTACTGGGCGGCGAACACCGAGGCGTTGGCCCGGGGCGTACGGATCACCCGGGTGTTCCTGCACGCCGGCCTGACCGACGAGCTGACCGCGTTGGTGCGGGCCCAACACCAGGCAGGGGTGCGGGTGGGTCTGCTGCCGTGGGGCGTGGTCGATGCTTCCCGGCACGTCAACCTGACCCTGTGGGACGGCACGGCGTGCTGGGAGGGCCGGATGAGCGCGCACGGCGAGATCACCGAGAACCAGTTCTCGGTGAACGCCGGCGACCTGGCCCGGCTGAGCGACGTCTTCGAGGTCTGCGTCGAGGCGGCGACCTTCCTCGACTGAGACCCTGCTCGACTGAGACCTTGCTCGACTGAGACCTTCCTCGACTGACGACGACGTCGACTGACCGCGACGGGAGGGCGGGCCACCGATGACCGTGCAAGCCGTACTGCTGGTGACCGCGGTGGTCTGGGCGGTCAGCCTGATCCGGTCGGTGCGGATGCGCGCGCTGGTCTACAGTCTCCCGCTGCCGATGACGCTGGCCCTGGTCAGCACCGGGCACCGGGTGCAGGGCGCGCAACTGCTCGGGGTGCTCGGCCTCAACCTGTTCTTCGTCATCGTGGCGGTCACGCACCACCGGTTGCGCTGGCCGATTCTGATCGCCGACGCCGCCGGGATCATCGGGTACGTGGCGCTCAGCGCGGGTCTACTCGCCGTACCGGTGCCCTTCTGGCCCGCGCTGGCCGGCACCGTGGCGCTCTGGACGGTGACGATGCTGCTGCTGCGCCGACAACACCCCGCACCGACCGTGCCGCCGCCGTCGGCTGGGCCGCCGTCGTCGATCGTGCCGCCGCTGCCGACCGTGGCGTCGTCGACTGTGCCGCCGTCGTTGCCGTCACCGTCGTCGATCGGGCCGGCACTGCCGGCAGTGCGGCCGGCGAGGGCTGGGCCGCCGGTGGGGGAGGTGGGACCGCGAACCCGGCTGCCGGCGTCGGTCAAGCTGCTGGTGATCCTGCTGGGTGCGACGCTCACCGGGCTGCTCGGCGAGCTGCTGCGCGCGATGGTGGTGACCTTCCCGTACGCCGGGGTGCTGGTGGCCATCGAAAGCCGCCGCGACCTGGTGGCGTTCACCCGGCATTTCGCCCGCAACAGCCTGGCACTCGTCGGCTTCCTGGCGGCGTACCACCGCTGGCAGGACACCTCGACGGCCGCCGCGCTGGCGGCCGGTTGGGTGACCTTCGCGGTGCTGGCGGCGGCGCTGCACGCGACGGTCGCCAGCGGCGGGGCCGGGCGTCGCGCGGCGCTACCGGCTGCCAGTTGAGCGACCCACCGGACGCGGCACGGGGCCGTCTGTCCGGATCGGCCGGCGGTGGGCGCGCGAGCTGCCTGTCCGATAATGCCCACCGCGCCGCCCCGCGCCGCCCAACGCCGCGCCGCCCCGCGCATCGTTCGTGGGTGGTCGAGTGGCGGGTGTCGGTGCGGCGGGCGCGGGGGCGACCGCGCATGCCTTGATCGTGCTTGAGTCAGGGTGTAGTGGCCTCGCGGCGCGAGTTAGGGACTAAATCCACGACAACACCGTTGCGTTAGGGCTGTAGCCGGCGGGTCAACCCGGGAGTGCCCGATCGGGGAGCGGGTTGGGCCCGGCTTGGCGATCATGGAGTTGTGGTGCCGACTTTGGGGGTTTTACGGGCGTTCTGTTACCCACCAC
>NZ_JBEZDJ010000047.1:0-38795 GCF_040648275.1 Micromonospora sp. NPDC049171
CTCCCCCACCCCCCACCCCCGCCCCCGGTGATCATGGAGTTATTGCCACTCGCGTCGGCGTGTCGTGGCAATAACTCCATGATCAACGCGGCGGGGTGGGGGTGGGGTGGGGGGTGCGCCAGCGGGAGAGGGCCAGGGTGGCGGAGTAGCCGGCCAGGACGATCACGTGGAACAGGTAGAGCCACAGGAGCACGGCCACGCCGGCGCCGATGTCGTCGAAGCCGCCGAAGGGCACGCCCAGGTCCAGCGGGAGCGAGGCGAAGAGCACGAAGCCGTGCAGGAAACCGGAGAGGTTCGCCGCGGTGAACGACCCGATGCCGAGGGTGGAGAGCCAGTCCGGTGAGGCCGGCCCGACGACCCGGAACACCCACACCAGCACCGGCGTGAGCACCAGCCAGACCGCCAGGAACGACAGCACCACACCGAGCACGCCGAGCCAACCACCCTGGCGTACGAGGCGGGTGGTCAGCGGCAGCGCCAGCAGGATCGACAGCAGCAGGGCGGGTGCCGGGGCGAGCAGGGGCAGCAGCAGGAGCCGGCCCCGCCAGCCGATCAGGTGCTCGTCGGAGCGGGGGGCGGCAACCGAGACGAACGCCCGACGCAGGCCCTCGCCGTACAGCGAGGCGGGCAGCAGGGAGGCCAGCGCCAGCAACGGGGTCAACCCCACCCCGGCCTCGACCAGCGCCTCCACCGCCCGAGGCGCGCCGATCGCGGTGGGCAGCGCCTCCACGGCGTACGAGGTGAGTCGGCGGACCCGGTCGGCCCCGGCCACCAGTGCGGTGAGCCAGATCGCCAGCAGGGCCACCGGCACCACGGCGATCGCGCCGTAGAAGGTGATCGCGGCGGCGTGCAGCGACAGGTCCCGGCCGCGCACCGGACGGAACGCGGCACTGGTGATCCGTTTCGTGCGCTGCCATCCGTTGCCCATCGGGTCCTCCTTCCCTGTCGTCGGGGCCGTCACTCCCTAAGATCGCCGGTCATGACTGTTCTCACCACCGAACGCCTGATCCTGCGCGATTGGACCGACGATCCGGCCGATCTGGCCCGGATCTACGACATCTACTCTCGTCCGGATATCACCCGCTGGCTGGCCGTGTCGCCGGGTCTGCCGATGACCGATCCGGCCCAGGCCGTCGAACGGTTGCAGATCTGGCGCGACCGGCACGCCGACGACGGCGGCCGGTACGGCACCTGGGCGATCGAGGTACGCGACACCGGCCAGGTGGCGGGCACGGCGCTGCTCAAGCCGCTGCCGGGAACGCCCGAGACGCAGCTCACCTCGGACATCGAGACGGGCTGGCACCTGCACCCGGATTCGTGGGGTCACGGCTACGCGACCGAGGCGGCCCGTGCGCTCACGGCGCGGGAGCTCGCCACCGGTACCCCGGAGATCTACGCGCTCGTGTCGCCGGGCAATGATCCGTCGATGGCGGTCTGCCGGCGACTCGGCATGACGCACGTGGGCCGGCGCACCGACTGGTACGGCGGCGAGGAGCTGGAGACCTTCGTCCTGGCGGCACCGACCGCCTGAACACCAGGGCGCGCCTGTGCCCGCGCGGCGAGAGGGCCGGCGCGTCGAGAAGCCTGATGCCGGTGAGTCATCTTGATGACTCACCGGCATCACTCATGTGCCGAGGACCGCGCCACCCACGGTGGCCGCGACAGCCCCGCAGGGCACGCACGGCCATAAATAGTCACGTCGGTCGAAGTGTTGACGCTCCCGTAGCACGTCAGTAATCTTTGGCCAAAGTCTCGCAAGATCTCGACAAACGTGTGCAGGATTTCTTGCATACCCTCGGAAGATTCAACGGGCCTCCTGGAGAGGCCCGTTGATGGTCGTCCCCACCGCCGCACCCCCACCCCCGTGGTCAAGCCGCCGCGGCAACCGTCCCCGACGACAAGGACAGTGATGAGACGAACGAATCTGTTCAGGATGGTGGCGGCGACAGCCGCGGCCACGCTGATGGCCACGGCGGGGGCGACAGCCCTCGCGAACCCGGCGAGCGCCGGTCGCGCCGGTGCCTCGAACGCCGCCCGCCCCGCCGACCCGGCAGCCGCACCGGGCAGCGGCTTCGCCGCGGCGGCCACCAATCTCGCGCAGGGCCGCCCCACCCAGGAGAGCGGCCACGCCGACGTCTACGACTCGTCGAAGGTCGTCGACGGCAACGCGGGCAGCTACTGGGAGAGCGTCAACAACGCGTTCCCGCAGTGGGTGCAGGTCGATCTCGGCTCGTCGCAGAACATCAACCAGGTCGTGCTGAGGCTGCCGACCTCCGGTTGGGGGACCCGGACGCAGACGCTGAGCGTGCGAGGCAGCACCAACGGTTCGTCCTTCACCGATCTGGTCGGGTCGCAGACCTACACCTTCAACCCGGCGAGCGGCAACGCCGTCACGATCAACGTCAGCTCGACCTCCACCCGGTACGTCCGGATCACCATCACCGCCAACAGCGGCTGGCCGGCCGGGCAGCTCTCCGAGCTGGAGGTGTACGGCAGCGGCGGCACCACCCCGGACACCACCGCGCCGAGCGTTCCGGGCAACCTCTCCTACACCCAGTCGGGCACCACCATCGGCCTCACCTGGGTCGCGTCCACCGACAACGCGGGCGGCAGCGGCATCGCCGGCTACGACGTCTACCGCAACGGCGCGTTCCTCCAGTCCATCGGCAACGTGACCACCTTCAACGACACCCAGCCGGCGACGGCCACCGTGTCCTACTACGTCCGGGCGCGCGACGCCGCGGGCAACCTCTCCGGCAACAGCAACACGGTGACCCGTACCGGCAGTGGTGACACCACCGCGCCGAGCACCCCGGGGACGCTGTCGCAGAGCACGTCGGGCAGCACGATCACGCTCACCTGGGGCGCGTCCACCGACTCCGGTGGCAGCGGGCTGGCCGGCTACAACGTCTACCGGGGCGGCAACCTGATCGCCACGCTGGGCACCGTCCTCACCTACCAGGACACCCAACCGGCGACCGCGACAGTGTCCTACTATGTTCGCGCCCGGGACGGCGCCGGCAACCTGTCCGGCAACAGCAACACCGTCACCCGGACCGGCAGCAACCCGCCGGCCTGCACCAACGTGGCATCGGGCAAGGCCATGACGGCGAGCGGCTCGACCTTCAGCTTCACCCCGGACAAGGCGAACGACGGGCAGCTCGGCACCTACTGGGAGGGCGCGGCGAGCTACCCCCAGCACCTGACAGTGGCGCTCGGTGCGAACCACTCCATCTCCGGCGTCACCGTCAAGCTGAACCCGGACTCGTCGTGGGGCACCCGTACCCAGACCATCCAGGTCCTCGGCCGCGACCAGGCGTCGTCGGCGTACACCAGTCTGGTGTCGGCGGCGGCCTACCAGTTCGTGCAGGGCACCAACGCGGTGAGCATCCCGGTCAGCGCGACCACCGCGGACGTGCAGTTGCGGTTCACCGGCAACACCGGCGCGCCGTCCGGCCAGGTGGCCGAGCTTGAGGTGTGCGGCACGCCGGCGCCCAACCCGGACCTGGTGGTCAGCTCGGTGACCTGGTCGCCGACGTCGCCCAGCGAGGTCTCCCCGGTCACGCTCTCGGCCGTGGTGCAGAACATCGGCTCGGCGGCCGCCGGTGCCACCACCGTGAACTTCAGCCTGGCCGGCGCGGTCGTCGGCAGCGCCACTGTGGGCACGCTCGGCGCGGGCGCGTCGACCACCGTGTCGGTCAACGCGGGGACCCGGCCGATGGGCAGCTACGCCGTCACGGCGGTGGTCGACCCGACCAACACGATCGTCGAGCAGAACAACGGCAACAACAGCTTCACCGCCGCGTCGCCGCTGGTGGTCGCGCAGGCCCCGGGGCCTGACCTGCAGGTGCTCAGCATCGCCTCGAACCCGCCGAACCCGGCCGTGGGGGCGTCCGTCACCTTCACCGTGACGGTCCGCAACCGGGGCACCACCGCGACCGGCGCGACAACCGTCACCCGGCTGGTGGCGGGCAGCACCACGCTCAACACCACCACCGCCTCGATCGCGGCCGGCGCGACGGTCACCGTGGCCGTCACCGGCAGTTGGACCGCCACCAGTGGCGGGGCCACCATCACCGCCACCGCCGACGCCACGAACGCGGTCACCGAGACCAACGAGACCAACAACGCGTTCAGCCAGTCGATCGTGGTCGGGCGCGGGGCGGCCGTACCGTACGTCTCCTACGAGGCGGAGGCCGGCCGTTACCAGGGCACGCTGCTGGAGCCGGACGCGCTGCGCACCTTCGGGCACACCAACTTCGCCAGCGAGTCCTCCGGCCGCAAGTCGGTGCGGCTGAACAGCACCGGCCAGTTCGTCGAGTTCACCTCGGCCAACCAGGCCAACTCCATAGTGGTGCGCAACTCCATCCCGGACGCCCCTGGTGGCGGTGGCATCGAGGCGACCATCAGCCTCTACGTCAACGACGTGTTCTCCCGCAAGCTGACCCTGTCGTCGCGGCACAGCTGGCTCTACGGCAACACCGACGGGCCGGAGGCGCTGACCAACACCCCGCAGGCCGACGCCCGACGGCTCTTCGACGAGTCGAACGCGCTGCTGGCGCAGTCGTACCCGGCCGGCACCCGCTTCAAGTTGCAGCGCGACTCGGGTGACACCGCCTCGTTCTACGTCATCGACATGATCGACCTGGAGCAGGTGGCACCGGCGGCGAGCCAACCGGCCGGCTGCACCTCGATCACGTCGTACGGTGCGGTCCCGAACGACGGGCTCGACGACACCGCCGCCATTCAGCGGGCGGTGACCGACGACCAGAACGGCGTCATCGGCTGCGTCTGGATCCCCGCCGGGCAGTGGCGGCAGGAGCAGAAGATCCTGACCGACGACCCACAGAACCGGGGTACGCACAACCAGGTCGGCATCAGCAACGTCACCATCCGGGGTGCCGGCATGTGGCACTCGCAGCTCTACACGCTCACCGAGCCGCAGAACGTGGTGGGCGGAATCAACCACCCGCACGAGGGCAACTTCGGCTTCGACATCGACAAGAACACCCAGATCTCCGACATCGCCATCTTCGGCTCGGGCCGGATCCGGGGCGGTGACGGCAACGCCGAGGGCGGTGTCGGTCTGAACGGTCGCTTCGGTACCGGCACGAAGATCAGCAACGTGTGGATCGAGCACGCCAACGTGGGTGTCTGGGTGGGTCGCGACTACGACAACATCCCCGACCTGTGGGGGCCGGCCGACGGGCTGGAGTTCACCGGGATGCGGATCCGCAACACGTATGCCGACGGCATCAACTTCAGCAACGGCACGCGCAACTCGCGGGTGTTCAACTCGTCGTTCCGCACCACCGGCGACGACGCCCTGGCCGTCTGGGCCAACCCGTACGTCAAGGACCGCAGCGTCGACATCGCCCACGACAACCACTTCGTCAACAACACCATCCAGTTGCCCTGGCGGGCCAACGGCATCGCCATCTACGGCGGCTACGACAACTCGATCGAGAACAACCTGATCTACGACACCGCCAACTACCCGGGCATCATGCTGGCGACCGACCACGACCCGCTGCCGTTCTCCGGCACGACGCTGATCGCCAACAACGGCCTCTACCGCACCGGCGGCGCGTTCTGGAACGAGGACCAGGAGTTCGGTGCCATCACCCTCTTCCCGGCCACCCGGGACATCGTCGGCGTCACCATCCGCGACACCGACATCGTCGACTCCACGTTCGACGGCATCCAGTTCAAGAACGGCGGCGGCAACATGCCGAACGTCGCCATCACCAACGTGCGGATCGACAGGTCGAACAACGGCGCCGGCATCCTCGCCATGAGCGGCGCACGGGGCAACGCCAACCTGACGAACGTGACAATCACCAACTCGGCCGACGGCAACATCGTCATCCAGCCGGGCTCGCAGTTCGTCATCACTCCCTGATCCACACGCTTTCCAGGAAGTCGGGGTGTCCGCGGGCTGCGGACACCCCGACTTTCGTGCTGGGCACTGCGGCGCAGGGTCCGTCGTGGCCGTCGCGCCGCCGGCAGCGGCCAGCACCGTCGAGCGCGGCGTCACAGAACACTCGGGTACGCAGAAACTGCGCGTCCTCCTCGCTCAGCGTGATCTCGCCGAAGTCGAGAACGCCGAGGTGGCCGAGCGAGTCGCGGAGCGCCACGGCCAGGGCGGTGGCCCCGCTCGCGCCACTCGTCCATCGAGATCTTGGAAGATTCCGGCCCCGGGAGGGGCGCTTTCCCTCCAAGATCTGTCGCAGGTCCGGGTCGCTGTAGATTCCGGTGCCGGCCCTCGCGCGTCGGCGGCATGGCCCCGGCTGGCGGCGCGTCTTGCCACCCCCGGCCCATCGATCAGGGCCAGTACGGCTCGTGAGTCACTTGGGTGTCGGACTGGGTGTGCGATGACGCACAACTGGGGCGGCGGTGGCTAGGCTGACCTGAGCAGAATGTCCCGCTGAGGGGGTGAGCCCGGATGGCCCAGGCAGCGTTCGCGCCGGAGCCGGCGCCGCAGCACACCGAGCCGTCGTTCGACGTGCTGCGGTGGCACGACGAGCCGTGGACCGCGCAGCTCGCCCTCGACCTGTTGCCGGAGAGCAACGGCCCCAAGGTTGAGGTCCTGAGCGGAAGCGTGATCGTGACACCACATGCGGGAATCGATCACCAGTCGGTCGAGCGGGAGTTGCCGTATGTGCTGCACCGTGCTGCCCGGAAGGCCGGATTCTGGGTCTATCCGGAGATCAACGTGATCTCCGGGCATGATCTTTTCATCCCGGACATCGCTGTGCTGCGCAACTCGGGCGGTGGCCGCACGACTGTTCCCATCGCCGAGGCGGTGCTGCTCGGGGAGATCGTTTCCCCAGGTAACCGACGCAAGGACGTGATCGACAGGCCCCGGGAGTACGCGGCCGTCGGAGTGCCGTTCTTCCTCCGGGTGGACCTTCGCAACCGGGTGCCGACCATCGCCCTGTTCGAGTTGGTCGACGGTGAATACCGCCCGTTGGCCGCCGCTGCGGCGGGAAGCACCTTCGCGATGCGGGAGCCGTTCGAGTTCGCCATCGACCCGGCCGAACTGCTCGACGAGGAGGCATCGCCGGCCGCAACCACCGGTGACTCGGCTGACGACCTCGCTTGATCGACACGGCTTTCAGGAAAACGGGGTGTCCGGGTGCCGGGGATAGCCCGACTTCCTGAAAGCCGAGTCGATCATTGCCGGTCGCCGCCGGGTGGGGCGGAAGGTGCGGGCGGGGAGGGCTGAGGCTCCCAGCGGGCGTTCAGTGACGGTGGGGGAGAATGGCCGCGTGACTTCCCCCCGTGACCTCGTCCTGCTCGGGTCCACCGGTTCGATCGGTACGCAGGCCATCGACATCGTCCGGCGCAACCCGGACCGGTTCCGGGTGGTCGCCGTGGGTGCGGGCGGCGGCAACGTCGAGTTGCTCGCCACGCAGGCCCTGGAGTTGGGCGTCGAGGCGGTCGGGGTGGCCAAGGCGTCCGCCGCGCAGGATCTGCAACTCGCGTTCTACGCCGAGGCGAGCCGGCGCGGCTGGGCCACCGGCGACTTCAAGCTTCCCAAGATCGTGGCCGGGCCGGACGCCATGACCGAGCTGGCCCAGTGGCCCTGCGACATCGTGCTCAACGGGGTGGTCGGCTCGCTGGGCCTCGCTCCTACGCTGGCCGCGCTGCGTGGTGGTCGTACCCTCGCGTTGGCCAACAAGGAGTCGCTGGTTGCCGGCGGCCCCCTGGTCAGGGGCGCGGTGACGCGGCCGGGGCAGATCGTGCCCGTCGACTCGGAGCACTCGGCGCTGGCCCAGTGCCTGCGGTCCGGGTCGCGTGGCGAGGTGCGCCGGTTGATCGTCACGGCCAGCGGCGGCCCGTTCCGGGGTCGGCGGCGCGACGAGTTGACGCAGGTCACACCGGAGCAGGCGCTCGCACACCCGACGTGGAACATGGGGCCGGTCGTCACGATCAACTCGGCGACCATGGTCAACAAGGCGCTTGAGGTGATCGAGGCGCACGAGTTGTTCGACGTGCCGTACGCCGACATCACCGTGATGGTGCACCCGCAGTCGGTGATCCACTCGATGGTCGAGTTCGTCGACGGGTCGACGATCGCCCAGGCCAGCCCACCGGACATGCGGCTGCCCATCGCGCTCGGCATCGGCTGGCCGGACCGGGTGCCCGAGGCGGCCACGGCGGTCGACTGGACGGCGGCGCACACCTGGGAGTTCGCGCCGCTCGACGACGAGGCGTTCCCGGCGGTCGCGCTGGCCAAGGCCGCGGGGGAGGCCGGGCGCTGCCGCCCGGCGATCTACAACGCGGCGAACGAGGAGTGCGTGGCGGCGTTCGTGGCGGGCCGACTGCCGTTCCTCGGCATCGTCGACACCCTCGAACGCGTGTTGGAGGAGGCCCCGGACTTCGACGAACCAGGTACCGTCGAGGACGTGCTCGCGGCCGAGTCGTGGGCACGCGCGCACGCGCAGGAGATCATCGCGGGTTCGGTGGAGGGAGCTTGATGTCGTACCTGCTCGGGGTGGTCCTCTTCGCCCTGGCCATCCTCATCTCGGTGAGCCTGCACGAGGCTGGTCACCTGCTGACCGCCAAGGCGTTCGGGATGAAGGTCACCAAGTTCTTCGTCGGCTTCGGTCCCACCGTCTGGTCGTTCCGGCGGGGGGAGACCGAGTACGGCCTCAAGGGCATCCCCCTCGGCGGCTTCTGCAAGATCGTGGGAATGACCCCGCAGGACGACGACGTCGAGCCGGGCGACGAGTCGCGGGTGATGTGGCGCTACCCGGTGTGGAAGCGGACGATCGTGATGGCCGCCGGGTCGATCACGCACTTCGCGCTCGCCCTGATCACGATCTGGATCCTCGCCGTCTCCGCCGGCCTGCCCAACCCGGACTTCCCGACCACCGACGCGCAGGCCCGCCAGGAGCCCGCCGTCATCCGGCTCAGCGAGTGCGTGGTGCCGGAAAACTCGCTGCGGGCGTGCACCCCCGCCGACGCGGCCAGCCCGGCCGCCCAGGCGCAACTGCGCGACGGTGACCGGATCACCTCGATCAACGGCAGGACGATCGGCAACTACGGCGACCTGCTCACCACCCTGCGCGCGCTCAAGCCAGGGGAGACCGCGCAGATCCAGTACGTCCGCGACGGACAGCCGGGCACCGCCAGCACGGTGCTCGCGCAGACCCAGCGTCCGCCGCTGGACGACCCGAACGGCGCCGCCGCGCCGGTGGCCGCGCTCGGCGTCGGGCTCGTCCCCAGCACGCCCACCCGCGTGACGTACGGCCCGGTCGGCGCCTTCGGGGCCACCGCCGACTTCACCGGCCAACTGGCCGTCGGCACCGTGCAGGCGTTGCAACGCCTCCCGCAGAAGGTCCCCGCCCTGTGGACCGCCCTCACCGGCGGCGAACGGGACGTCGACACCCCGATCAGCGTGGTCGGCGCCAGCCGACTCGGCGGCGAGGCGGTGGAGAACAACGCCTGGCTGGTCTTCTTCATGCTCTTCGTGTCACTGAACTTCTTCATCGGCGTGTTCAACCTGCTGCCGCTGCTCCCGGTGGACGGCGGCCACATCGCCATCGCCTGGTTCGAACGCGCCCGCTCCTGGCTCTACGCGCGGATCGGCCGGACCGACCCCGGCCGGGTGGACTACCTCAAACTGATGCCCTTCACGTACGCGGTGATCCTGATCGGTGGCGCGTTCACGCTGCTGACCATCGCCGCGGACGTCGTCAACCCCATCACGCTCTTCTCAAGGTGAGTGCCTGAAGTGACAGCTATCAGTCTCGGTATGCCCGCCGTGCCGCCCCCGCCGCTCGCTCCCCGTCGGGCCAGCCGCCAGATCATGGTCGGTTCGGTGCCGGTCGGTGGTGGTGCTCCGGTGTCCGTGCAGTCGATGACCACGACCCTCACCTCCGACATCAACGCCACGCTCCAGCAGATCGCCGAGCTGACCGCGTCCGGCTGCCAGATCGTCCGGGTGGCGGTGCCGTCCCAGGACGACGTCGAGGCGCTGCCCGCGATCGCCAAGAAGTCGCAGATCCCGGTGATCGCGGACATCCACTTCCAGCCCAAGTACGTCTTCGCCGCGATCGACGCCGGCTGCGCGGCCGTCCGGGTCAACCCGGGCAACATCCGCCAGTTCGACGACAAGGTCAAGGAGATCGCCCGTGCCGCGGGGGCGGCGGGGGTGCCGATCCGGATCGGCGTCAACGCCGGCTCACTGGACAAGCGCCTGCTCAGCAAGTACGGCAAGGCCACCGCCGAGGCGCTCGTCGAGTCGGCGCTGTGGGAGTGCTCGCTGTTCGAGGAGCACGGCTTCCGCGACATCAAGATCTCGGTCAAGCACAACGACCCGGTCGTGATGATCCGCGCCTACCGGCAGCTCGCCGAGCAGTGCGACTACCCGCTGCACCTCGGCGTCACCGAGGCCGGTCCGGCCTTCCAGGGCACCATCAAGTCGGCGGTCGCCTTCGGCGCCCTGCTCGCCGAGGGGATCGGCGACACCATCCGGGTGTCGCTGTCCGCCCCGCCGGTCGAGGAGATCAAGGTCGGCAACCAGATCCTGGAGTCGCTGGGCCTGCGCGAGCGCGGCCTGGAGATCGTCTCCTGCCCGTCCTGCGGACGCGCCCAGGTGGACGTCTACAAGCTCGCCGAGGAGGTCACCGCCGGCCTGGAAGGGCTGCCGGTGCCGCTGCGGGTCGCCGTGATGGGCTGCGTCGTCAACGGTCCCGGCGAGGCCCGGGAGGCCGACCTCGGCGTCGCCTCCGGCAACGGCAAGGGCCAGATCTTCGTCAAGGGCAAGGTCGTCAAGACGGTGCCCGAGGCGCAGATCGTGGAGACGCTTATCGAGGAGGCGCTGCGGATCGCCGACGAGATGGGCGCCGAGCTGCCCGAGGAGCTGCGCGGGCTGATCAGCGGCCCGACGGTCACCGTGCACTGAGTTCCCGTTCCGCACGCGACAGCGGCCGTTCCCCGGGTGGGGAACGGCCGCTGTGTGTTCCTGGTCTTTTCGCGCTGTGGCGTCACTCGGATTCGGCGAGGATCGCGTACAGCTTGCGCCGCGTCTCGTCGAGCACCTGGGCGGCCCGCTCACGCTGGTCGTCGGTGCCGTTCATCATCACCTGGCGCAGGGCGTTCATCGCCTGCGCGCCGGAGTCGCGGATGTCGTGCCAACTGGTCACGGTGCCCTGGGCGACGTCCGCCCACGCCGGGGCCTGCGCGGCCTCGGTGGCCTCGGCCTGACCGGCCTCGGTGACCGTGAACCGCTTCCGCCCGCCGCCGGACTCCTCGGTGCTGGCGACGATCACACCCTCGTCCTCCAGCAGCTGAAGGGTGGGGTAGATCGACCCCGGGCTCGGCCGCCACGCTCCACCGGTGCGGGAGTCGATCTCCTGGATCATCTCGTAGCCGTGCATCGGACGCTCGGTGAGCAGCGCCAACACGGCGGCTCGGACGTTGGGGCGTCGTCCTCGGCCACGGCCACGGCCCCGACCGCCCCAGGGGCCGCCGTGTCCGTGCCCGTGCGGACCGGGCGGGACCGGCGGGAAGCCGAACCCCCGCATCCGGGCCTCGTGCAGCGGGTGGTGCTCGCGATGGAACCTCATCGGGTTCTCCTTCATCTCGTACTGTCGCTGATGCATCAACGATATATCGGCAATGCGTCGCCGACAAGTCTTCGGTTGCCCCCGGTGCGGCGGTCCTGCTCGCCGGCCTTGTCACTCGGCCGGCGGGGCCGGGGGTCGATCTGGCAGGCTGGTAGTCGTGCTGACGGTGCCGGTACGCCAACTGGGGGAATCGGAGCGCCGCGCGGTCGAGCGACTACTCGACCATGACCCGTTCGCGGGCGCGCAGGTCGCTGAGCGGATCGCCGCGCGCGGCCTGTCCTGGTGGAGGGCCGAGGGCCGGATCCTGGGGTACGGCGCGCGGCGCAACCTGGAATCGCTGTGCTGGCTCGGCGGCAACCTCACGCCGGTGCTGGCGAGCGACGCCGCGGTGGCCGCCTTCGCCGACCTGCTCGCGGGCGAGGAGCGGCTCTGCTCCTCCATCGTCGGCCGAGCCGATGCCGTGCTCGGGCTGTGGGACCGGCTCTCCGACACCTGGGGGCCGGCACGAGACGTTCGCCCCAACCAGCCACTGCTGGCCGCCGACGCCCTGCCACCCGTACCGGCCGACCCGGAGGTCCGCCAGGTCCGCTCCGGCGAGGTCGACCTGCTCTTCCCGGCCGCGGTGGCCATGTACACCGAGGAAGTCGGCGTCTCCCCGCTCGCCGAGGACGCCGGGCGCAGCTACCGTCGGCGGGTCAACGACCTGGTCCGGGCCGGTCGGGCGTACGCCCGCTTCGTCGACGGCAAGGTCGTGTTCAAGGCCGAGTTGGCCGTCGTCACCAAGCGGACGGCACAGGTCCAGGGCGTCTGGGTGGCACCGGAGTGGCGGGGCCGGGGGATCGCGACGGCCGCCATGGCCGCCGTGGTCCGCGACGCGCTGCTGCGGGTCGCCCCCACGGTCAGCCTGTACGTCAACGACTTCAACCTGCCGGCCCGCCGGGTCTACGAGCGCTGCGGCTTCCAGCCGATCGGCACCCTGGCCACCGTCCTCTTCTGACCGCTGCGTCTCGCGGGTCGCGGGTGGGGTTCGGGGGTGGCTGACGCCCTGCTCAGGGGCGGAAATTCGGTTGAATCTGGGCGTTGGCGCCGGCAGGCTGAAGTCTCCGCCACCCCACCTCCGGAGGACCTTCCATGCGCCTGCTCCGTGATCTGTGGGGCACCTCGACCCGTCGAATGACGACCGTGGCGGTCCTGATCGTGCTCGGCGCCGCCGGTCAGGCGGGCGCGTCGGCGCTGGCCGGCGCCGTGCTGGTGCACCGCTCGGCCGGCTTCTTCGCCGTGCTGGCCGCGGCGCTGGTCGCCGTGGTTCTCAGCGACCTCGCGGTGAGCCTGCTGATGGCCGGGGTGACCGCCGACTGGTCCGCCCACGTGCGCCGCCGGCTCTGCCGGGTCGCTCTCGGGCAGGACCTGCCCACCCTGGAGACCACCCCGGTGGGCGAGTTGCTGGACCGGATCGACGGGGACGTCTACCAGGTGGCGTCGGCGATCCGTAACCAGGGCACCCGGCTCGCCCAGGGGCTCTGCGTCGGCCTGCTGTCGATGGTCGTCGCGTTGTTCGTGTGGTGGCCGGCCGGGGTCGCGATGCTGCTGCTCACGGTGGTGCTCGCGGCCGGTCTGCGCGGGCCGACGGCGCGGATCGCCCCGGCCCGGATGGCCGAGGAGGAGGCGTGGTCCGACCTGGCCGCGGTGATGGAGGAGGCGGTGCACGGCCAGGACGACGTACGGACCAGCCTGGCCCGACCGTACGTGTTGCGGTTGTACGCCCGGCGGGCCGCCGCCGTGCTGTCCCGGGGCGGTCTGGTCTGGGTGTTGTCCGCCCGGGTGGCCGCGGCCGCCACCGCGACGATCCGGGGTGGCATCGGCGTGGTGGTGCTCGGCGGGGCGTGGGCGTTGGCCACCGCCCGGATCGACGCCGCCCGGCTCACCGCCATCTGGCTGCTCGCCCTGGCCTTCGGGGCCACCGCCGAGCACGTCAGCCGGATGGTGCCGGAGATCCAGGAGGCTCTCGGCGCGTGGGCCCGGGTGCGGTTGCTGCACAAGGCTCGGCAGGAGCCCGTCGGCGGCGCCAGCCCGACCGAGGGTGACCTGCGCATCCGGGACCTGACCTTCGAGTACCAGGTGAGCGGATCGGAGAACGACCGGGCCGCCGCGCTGCGTGGGCTCAGCCTCACCTTCGCGCGCGGCCGCTCGTACGCGCTGATCGGGCGGACCGGTTCGGGCAAGTCGACGCTGGCGAAGGTGCTGACCAGGGCGGTCGACGTGCCGCCGGGCACGGTCTTCCTCGGCGGCACCGACCTGTGCGACCTCGACGTCGAGCAGTTGCGCCGCTGGGTGGCGCTGGTGCCGCAGCGTACGGAGATCCTGGCCGGCACCCTCGCGGAGAACGTCGCGCTCTACGACCCGGAGTTGCTCGACGCCGCGGCCCGAGCACTTGACGAGCTGGGCCTGGCCGGCTGGATCGCCGAGCTGCCGGACGGGCTGGCGACCCGGCTGGGGGAGGGTGGGCACGTGCTCTCCGCCGGGCAGGAGCAGCTTGTGGCGTTCGCCCGGATCCTGGTCCGTGACCCGCACGTGGTGATCCTCGACGAGGCCACCGCGCGTCTGGATCCCGTCACCGAGGCTCGGGTGCAGCGGGCCACCGAACGACTGCTGCGCGACCGGATCGGCATCGTCATCGCCCACCGCCTCTCCTCGGTGCGTCGCTGTGACGAGGTGGTGGTGCTGGCCGACGGCGCGGTGGTCGAGGCCGGCCCGCTGGAGACGTCGACACGCTTCGCCGAACTGCTGGCGACCAGTCACGCCGCCGCGTACGCCGCGGTGGCACCGAACGGCCGCACCGGCACCGGCACCGACCTGCTGGTCGGCCCCGACCTGGCCGCCGCCTGGCCGGGCGGCCCGCCGACAGCCGGCGACTCCGACCTGGCCGGCGCCTGGCCGGGCGGCCCGTCGAATGCCGCCGACTCCGACCTGGCCGGCGCGTGGCCGGGCGGCCCGGCGACCACACCGATCGGGCCGACGCGGACCGAACCGCCACCGCTGCCGCCCGTCCCGCCGGCCCGGACGCTGCGGGAGATCGTCCGACTGTGCACCAACGATCCCCGGTACGGGATGGCCGCGATCGGGCTGTTCCTCGGGCTCAGCCTGCTGGGGCTGGACGGCCCGGTGCTGCCCTGGCTCTGGGCCGACCTGGTCGACGGCACCGGCAACCCGTACCTGCCCGCGGCCGGGATCGTGGCCGGGCTGCTGGTCACCCTGCCGTTGCCGTACTACACCCACGTCTGGTTCCCGCAGTGGTGGGTGCGGCAGATGCTGCGGATCGGCCTGCGCCTGGTGCACGGCCAGACCGGGCCGCGCCGGGTCAGCTCGCACACCCCGGCCGAGGTGGTGGCGCAGGGCGGCGACACCGAGCGGGTGGTCCAACTCGCCGACAACGTGCTGGACCAGAGCGTCGCGCTGGTCCTGGTGGTCGCCATGACGGCGGTCACCGGCAGCGTCGTACCGGGGCTGTTCTTCCTCGGCACGATGGTCGTCTCCGGGCTGGCCGCGACGCTGTTCGGGCCGAAACTCGAACGTGCGGCCCAGGCGACGGTGACGGCGCGGGCGGCCTTCGCCACGGCGCTGGTCTCGGCGCTCTCCGCGGCGCGGACGGTGAAGCTCGCCGGCGCGACCACTGCGGTGCTGCGCCACCTGGCGGGCCTGGACGTGCTGCGCAGCGACCGGCAGCGGCGGGAGATCTCGGTGCAGGTGTGGGCGCGTTCCACGCCGTCGATGGCCAGTGGGCTGTTGCCGATCGGCGCGTGGGCGCTCTACCTGGGCGGCTCACTCTCCGCCGGTGCGGTGCTGGTGGCCGTCTCCACGCTGGGGGCGGCGCGCTGGTTCGCCTGGACGACGGCGTCGTTGATCTCGCAGTTGCCCTCGGCGCGGGTGTGGACCCGGCGCACGACGGCGATGACCGGGGTGAGCGCGTACTCCGCGGGGGTTCCGGCTGTCGACCTGGCCGCCGGGACGGCGCCCGCGCCGACGCCCGCGCCGCGGCATCCGCTGCGCCGGCTGGAGCTGCGTGGCTTCGGAGTGGTGCACTCCGACGGTACGGTGGCCGTCCGCGAGGTGGACCTGACCGTGCAGCGGGGGCAGTTGGTGCTTGTCGTCGGGCCGGTGGGTTCGGGCAAGTCCTCGTTGCTGCGGGCGCTGGCCGGGATCGTGCACCACACCGGCGAGCTGACCTGGAACGGCGACCCGGTCACCGAGCCGGAGCTGTTCCTGCGGCCCAACCAGGTCGGCTACGTCGGCCAGTTGCCCCGGGTGCTCTCCGGCACGGTGGCCGACAACATCGCGCTGGGCCACCAGGTGGACGCGGCCGGCGCGGTCAGCACCGCCCAGCTCGACCACGACCTGGCCGCCGCCGGCGGTGGGCTGGGTCTGCTCATCGGGCACAAGGGCACCCGGCTCTCCGGCGGGCAGTTGCAGCGGTTGGCGCTGGCTCGGGCGCTGGCACCGCGTACCGAACTGTTGGTCGCAGACGACGTGTCGTCGGCGCTCGACGTCACCACGGAGCTGGCGTTGTGGCAGGCGTTGCGCGAACGCGGGGTGACGGTGGTCGGCTCGACCGCGAAGCGTGCCGCGCTGGTCCGCGCCGACCACGTGGTGGTGTTGCTCGGCGGCACGGTGGCCGCCCAGGGCACCTGGCAGGACCTGGAGGGCGACTGGTCGCACCTGGCGGGCTGATGCCTCGGACGGCGGCAGCGCGGGCTGATGCCTCGGACGGCTGCCGGAAACGGCAGCCGTCCGAGGCGGCGGGATCAGGCGCGGGCGTACTGCGCGGGCCCGCTGTGGACGACGCCGAGCTTGGCGGCGGCCCGGCGCGGCCAGTACGGGTCGCGCAGCAACTCCCGGCCGAGCAGCACCAGGTCGGCCTCGCCGCCGGCCACGATCTGCTCGGCGTGCTCGGGCTCCACGATCAGGCCCACCGCGCCGGTCGGCACGCCGGCCTCGCGGCGGATCTGGGCGGCCAGCGGCACCTGGTAGCCGGGGCCGAGCGTGATGCGCTGGTCCGGGCTCACCCCGCCGGAGGAGGCGTCGACCAGGTCCACGCCGACGCCGGCCAGCTCGCCGGCGAGCACCACGCTGTCCTCGATCGTCCAGCCGCCCTCGACCCAGTCGGTGGCGGAGATCCGGGTGAGCACCGGCACGTCCTCGCCGACCGCGGCGCGCACCGCGCGGGCCACCTCCAGGGTGAGTCGCATCCGGGCGGACCGGTCGCCGCCGTAGCCGTCGGTGCGGTGGTTGGTCAGCGGGGAGAGGAACTCGTTGAGCAGGTAGCCGTGCGCGGCGTGGATCTCCACGGCGGCGAAGCCGGCGGCCAGCGCGCGTTCGGCTCCGGCGGCGAACGCGTCGACCACGCCGGCGATGCCGGCCTCGTCCAGGGCGGTCGGCGTCCGGTAGCCGGCGGTGAACGGCTCCGCACCGGGGGCGACGGGCGTCCAGCCGCCCTCGGCGTCCGGCACGCCGCCGCGTTCCGGCGCCCACGGGCGGTAGGTGGAGGCCTTGAACCCGGCGTGTGCGAGCTGCACGGCCGGCACCGCGCCGTGTGCGGCGACGAACGCGGTCACCGGCCGCCAGGCGTCCACGTGCGCGCCGGACCACAGCCCGGTGTCCTGCGGGCTGATCCGCCCCTCGGGGAGTACGGCGGTCGCCTCGGTCAGCACCAGGCCGGCGCCGCCGACGGCGCGACTGCCGAGATGGACCAGGTGCCAGTCGGTGGGCAGACCATCCGGGCCGGCGGAGTACTGACACATGGGCGCCATGGCGATCCGGTTGGGCAGGGTGACGGCGCGCAGGGCCAGGGGAGTGAACAGGGAGCTCATGGGGTCATCCTCTCGAAGACGGCGACCGGCCCCTCCGGGGAGGGGCCGGTCGCCGTCGGTGTGCTGTGGTCAGGCGGGAACGGGGGTCAGCTCGGGGCGGGTCTCCGCGACCGGCTCCGGGTCGGTCAGGTCGCGTCGACCGGCGGACTCGTACGCGGCCCGGTCCAGGGTGCCCTCGCGGGCGGCGACCACGGTCGGCACCAGGGCCTGCCCGGCCACGTTGGTGGCGGTGCGGATCATGTCCAGGATCGGGTCGATGGCCAGCAGCAGGCCGGCACCCGCCAGCGGCAGACCCAGCGTGCTGAGGGTCAGGGTGAGCATCACGATCGCGCCGGTCAGGCCGGCGGTGGCCGCCGAACCGACCACCGAGACGAACGCGATCAGCAGGTAGTCGCCGACGCCGAGGTGCACGCCGAAGACCTGCGCCACGAAGATCGCGGCGAGTGCCGGGTAGATGGCGGCGCAGCCGTCCATCTTCGTGGTCGCGCCGAACGGCACCGCGAACGAGGCGTACTCGCGGGGCACGCCGAGGCGCTCGACGGAACGCTGGGTCACCGGCATGGTGCCGACCGAGGAGCGGGACACGAAGGCCAGCTCGATCGCCGGCCAGGCGCCGGCGAAGAAACGCAGCGGGTTGAGGCGGCCGGCGAGGATCAGCACCAGCGGGTAGACCACGAACAGCACGATGGCGCAGCCGACGTAGACGGCGGTGGTGAACTTCGCGAGGGGTGCCAGCAGGTCCCAGCCGTACGAGGCGACGGCGTTGCCGATCAGGCCGAGGGTGCCGATCGGGGCGAGCCGAATGACCCACCAGAGCGCCTTCTGGACGATCTCCAGCAGGGAGCGGTTCAGCGCCACGAACGGTTCGGCGGCCTCGCCGACCAGCAGGGCCGCGGCGCCGATGACGACGGCGAGGAAGACGATCTGCAGGACGTTGCCCTCGACGAACGCGCCGACCGGGTTGGTGGGCACGATGCCGGTGAGGAAGTCGGTCCACGAGCCGGTCTTCTTCGGCGCCGTGGCGCCACCCAGGTCGAGGGTCACGCCCTTGCCCGGGTTGGTGAGCAGGCCGAGGCCGATGCCGATGCTCACCGCGATCAGCGCGGTGATGCCGAACCACATCAGGGTCTTGAGGGCGAGCCGGGCGGCGTTGGCCACGCCGCGCAGGCTGACCACGCTGACCACGATGGCGGTGAAGACCAGCGGCGGTACGGCGAGCTTGAGCAGTTGGACGAAGAGGCTGCCGACGGTGTGCAGGGTGCTGGTCAGCCAGCTCAGGTCGTTGCTGCGGGCAACGAAACCGAGCACGACGCCGAGCACGAGGCCGAGCAGAATCTGCACGGAGAAGGGAATCTTGCGCAGGCTGAAGGGCATGAGGAATCTATCCAATTGTCCGGTCTGATCAGGGCGGGCGTGGGAACGCGGCTAACCCGGACAGATGCCACTGGCCTGTAGTCGGAGATCGACATACAGGCGGACAGTGAGGCCCCAGACATTGCTCATCGCCAATCGACGATACCCCGCCGGCGGGATATCGCAAGGAGCGGTAGGCGTGAGGATCCTTACAAGGGGGTTGTCGGCCGGCGGTCCAGGGCCAGGGCGGTGGCGGTGGCGACGCCCCAGGCGACCACCAGCGCGAGGACCAGCCGTTCCAGCACACCCGCCAGCGCGCCCCGGCCGACGACGAGCATGGCCAGCCCGACAGTCGCGCACAGCGGCAGGGTCAGCGTGGCGGTCACGCCGGCCAGCCGACGCACCACCGGCCCGGCCGGCACGGACACGGCGAGCGTGAGCATGGCGAAGACCACCGACGCGGTTGCCGCGATGCTCGCGCCGCCGTGCACCAGATCCGCCGTGGTGGCGCGCTCGAACGGCGGCAGCGGGCAGCCGGCGGAGCAGGTCACCGCCCCGGACACGGCGGCGAACACGGCACCGCTGGCGAGCAGCGCCGGGGCCGCCGCCCACACCCCCGGGGGCAGCGCCGCGCCGAGCAGCAGCAACGCGCCGGCAAGGGCCAGGACCCCGATCCGGTACGTCGCGGCGTGTCCACTGCCGGCGATGCCCGCCTCGCTGACGTACCCGGTGAGCCCCGGACCGGGACCGGCGACCACGGCGAACGTCACCGCGACCGCACCGGCCAGCGCGCAGCCCGCCGCGGCGGAGCCGGCGACCCGGCGGGCGACGTCCGAGCCGGCCCTCGGCGCGGTGGTGGTGCCGGACCGACCCGGCTCAGCCACGCCCGTGTGGCGTGCGCCAGCCCGACTCGTCCGGCCCGAGTGGCACGATGCCGCTGGGGTTGATCTCCCGGTGCGTGCCGTAGTAGTGCCGCTTGATGTGGTCGAAGTCCACCGTCTCGCCGAAGCCCGGGGTCTGGAACAGGTCCCGGGCGTACGCCCACAGCACCGGCATCTCGGTCAGCTTGTTGCGGTTGCACTTGAAGTGGCCGTGGTACGCGGCGTCGAAGCGGACCAGCGTGGTGAACAGCCGCACGTCGGCCTCGGTGATCGCGTCACCCAGCAGGTAACGCTGCCCGGCCAGCCGCTCGGAGAGCGCGTCCAACCGGGCGAAGAGCGCCCGGAACGCCTCGTCGTACGCCTCCTGGGAGGTGGCGAACCCGCACCGGTAGACGCCGTTGTTGACGTCGGCGTGGATCTCGGCCATCAGCGCGTCCATCTCCGGGCGCAGCGCGACCGGGTACAGGTCCGGCGCGTCGGGTGCGTGCAACGACCGCCACTCGGTGGAGAAGTCGAGGGTGAGCTGCGGGTAGTCGTTGGTGACCACCCGGCCGGTCCGGGTGTCGACGAGCGCCGGCACGGTCACCCGGCCGGTGTAGTCCGGGTCGGTGGCCAGGTACGCCTCGGAGAGGAAACCGACGCCGAGGACCGGGTCGAAGCCGTCCGGGTCGAGAGCGAACGCCCAGCCCCGCTCGTCGCGAATCGGGTCGACGGTGCCCAGCGAGACCGCGTCGTCCAGCCCGAGCAGGCCGCGCACGATATTCGCCCGGTGCGCCCACGGGCACGCCCGGCACCAGATCAGCCGGTACCGGCCGGCCTCCAGCGGCCAGCGGTCCTGCTCGTCCGGCCCGCCACCGGGCGGGGAGGTCGAGTCGGCGGTGACCCGACCGGTGAACCGGTTGGGCTGGCGGACGAACGCGCCGCCGCCGCTGGTCTCTGCGCTGAACTGGGCCCGGGCCATGCCGTCAACCTATCCGCTGCCGGCGCGGATATCCTGGCGGCCGGCAGCCCCCGCGACCCGGTGGGCGTGCCCCCACCCCCGCCGTCTGCACCCCTAAGGACTCGCGATGACCGTGGCATACCTGGTGACCGGTGTCCGCACCCCGATCGGTCGGTACGCTGGCGCGCTGGCCGGCGTCCGCCCCGACGACCTGGCCGCGCACGTGATCCGCGAGTTGGTCGCCCGCCACCCGTCGGTGGACTGGGCGCGGGTGGACGACGTCGTGCTCGGCTGCGCCAACCAGGCCGGCGAGGACAACCGCAACGTGGCCCGGATGGCGGCGCTGCTCGCCGGCCTGCCCGAGGAGGTGCCGGGCAGCACCGTCAACCGGCTCTGCGGCTCCGGGCTGGACGCCCTGGCCACCGCCGCCCGCGCCATCGTGGCCGGGGACGCGGAGCTGATGATCGCCGGCGGGGTGGAGAGCATGAGCCGGGCGCCGTTCGTCATGCCGAAGGCGACGTCGGCGTTCTCCCGCTCGGCCGAGGTGTACGACACCACACTGGGCTGGCGGCTGGTCAACCCGTTGATGCGCGACGGGTGGGGGGTCGACTCGATGCCGGAGACGGCGGAGAACGTGGCCGCCGAGTACGGCGTCAGCCGGGCCGAGCAGGACGCCTTCGCGTACCGCTCGCAGCAGCGTGCGGCCAAGGCGCAGGTCGACGGCCGGTTCGCCGAGGAGATCGTGGCGGTGTCGGTGCCGGCCGGTCGGCGCGAGACCCGGCTGGTCGAGGTCGACGAGCACCCCCGGGAGACCACGCTGGAGAAGCTGGCCGCGCTGCCCACCCCGTTCCGCGACGGCGGCACGGTCACCGCGGGCAACTCCTCGGGCGTCAACGACGGCGCGGTCGCGCTGCTCGTCGCCAGCGAGGCGGCGGTTGCCCGGTACGGCCTCACCCCGCTGGCCCGGATCGGCGGTGCGGCGGTGGCCGGCGTACCGCCCCGGATCATGGGGATCGGTCCGGTGCCGGCGACCCGCAAGTTGCTCGACCGTGTCGGCGTCGAGGTGGGTGCGGTGGACGTGGTGGAGCTGAACGAGGCGTTCGCGGCGCAGTCCGTGGCGGTGTTGCGCGAGCTGGGGTTGCCCGTGGACGCCGACCACGTCAACCCGAACGGTGGGGCCATCGCGCTGGGGCACCCGCTCGGTGCCAGCGGCGCACGGCTGGCGCTGACCGCCGCCCTGGAGCTGCGCCGACGCGGCGGACGGCGGGCGTTGGCCACCATGTGTATCGGCGTCGGTCAAGGCATCTCGCTGATGCTGGAGTCAGCCGCCTAGAGTGGTGCACACCACACGACCCGCGGGTCGGCCGGTGCTCGCGCACGCCCGTCGACGCCGGTGCCCTCCCGCGCCGCGGCGATGAACTGGGGAGCACGCTGATGCCGGACGAACTGCCGACCGAGATCGATCTGACCAGGCCGAGCGCGGCCCGGGTGTACGACTATTTCCTGGGTGGGGCGCACAACTTCGAGATCGACAGGCGGCTGGCCGAGCAGATCGCGAGCATGACCCCGAATCTCGCCGCCACCATGCGCTCCGGCCGGGAGTTCCTGCGTCGGGCCGTCCGGGTGTTGCTGGACGCCGGCATCGACCAGTTTCTCGACATCGGCTCCGGAATTCCCACTGTGGGCAATGTGCACGAGGTGGCTCAGGGGGTGAACCCGAAGGCTCGCGTGGTGTATGTGGACATCGACCCGGTGGCCGTCGCGCACAGCCGCGAACTGCTCGCGGGCAACGAGCTGACCGGCGTCATCCACGCCGACCTGCGCGAGCCGGAGCGGATCCTCACCGAGACCCGGCAGCTCGGGCTCATCGACTTCAGCCGGCCGATGGGCATCCTGCTGGCCGGGGTGGTGCACTTCGTCCCGGACGCCGACCGCCCGGAGGAGATCCTGGCCACCCTGCGGGCCGCCGCCGCGCCGGGCAGCTACCTGGTCGTCTCGCACTCCACCTTCGAGGACCAGCCGCAGGAGATGCTGGACGCCCAGCGGCTCTCCGCCCGGACGGCCACCGAGATCACCCTGCGCTCCCGTGCCCAGGTCACCGGCTTCTTCGGCGACTGGACGGTCCTCGACCCGGGCGTGGTGCACATGCCACTCTGGCGTCCCGACTCACCGTCCGACGTGGACGAGCACCCGGAGCGGTTCGGCGCCTTCGGCGGCGTCGCCCGGTACGACCAGCCCGCCGGCTGATCGACATGGCCGCCGTCCCGGACCCGGTCGGGGTCGACGCCGGCCGGGCCGACGTCCAGGGGTTCGCCGCGGACTGGGCCCGCGCGGTCCGTCGCCTCGGGTTCGTGCCGTTCAGCGCGGCCGAGACCGAGCGGCTGCTGCTGACGCACACGATCCGGCTGGCGGAGGCGGTGTGGGCCGAGCCGTTCCGCTCCGGCCCTGCCGAGGAGGTCGGGCGGGCGCTTGTCGAGGCGCACCTCAGCGAGCCGCGAGCCCTGGAGTGGACGCTGCGGGCACTCGGTTCGGACTTCTCGCGGCGCGTACTCGGCGCCGCCGAGCGGCCGGCGGACCTGGCGGAGCGGATCGCGGCGCTGCAGGGCCGGCTGGCCGCCGGCTTCGCCCGCGCGTTGCGCGACCGCACCTTCAGCCAGCAGGAGCGGATCGCCCAGTCGGCCTGGCAGGCGCGTGACCAGGTCGAGCAGGCGCTGCGCGACAGCGAGGCCCGGTTCCGGGCGGTCTTCACCGGCGCCGCGATCGGGATCGGCATCGCCGGCGTGGACGGCCAGATCATCGACGTCAACCAGGCGTTCGCCGACATGCTCGGCTACTCGATCGAGGAGTTGCGCGAGATCAACGTGGCGGCGCTGTTCCACGCCGACGACGCCGCCGGGATGTGGGAGCTCTACCAGGAGCTGATCGAGGGCAAACACGACACCGCCCGGGTGGAGAAGCGCTACCACCGCAAGGACGGCAGCGTGGTCTGGACGGATCTGGCCGTCTCGCTGATCCGGCACGGCGACGGCCGACCGCGGTTCACCGTCGCGATGATCGAGGACATCACCGAGCGGTACGAACTCCAGCAGCGGCTGCGCTTCCAGGCGCTGCACGACCCGCTGACCGGGCTGCCCAACCGGACGCTGTTCTTCGAGACGTTGAACCGGGTCCTCGACGCCGCGGGCACCGGGCGGCGGGTCGGGGTGTGCTTCCTCGACCTGGACGGCTTCAAGGCGATAAACGACAGCCTCGGCCACGACCTCGGCGACCAACTGCTGGTGATGATCGGCCGCCGGCTGGCCGCGTGCGTGGCCGACCGCGGCCACCTGGTCGCCCGGATGGGTGGCGACGAGTTCGTGATCCTCGTCGACGGGGGAGACGACATCGACGACGCGGTGGCCGTCGCGGAGTCCGCGCTGGCCGCCGTCGCGGCCCCGGTGCACGTCGGAGACCACCAGTTGGCCGTCTCGGCCAGTGTGGGCATCGTGCAGTGCCCGGCGGCGGAGACCACCGCGTCGGAGCTGATGAAGGCGGCGGACACCACGCTCTACTGGGCCAAGGGGGCGGGCCGGGGCCGCTGGGCGGTGTACGACCCGGAGCGCAGCGCCCGGGACATCGCCCGGTCGGCACTCGTCGCCGGGCTGCCGGCCGCCCTGGACCGGGGCGAGTTCGTGCTGCACTACCAGCCGATCGTGTCGCTGCTGGAGGGCACGATGCTGGCGGTGGAGGCGCTGGTCAGGTGGGAGCACCCGGAGTTGGGCCTGATCGGGCCGGACCGGTTCATCGGCCTGGCCGAGGAGACCGGCCTGATC
Source organism: Micromonospora sp. NPDC049171 (assembly GCF_040648275.1). Classification (NCBI taxonomy): domain Bacteria; kingdom Bacillati; phylum Actinomycetota; class Actinomycetes; order Micromonosporales; family Micromonosporaceae; genus Micromonospora; species Micromonospora sp. NPDC049171. Next base: position 24,430 of record NZ_JBEZDJ010000047.1, read on the forward strand.
GTCCGGCTCGGCGAGTGGGTGCTGCGGCAGGCCTGTCAGGACGCCGAGCGGTGGCGGCGGGAGTTTCCCGCCGCCCGGCTGGTGGTCAGCGTCAACCTGGCCGCCCGGCAGGCCGACGACCCGGCGATCGTGGACACGGTGGCCGACGTGCTGCACACCAGTGGGCTGCCCGCCGAGCTGCTCCAGCTGGAGCTGACCGAGAGCGCCGTGATGGGCAGCGCCGGTGAGCCGCTGCGCAGCCTGTACCGGCTCGCCGCCCTCGGCGTCCGGCTGGCCGTCGACGACTTCGGCACCGGTTACTCCAACCTGGCGTACCTGCGACGGCTGCCGATCCACTGCCTGAAGCTCGCCGGCCCGTTCGTCGAGGGCATCCGCGCCGACGGGACCGACCTCGCCGCCGACCACCGCGACGAACGGATCGTCGACGCGTTGGTCCGGTTGGCGCACGCCCTGGAGCTGTGGGTCACCGCCGAGGCGGTGGAGACCGGGGTGCAGGCGGAGCGGCTGCGGGCGCTGCGCTGCGACACCGGGCAGGGCCGGTACTTCGGTGCCCCGGCCCCGGCCGACGAGATCACCGCCCGGCTGCGGGGCGGTGCGACGTGAGCGGGGCTGGGGTGGCCGGCGGTCGGCGGGGCCGCACCACCGTGGACCGCCCGCCGGACGGCGTGCGCGAGGGGCACCTGCGGTCCGGTCGGCTCGGTCCGGTCGGATGGCGGCGAGGGAAGGTGGCGGCGTGGACCTGACGGATTCGCAGACGGCGGTGACAGTGGTGGCCGGGCTGGCCATCCTGGCCGGGCTGGCCGGCGTGGTGGTGCCCGGCCTGCCGGCGTTGCCGCTGTGCTGGGGCGGCGTACTGGTCTGGGCGATCTTCGGCGGTGCCGGGATGGGCGGGTGGGCGGTGTTCGCCGCCGCCACGGTCGTCGCGGCGGGCGGTACCGTGATCAAATACGCGTGGCCGGGTCGCAACCTGAAGCGCACCGGTGTGCCGACGTCCACGCTGCTCGCCGGCGGGGTGCTCGGCATCGTCGGGTTCTTCGTGGTGCCGGTCGTCGGGCTGGTGCTCGGCTTCGTGGCCGGGGTGTGGGCGGCGGAGCGGCTGCGGCTGGGCAGCAACCAGCTGGCCTGGCCGTCCACCGTGCAGGCCCTGAAGGCGGCTGGCCTGTCGATGCTCGTGGAGTTCCTGGCCGGCCTCGTAGTAGCAGCCCTCTGGGTAACCGGCCTCGTCCTCACCTAGCCCCCCGTCCCCGTCCCGCGGGCTTGGGTGGGGGCGGGGCGCGGGGCACTTTTTGGGTACGGCGGGATGGCCGTACGTGAGAGAGAGGCGTGCCCCGCGCCGTGGGCCGGGCGGTCCGAGTGCCCGGCGAGTGGCCCGTGGATCGGGCCTGGTCACGGGGTCAAGGATGCGGGTCGGAGCGGCCGGACGGCAACGCAATTAGCCCACCGGCGGTGAGATTCCCACCCGCGACGTATTGACCGTCCTGATCGGCCGGGTCGACACTTTGCGCACTCGCACGCGGAACCACCTCAGGGAGGTGTGCAGTGGCAACGACCCCGATGCCGACCGCCGAGCAACCGATGGACGACGACGCCCGACGGCTCGCCGAACTCGGCTACAAACAGGAGTTGCGCCGCAAGTGGAGTGGCTTCTCCAACTTCGCCATCTCGTTCTCGATCATCTCGATCCTGGCCGGCTGCTTCACCACCTTCGGCCAGGCGTGGAACAACGGCGGGCCGGTCGCCATCTCCTGGGGATGGCCGCTGATCTCGCTGTTTATCCTGATCATCGGCTTCTGCATGGCCGAGTTGGTGTCGGCGTACCCGACCGCGGGCGGGATCTACTGGTGGGCGGCCACCATGGGGCGCCCGGTGCACGGCTGGTTCACCGGCTGGTTGAACCTGATCGGCCTGGTGGCGGTCACTGCCTCGGTCGACTACGGCTGCGCGACGTTTCTCAACCTCACCCTGTCGGCGCTCTTCGACGGCTGGGCCGGCACGCTACGCCAGGCCTTCCTGCTCTTCGTGGTCATCCTGGTGCTGCACGGCCTGATCAACATCTTCGGGCACCGGATCATCGACGTACTCCAGAACGTCTCGGTCTGGTGGCACGTGGCCGGCGCGGCCGTCGTGGTGGCCATCCTGGTCCTCGTCCCGGACAACCACCAGAGCTTCCAGTTCGTGTTCACCGAGCGGTTCAACAACTCCGGCTTCGGTGACGGCGACATCGGTGGGCTGACGTTCTGGTTCTACGTGCTGCCGCTGGGTTTCCTGCTGACCCAGTACACGATCACCGGCTTCGACGCCTGCGCGCACGTCTCCGAGGAGACCCGGGGCGCCTCGCAGGCCGCCGCCCGAGGGCTCTGGCAGTCGATCTTCTATTCGGCCGTCGGTGGCTGGATCCTGCTGCTGGCGTTCCTCTTCGCGGCCACCGACGTCGAGGCGGTCAACGCCGCGGGCGGCTTCTCCGGAGCCATCTTCGAGTCGGCGTTGACGCCGGTCTTCTTCAAGATCGTCATCATCATCTCCACCATCGGCCAGTTCTTCTGCGGGATGAGTTGCGTGACCTCGATGAGCCGGATGGCGTACGCGTTCAGCCGGGACCGGGCGGTGCCGGGGTGGCGGCTCTGGTCGACAGTCGACCGCAACGGCACCCCGGTCAAGGCGATCATCGGCGCGACCCTGGCCGGCCTGGTGCTGACCCTGCCGGCGCTCTACGAGAGCTCGGCCGGCATCCCGATCGCCTTCTACGCGGTGGTCTCCGTCGCGGTTCTCGGGCTCTACCTGTCGTTTCTCATCCCGATCGCGCTGCGACTGCGGATGGGCGACCGGTTCGTGCCCGGCCCGTGGACGCTCGGGCGGAAGTACCGGCCGCTCGGCTGGATCGCGGTGATCGAGATCGCGATCATCGCCGTCTACTTCGTGCTGCCGATCGTGCCCGCCGGGGTGCCCGGCAACGACGACTTCACCTGGTCGGCGGTGAACTACGCGCCGCTGGCCGTGGGCGGGGTGCTGCTGGTGGTCGCCGTGTGGTGGTACGCCTCGGCCCGTCGGTGGTTCACCGGCCCCGTGCGTACCGTCGAGGAGCGTGCACCGGCGGACGAGGCGGCACCGGTCGACGGCCCGGCCTGAGTCGGCGCCCGGCGGGGCGGGCGGCGCGCCCGTCCCGCCGGGTTTGCCACAGTCGCCATCGGGGGCATTGACGGTGATCCGGTTTGCCAGTAGACCTTGGTGATGGAGGCCCGCGCATGACGAAAGCTCCGTTCACGCTGGAAGAGTTGCGGGTCGCCGTCCAGGCCGGCGAGATCGACACCGTGGTGCTGGCCCTGGTCGACATGCAGGGTCGGTTGCAGGGCAAGCGGTTCCACGCGCCGTTCTTCCTCGACCAGGTGGTCGAGCACGGCAGCGAGGGCTGCAACTATCTGCTCGCCGTCGACGTCGACATGAACACCGTCGACGGGTATGCGATGTCGAGCTGGGACCGCGGCTACGGCGACTTCGCGATGGTGCCCGACTTCGGCACGTTGCGCAGGATGCCCTGGCAGCCGGGCTCCGCGCTGCTGCTGGCCGACCTGACCTGGCTGGACGGTTCCGGTGACGTGGTCGCCTCGCCCCGGCAGATCCTGCGCCGGCAACTGGCCCGGTTGGCCGAGCACGGGCTGACCGCGTACGCGGGCACCGAGCTGGAGTTCGTGCTGTTCCGCGACTCGTACGAGGACGCCTGGCGGCGCGGCTACCGTGATCTCACGCCGGCCAACCAGTACAACGTGGACTACTCGCTGCTCGGCACCGCCCGGGTGGAGCCGCTGCTGCGCCGGATCCGCACCGAGATGGCCGGCGCGGGGCTCACGCCGGAGAGCGCCAAGGGTGAGTGCAACCTCGGCCAGCACGAGATCGCCTTCCGCTACGACGAGGCGGTCGCCTGCGCCGACCACCACGTGATCTACAAGAACGGGGCCAAGGAGATCGCCGCCCAGGAGGGGATGGCGATCACCTTCATGGCCAAGCCGAACGAGCGGGAGGGCAACTCCTGCCACATCCACTTCTCGCTGCGCGACGGCAACGGTCGCTCGGCGATGCTCGGTGACGGGCCGGCGCACCTGTCGCCGACCGGGCAGCGGGTGCTGGCCGGGCTGCTGGCCACCATGCGGGAGTTCAGCCTGCTGTTCGCCCCGAACATCAACTCCTACAAGCGCTACCAGCCCGGGTCGTTCGCCCCGACCGCGCTGCGCTGGGGCGTGGACAACCGCACCTGCGCGCTGCGGGTGGTGGGGCACGGGCAGGGCATGCGGGTGGAAAACCGGGTGCCCGGCGCCGACGTCAACCCGTACCTGGCGATCGCCGGGCTGGTCGCCGGCGCGCTGCACGGCATCGACGGAAAGCTGGAGTTGGGCGAGGAGTGCACCGGCAACGCGTACGACGACCCGCAGGCCGAGCGCGTCCCCAGCACCCTGCGCGACGCCCTGGCCCTCTGGGAGGGCTCCACGGCAGCCCGGGAGGCGTTCGGCCCCGAGGTGGTAGCCCACTACGCCAACCAGGCAAAAGTAGAGCTGAAGGCCTTCGACGCGGCGGTAACGGACTGGGAGCTAACCCGTGGCTTCGAACGCCTCTAACCCCCCACCCCCGCCCGCTGCCCCCGCCCCCGCCCGTTGCCCCGTCGATCATGGAGTTGTGCTGGGTGGAAAGTCCCGTCCGGCGGCTTTTGTGAGGCACCACAAGTCCATGATCGACCGGGATGAGGAAGGGGCGGGGGTGGGGAGCGCGTGACGGTTTTGGTGGAGCCGGCTTCTGGGGCCGGTTTTCTTGAGGTTGCCGCTGCCTCCCGGGAGGAGGTCGACGCGGTCATCTCTCGGGCCGCCTCGGCCTTTGCGACGTGGCGCTCCGTTGCGGCGGGGGATCGGGCGCGGTTGCTGCGGCGGTTCGCCGCCGTCGTGGACGCGCACCTGGAGGAGCTGGCCCTGCTGGAGGTGCGCAACTCCGGTCACACCATCGGCAACGCCCGGTGGGAGGCCGGCAACGTCCGCGACGTCCTGGACTACTACGCCGGTGCGCCCGAGCGGCTGACCGGGCGACAGATCCCGGTGCCGGGCGGGTTGGACGTCACCTTCCACGAGCCACTCGGCGTGGTCGGCGTGATCGTGCCGTGGAACTTCCCGATGCCGATCGCCGCCTGGGGTTTCGTCCCGGCCCTCGCCGCCGGCAACACGGTGGTGCTCAAGCCCGCCGAGCTGACCCCGCTCACCGCGCTGCGGCTGGCCGAGCTGGCCCGCGAGGCGGGCCTGCCCGACGACGTGTTCACCGTGCTCCCGGGCCAGGGCGCGGTGGTGGGGGAGCGGTTCGTCACCCACCCGGCGGTCCGCAAGATCTGCTTCACCGGCTCCACCGAGGTCGGCACCCGGATCATGGCCGGCTGCGCCGCCCAGGTGAAGCGACTCACCCTGGAGTTGGGCGGCAAGAGCGCGAACATCGTGTTCGCCGACGCCGACCTGGAACGCGCCGCCGCGACCGCGCCGGGCGCGGTCTTCGACAACGCCGGCCAGGACTGCTGCGCCCGGTCGCGGATCCTGGTCCAGCGCACGGTGTACGACAGGTTCCTGGAACTGCTCGAACCAGCGGTACGCGCCTTCCGGGTGGAGGACCCGTCCCGGGAGAGCGCCGAGATGGGGCCGCTGATCTCCGCCGCCCAGCGCGACCGGGTCGCCGGTTTCCTGCCCGGTGCACGTGTCGCGTTCACCGGCTCCTGCCCCGACGGGCCCGGCTTCTGGCACGCGCCCACCGTGCTGCTGGCCGACTCGCCGGCCGACCGGCACTGGCGGGAGGAGATCTTCGGCCCGGTGGTCTCGGTGCTGCCGTTCGACGACGAGCCCGACGCCGTCCGGCTCGCCAACGACACCGAGTACGGCCTCTCCGGCTCGATCTGGACCCGGGACGTGGGTCGGGCGCTGCGCCTGGCCCGTGCCGTCGACTCGGGCAACCTCAGCGTCAACTCGCACTCCTCGGTGCGCTACTGGACCCCGTTCGGCGGGATGAAGCGTTCCGGGCTCGGCCGCGAGCTGGGCCCGGACGCGCTGCATTCCTTCACCGACGTCAAGAACGTGTTCATCGCGACAGAGGAGTGACGCCAGTGCAGGGTCGGTTGCAGGACCGGGTGGCCGTGGTCACCGGAGCGGGCAGCGGCATCGGGTTGGCCACCGTGCGGCGGTTCGCCGCCGAGGGGGCCCGGGTGGTCTGCGTGGACATCGACGCGGAGGCCGGCACGAGGGCCGCGCAGGAGTGTGGCGGCGAGTTCGTGGCCACCGACGTGGCCGACGAGTCGGCGGTACGCGACCTGTTCGACGGGGTGGCCGACCGGCACGGGCGGGTGGACATCGCGTTCAACAACGCCGGCATCTCCCCGCCCGACGACGACTCCATCCTGGACACCGGCCTGGACGCGTGGGAGCGGGTGCTCCGGGTCAACACCACGAGCGTCTACCTCTGCTGCAAGTACGCGATTCCACACATGCGTCGTCAGGGCAAGGGCTCGATCATCAACACGGCGTCGTTCGTGGCGCTGATGGGCGCGGCGACGTCGCAGATCGCGTACACCGCGAGCAAGGGCGGGGTGCTGGCGATGACCCGGGAGTTGGGTGTGCAGTTCGCCCGCGAGGGCATCCGGGTCAACGCGCTGTGTCCCGGCCCGGTGGCCACCCCGTTGCTGCTGGAGCTGTTCGCCGCCGACCCGGAGCGGGCCGCCCGCCGGCTCGTGCACGTGCCGATGGGCCGGTTCGGGCAACCCGAGGAGATCGCCGCCGCGGTGGCGTTCCTGGCCAGCGACGACGCCTCGTTCATGACCGCCGCGCAGTTCGTGGTCGACGGCGGCATCACGGGCGCGTACGTCACACCGCTGTGAGGAGGCCGCTGATCGGGATCAGCTCGTACGTCGAACCCGTCGACTGGGCGGCCTGGCGGGGTGTGCGGGCCGTGCTGGTGCCCGAGGCGTACGCGCGGGCGGTGACGGCGGCGGGTGGCCGAGCGGTGCTCCTGCCGCCCGACGACGTGGACGGCGACGTGGTGGCCGCCCTGGACGGGCTGCTGCTGGCCGGTGGCGCCGACGTGGGTCCGGGGCGGTACGGCCAGCGGCCGGACCCGCGTACCGAGGATCGGCCGGACCGGGATGCCGGTGAGTTGGTGCTGTTGGCCGCCGCGCTCGCCGCCGGACTGCCGGTGCTGGGGGTGTGTCGGGGCATGCAGTTGCTCGCCGTCGCCTACGGCGGCACCCTGCACCAGCACCTGCCCGACGTGGTGGGCCACGAGGGGCACCGTCCGGCGCCCGGCGTCTACGGGACCCACGCGGTGCGGTTCGCCCCGGGGAGTCTGGCCGCGCGGGTGCTGGCCGGGGTGGACCGGGTCAACTCGTACCACCACCAGGCGGTCGCCGACCCGGGTCGACTGGCGGTCACCGGGTGGGCCCAGGACGGCGTGGTCGAGGCGGTCGAGGATCCGGCGCTGCCGTTCGTGCTCGGCGTGCAGTGGCATCCGGAGAACGAGCCGGACCCCCGCCCGATCACCGCGCTGGTCCGGGCGTGCGGTGTGACGTAGCTCGCCCCGGTCGGTGGGTGGGGCCGGTGGGAGGATCGGCGCATGGGCAAGGTCTATCCGGAGATCGACGGTCGACTACGTGACTTCATCGCGGGCCAGCCGGTCTTCTTCGTGGCCACCGCGGCGTCCGACGTCGAGGGGCATGTCAACGTCTCACCGAAGGGCATGCGGGGCACGTTCGTCATCCTCGGCCCGCACCGGGTGGCCTACCTCGACTATCACGGCAGCGGGGCGGAGACCATCGCCCACCTGCGCGACAACGGCCGGATCACGCTGATGTTCTGCGCCTTCGACGGGCCGCCGAAGATCGTCCGACTGCAGGGCCGGGGCCACAGCGTCGCGGTCACCGAGGACGCCTTCGCCGACCGGCTGGCCGAGTTTCCCGCACCGCCGGACGTGCACGCCGTCCGGGCCGTGATCACCGTCGAGGTGGACCGGGTCAGCGACTCCTGCGGCTACGCGGTGCCACTGCTGGACTTCCGCGCCGAGCGTGACCTGTTACTCACCTCACACTCCCGTCGTAGCGCGGATGACCTGGCGGTCTACCGGGCCACCAAGAACGCGGCGAGCATCGACGGGCTGCCGGTCTTCTGACTGGTCGGGCGCCCCGGCGACCGCCGCTCGTCGCGCGGCGCGCTCACACCCTCCGGTGCCGGACGGCTCGCGCGGAGGTAAACAGCGCCCGACCGTCGTCTTGCGTTACGTTGCTGGTCCGCTGGGGTACAAGTCGAGGCACGGCGGGTAAAGATCAACGGTCGCGGGGTGCCGGCCGGAGCGGAGGCTGTATGAGCTCGGCCCAGGGGGGTGCGGACATCGGGCGTTTCGTCGCGCCCGGTCCGGAGGCTCCTCCGATGCTGGCTGCGGCGTTCGCGGCCGGCGGCGAGATGGGCGAGCTGATCAGCGGCTTCGACTGGTCCACCGGCCCGCTGGGCGAGCCCGCCCGCTGGCCGCTGGCGCTCTCCAACGCGGTCGGCATGATGCTCGCCTCCAGTGCGCAGATCGTCATGTTCTGGGGCGACGAGCAGCTCGCCTTCTACAACGACGCGTACCGACCGACCATCGGCGGCAAACATCCGGAGGTGCTCGGCCAACCGGCCCGGCAGCACTGGGCGGAGACCTGGGCGGTGCTCGGCCCGCTGCTCGACGGTGTGCGGAGCACCGGGCGCTCCTACCGCGGTGACGACCACCCCTTCCTGCTGGACCGGCACGGCTTCGTCGAGCAGACCTACTTCAACGTCTCGTACGACCCGATCCGGGGTGCCGACGGCTCGGTCAGTGGCGTCTACTGCATCGTCAACGAAACCACCGGCCGGGTGCTCGGCGAGCGCCGGCTGCGGGCACTTGCCGAGCTGGGTGCCGAGTTGAACGACACGGGCAGCGCTGCCGAACTCGGCCGGAGCGTCGCCGAGGTGCTCGGCCGGCATCGGGCGGACGTGCCCTTCGCCCTGATCTACCTGGCCGACGACAGCGGTCGTCTCGCCCTGGCCGGGTCCACCGGCACCGCCCCGGCCACGGTCGGCGACACCGCCGAGCTGCTGGCCCGGGTGACCGCCGACACCGCGCCCGCGACCGTCGACGTGGCCGACCTGCTCGACCCGCCGCCGGCCGACGCCGCCGACCAGGCCCTCGTGCTGCCCCTGACCGCGACCAACCAAACGGTCGGCGCGCTTGTCGTCGGTGTGGCCCGCCAGCTCCCGCTCGGCGCCGACTACCGCGACTTCCTGGAGCTGATCGCCGCCCAGGTCTCCCGCGCGGCCGGCACCCAGCGGGCCTACGAGCAGGAGCGGGCCCGCGCCGCCGAGCTGGCCGCACTGGACCTGGCGAAGACCAACTTCTTCGCCAACGTCAGCCACGAGTTCCGCACCCCGCTGACCCTGGTGCTGGGCCCGCTGGAGGACATGCTGGCCGATCCGGCACTGCCCCCGGCCGAGACCGACCGGCTCACCATGATGCACCGCAACGCGTTGCGCCTGCTCAAACTGGTCAACACCGTGCTGGACTTCTCCCGGCTGGAGTCCGGTCGCCTCGCCGCCCGCTACCAGCCCACCGACCTCGCCAGCTACACCGCCCGGTTGGCCAGCACCTTCCGCTCGGCGACCGACCGGGCCGGGCTGCGGCTGGTGGTGGACTGTCCACCGTTGCCGGCGCCGGTCTTCGTCGACCGGGACATGTGGGAAAAGATCGTCCTCAACCTGGTGTCGAACGCCGTCAAGTTCACCTTCGACGGCGAGATCCGGGTGCGGGTCCGGGCGGTGGACGGCCTGGCCCGGCTGGAGGTGACGGACACCGGCGTCGGCATCCTGCCGGACGAGCTGCCGCACGTCTTCGAACGGTTCCACCGGGTGCCCGGCGTGCGCGCCCGCACCCACGAGGGCACCGGGATCGGCCTGGCGCTGGTCCGGGAGCTGGTCGAGATGCACGGCGGCGTGACCGGGCTGGTCAGCCAGGTCGACGAGGGCAGCACCTTCACGGTGACCATCCCGTTCGGGTCGGCACACCTGCCCGCGGACCGGGTCGCGGCCTTCGACCCGCTGCCCCCGGGCGAGCCCGAGCAGGCCCGGCTCTACGTGGCGGAGACGGCGCTCTGGACCGGCGTCGAGCCGGCGCGCGAGTTCGCCAGCCAACCGGCGACCGTCGCACCGGCCGGCCGGATCCTGGTCGTCGACGACAACGTGGACCTGCGCGAGCACGTCACCCGACTGCTCTCCCCGACCTGGGAGGTGGTCACCGCGAGCGACGGGCTGGCCGCTCTGCCGCTGGCCCGCGAGGGCGGGTTCGACCTGGTGCTCAGCGACGTGATGATGCCCCGACTGGACGGGTTCGGGCTGGTCGGCGCGCTGCGTGCGGACCCGCGTACCCGTCATGTGCCGATCGTGCTGCTCTCCGCGCGGGCCGGCTCCGCGGAGGCCGTCGCCGGCCTCTCCGCCGGCGCCGACGACTACCTCACCAAGCCGTTCTCCGGCCAGGAGCTGATCGCCCGGGTCCGGGCCAACGTCGAGTTGGGCCAGCTCCGCGGCCAGATCATCCGTCGGCTCCGGGCGCTGGCCGACGCGGCGGTGGCGGTGAACACCGCCCGGTCCACCGCCGACGTGCTCCAGGTCGCCGCCCGGCACGCGTTGAGCCTCGCCGAGGCCGCGCGGGTGGTGGTCACCGCCGCCGGGTCCCGGTCCGAGGCGGACACCGGCGGCGCCACCGCCGCCGACCCGTCCTTCGTGGCCGACCTGACCGGCAGCGCCGGCGAACCGCTGGGCGAGCTGCGGGTCTGGCGTCCGGCCGGCGACGACGCGCAGACCGACGAGGCCGCGTTGACCCAACTGGCCCGGCTGGTCGGGGTACGCCTGGAAAACGCCCAACTCTACGAAGCCGAACACCGCATCGCGACCACCCTGCAGCACAGCCTGCTGCCCCGGTCGCTGCCGCAGCTACCGGGAGCGGTGTTGGCCAGCCGGTACCTGCCCGGTACCGCCGACGTCGAGGTCGGCGGCGACTGGTACGACGCGATAGACGTCGAGGACGACGACCTGGTGCTGGTCATCGGCGACGTGGTCGGCAAGGGCGTCCAGGCCGCGGCGGCGATGGGGCAACTGCGCAACGCGCTGCGGGCGTACCTGCTGGAGGGCTACGACCCGGCCGAGTCGCTGACCCGGCTCAACCGGCTGGTCGGCTCCACCGAGGGTCGCTCGTTCGCCACGGTGGTCTGTCTGCTGTTCAACCCGCGCACCGGCCGGCTGCGGTACGCGAGCGCCGGTCACCCGTCCCCGCTGGTGATCACAGGAGGTGACGTGTCGTTCCTGCACGACCGTGCGCTCGGCCCACCGATCGGCGCGATCCCCGCCGCGACGTACGAGGCGGTCGACGGCGAGTTGGCCGCCGGCAGCCGACTGCTGCTCTACACCGACGGGCTGATCGAGGACCGTCAGCTCGGCATCGACGCGGCGCTGGCCCAACTGCGCGTCGACGCGGCGACCCCCAGCGAGCACGTGGTCGACCTGATCGACGCGGTCGTCGAGCGGGTCGACGGGCGTCCGCGCCGCGACGACGTGGCGGTCCTCGCCCTCGAGGCGGCCGAGCTGAACCGTTTCGCGTTGCGGCTGCCGGCGGACCCGACCCGGCTGAGCGTGCTGCGCAAGCGCCTGGAGGACTTCCTCGTCGCGCACGCCGTCGACGAGACGGACGTGTTCGACCTGACCGTGGCGGTCTCCGAAGCCGCGGCCAACGCCATCGAGCATCCGATCCACCCGGCCGAGCCGATGATCAGCGTGGCGGTGGCCATCGAGGACCGGACGGTGACGGCCACCGTGCGCGACAGCGGGCAGTGGCGTGAGTCGACAGGCTCCGGCTTCCGGGGGCGTGGCCTGGCGCTGATCAGGGCGTTGGGTGAGCTGTCGGTGCGGCGCACCGAGGAGGGCACCGAAGTGACCCTGCGCCGGGAGCTGCGGGGCTGACCGCAGGGCGCGGATCGGCTCAGGCCGGCCGCAGCCAGCTCTGCTCGCCCAGGCCGGAGATCTCCAACACCCGGCGGACCTGCCGTGACGGCAGGACGGTGAGCACGCCCGGAAACTGCTGGGCGAGCCGGACCAGGGCGTGGATGGCGGCCGAGTCGAAGAAGGTGACGGCGCTCAGGTCGAGCGTGATCCGCCGGGCGGGCTCGCGCAACGCGGTCTGGAGCATGGTCTCGGCGGTCGCCATGTCGACCTCACCGGCCACCACCACCTGGAGGTGGTCACCGTCGATCTCCGCGCTGGCGGAGAAGACGGGTGGTGCTCCCCCTTGATCCACGCTGCCACCATGGCACAGCCGACCTGACAGGGCAACAACCGCCCTGCGGCGCCCGTGGCGCGGGTCACCAGCGGCCCCGGCGATAGGCTGATGGCATGACCGTCCGTCCGCCGCTGACGCCAGGCGCGCTGTCCCCGATGCGTCCGGTGCCACCCCAGATCGCCCGACCGGAGTACGTGGGCAAGGAGCGCCCGACCCAGTGGCGCGGCTCGCACGTGCAGACGCCGGAGACCATCGAGAAGATGCGGATCGCCAGCCGGCTCGCCGCCCAGGCGACCCAGCTCGCCGGCGAGCACTGCAAGCCCGGCGTGACCACCGACGAGATCGACAAGGTGGTGCACGAGTTCCTCTGCGACCACGGTGCGTACCCGTCGACACTCGGCTACCGGGGCTTCCCGAAGTCCTGCTGCACCAGCCTCAACGAGGTCATCTGCCACGGCATCCCGGACTCCACGGTCCTGGCCGACGGCGACATCATCAACGTCGACGTGACCGCGTACATCGGTGGGGTGCACGGTGACACCGACGCCACCTTCTGCGTCGGCGAGGTCAGCGAGGAGGCCCGGCTGCTTGTCGAGCGGACCCACGAGGCGATGATGCGCGGCATCCGCGCGGTCGTCCCGGGCCGGCAGATCAACGTGGTGGGCCGGGTCATCGAGTCGTACGCCAAGCGGTTCGGCTACGGCGTGGTCCGCGACTTCACCGGCCACGGCATCGGTGAGGCCTTCCACAGCGGTCTCTACGTGCCGCACTACGACAGCCCGCGCCCCACCGACATCATGGAGCCCGGCATGACGTTCACCATCGAGCCGATGATCACACTCGGCACCTACCAGTACGACATGTGGGACGACGGGTGGACGGTGGTCACGAAGGACCGGAAGTGGACGGCCCAGTTCGAGCACACCATCGTGGTGACCGACGACGGTCACGAGATCCTGACCCTGCCGTGAGCGCGAGGAACGCAGCGCAGCGGAGTCCCGCGGTCGCGAACGAAGGGCAGGCGCCATGACCGACACCCCAGCGGCGCTGCGCGAGGCGCACCACGCGGACGTCTCCGGCGGTTGGCTGCGCCCGGCCGTCTTCGGAGCGATGGACGGTCTGGTCACCAACATCGCCCTGATCGCTGGCGTCGGCGGCGGCGGGGTGTCGCCCCGCAGCATCGTGCTCACCGGCTCCGCCGGCCTGGTCGCCGGTGCGATCTCGATGGGGCTCGGCGAGTACACGAGCGTCCGCTCCGCCAACGAGCAGGTCGCCGCCGAGGTGGCCAAGGAGCGACGCGAGCTGGAACGGCACCCGGAGGCGGAGGCCCGGGAGCTGGCCGACGCCTGGGTGGCCCGGGGGCTGCCCCGCGACCTGGCCACCCAGGTCGCCGAGGCGGTGCGGCGCGACCCGGAGGAGGCCCTGCGGGTGCACGTCCGCGAGGAGTTGGGCGTCGACCCCGACGACCAGCCCAGCCCGTGGGCGGCGGCGATCTCGTCGTTCCTGTTCTTCTCGGTGGGCGCGCTGGTGCCGCTCCTGACCTACCTGTTCGGCGCCACCGAGTTGTGGCTGGCCCTCGCCGTCGGCGGGCTCGGGCTGTTCGCCGCCGGCGCGGTGGTGGCCCGCTTCACCCAACGTCCGTGGTGGACCAGCGGGCTGCGGCAACTGCTGCTGGGTGCCGCGGCCGCCGGCGCCACCTACCTGATCGGCTCGCTGATCGGCATGCCGGGCGGGCTCTGACGCGGCCCGGGCCGCTCGCGGGCCGGCTCGGCCTAGGGCGTGTGTCAAAGCCCCTGGCCGGCCTGCGGCGGGCCCAGACGACGACCGGCCGCGTTGGGAATTGGCCCGGATACAACACCGGTATCCGGGCCAATTCCCGCCTTGCCGGACCGCCGCCTGGACTCCGCCTCGGCTCGACCGAGGACTTTGACACACGCCCTAGTAGTGCTTTGTTAGGTTCTGTGGCGTTTGTTGCGGTGTAAGGGTTTCACGGGTTGGTGGCAGGTGAGGCAGGCGCCGGTCCAGGTCGC